>JADFXB010000009.1 GCA_015233935.1 Magnetococcales bacterium | reverse complement strand
CTCCTTCCAATCCCAGCAAACTTTCCAGAAAGGAGATTAAAACATCCTTGGCATCTTCGCTGCCGAAGATTTTTTTAAAGGCAAAGTCGATGCGGGGGTCCATAAACTTCATGATGAGAGTTCCTGTTCAGCCAGGGGTATAACAGGTGTGAGCACCCACCAACCCCATTATATCATCCATGGGCGGGGCAGCGTTAGTGGTTTTCAATGGATAAACTGTGGCTACCCCTCTTACCCCATGTTGCATAACTCTTCAATTTTCTTCTTGAAATATTGGAAGCTGGCCGATTGATTGTTTTCAATATCCATGAGCGGCCCGATTTTTTTCGCCCATTGATATTTTACCTCACCCACATTGTGTTTTTTCAACTCTTTATTGCCTCCCGGATAGATGGCATCGGCCAAAAATTCCCATGTATCATTAAGTTGATCTGGATTACCCATCTTTTTTAATTGGCCGATTTTGCCAGGAAAAGCCTTTTCCAATGCTTGCAGATCACCCAAATACCATGCCTCTATCTCTTGCACAGCCAGGCAAAATTTTGTAATGGGTTTATTGTTTAAATTATTATACAGCAACATAAGCTGGTCACGAAATTTTTTTGGACACCTGCGATCTAAATCGCACACCACCATCACCGATGAAGGATTATTCGGTTGATTTTTAAAAGTATTCCCATACCCATTCAGCAATTTTGGCAAGCGATCCAGCAAGATACGTAGACTTGGATCGGCATCCCCTTTTAAATCGTTGGGCAGATTCCCCAATCCTTTATAGGAATGAAGCCTGTAGTAATGCCCCTCTTTCACCATTTTTGGAAGCAACGACTCTAATAATGCTTTACCGGAAAAATCTTCCACCAAGATTTCCATGTGCATGGCATCACCTGGCGTCCAGATAATCGCTGAACCACAAATTGCCCAACGGCAGCCCTTCTGCCACCAGATTGACCACCAGGGGATCTTCACTGGCGCGGCGGATGGTGGTAAAACCATCTTCCCCTTTTTCCAGAATCCAAACCTCCTGGGGATTCAGGGCATCCACCAAATAGGGTTGGTGAGTGGTCACAAAGAGTTGGGAACCCGCCTGATTGTCTTCGGCATAACGGCGGAATTCCGCAGCCAGGGTTGCCAGCAATTTATGGTAGAGTCCGTTTTCCGGCTCTTCGATGCAGATAAATGGGGGTGGGGTGGGGTTTTCCAGCAAGAGTAGATAGGCAAACAGTTTCAGGGTGCCATCCGACATTTGGTGGACATAAAAAGGAGCCTGGAAGCCCCGATCATGGAAGCGCAGCAACAAACGGCCATCCGGGGTTTTTTCCGTGTCGATGCGCTGGATGCCGGGTATTCGTTCGGCAATGCGTTCAAGGATGGACTGAAAGCGGTCCTTGTGCTCACGTTCCATAAACTGCACCACATTGGCCAAATTATCGCCATGGGTGTTTAAATGTTTGTGCATACCGTAGACGGGCAGAGTGCGGGCGGCATCGGGGGTGAAATAACTCAAATACCAACTTTCCAAAAACTGGCGAAATGCGGCAATACGGGGGTGTTGTTTCAAAGACCCTACCGTTGCCACCCCCAGATTACTAGAACTCACCAGACTGACTGCTTCGGCTTTACGATCTTCTTTCTTAACTACTTCTTTGATAGAATCATCCCAATTCTGTCCAGACTCTATACCAAAATCACTGACTTCTTCTTCTTTCCAAGCCCAACCTTTTCCTTTTGAAAGAATAAAGAAGAAGAAAGGCGGGCCTGAAGCTAATCCTTTTCTTCTTTGGCCCAGTACCTCCATCGAGACAAAAGGAAGACCATCCTGATCTGCATCAATTTCCAACCCATAAGTAATATGTCTACTTACTAAACTTTCACGGTAATACAATTCGAACACAATCGGTCCCTTCTGCCCCTGGGAACGAATACGCTCAAATCCCCCCCGCCCCCGCATATCACAAGCCTCTTCCACATTGGTACGCAAGCAGTCGGCCAGGAAACCGAAGGCATCAAACAAAGAACTCTTGCCCACCCCATTTTTGCCAATAACCACCGTCAAGGAGGTCAGAGGCTCCACGGAGGGGTCCGAATGCCATAACCGGCCCAGCGTGACATCCTGCAGGCTACGGAAGTTGCGAATGCGTATCCCCTCCAGCTTGGCCATGGTTACTCTCCAGACGATGGATAAGAGGCAAAAAACTCCCTGGCAAACTCCTCAAAGCGTTGTTCAAGAATGGCCTGGCGCATGGTGGCCATGAGGTGGTGGTAGTAGGCCAGATTGTGCAGGGTCATCAAGCGATGGCCGAGAATTTCCCCGTTGCGGAATAAATGGTGCACATAGGCACGACTGTAATGGGCACAGGTTTCACAGCCACATTGGGCATCCAACGGGCCATCATCCTGGCGATAGCGGGCCTGCTTGATGTTGATCTTGCCGGTATGGGTAAAAAGCTGACCGTTGCGGGCGTTGCGGGTGGGCATGACACAATCAAACATGTCCACACCCGCCGCCACCGCCGTTACCAAATCTTCCGGCGTCCCCACCCCCATGAGATAACGGGGGGCATTCTCCGGCAAACGGGCAGGCAGATAGGAGAGCACCTGGTTCATCAATACTTTGGGTTCCCCCACCGACAAGCCGCCGATGGCATACCCATCAAAACCAATGTCCATCAAGCCTTCCGCCGAGGCCAAGCGCAAATCTTCATACATGCCCCCCTGGACGATGCCAAACAGGGCACCCCCCTTTGCGGTACGGGCCTCCTTGCAACGGGCGGCCCAACGCAAGGAAAGCTGCATGGAGTTGGCCACATACTCCCGCTCTGCCGGATAGGGGGGGCACTCATCCAATTGCATCATAATGTCAGAGCCAAGGGATTCCTGGATGGCCACCGCCGACTCCGGCGAAAGATAACAGGCCGCCCCATCGATATGGGAACGAAAGGTTACCCCATCCTCCTTGATCTTGCGCAGCTTGCCCAGGCTGAACACCTGAAAGCCCCCGGAATCGGTGAGAATCGGTCCCGACCAGTTCATAAAACGGTGCAGGCCCCCCAATTGCTCCACCAATTCATGACCAGGGCGCAAATGCAAATGGTAGGTGTTGCCCAATAGGATGGAGGTTCCCACCTGGCGCAACTCCGGGGTGGTCATGGCCTTGACCGTGCCACGGGTTCCCACCGGCATGAAGACCGGGGTCTCCACCACCCCCCGCCGGGTCACCATGCGACCCGCCCGTGCCTTGCCCGCCTGCTGCTCCAACTGGAAAGAAAATCCCTTTTCCTCAGCCATTCAGCACCAACCCATGCTGCATCAATTTATTCATAATGGTCTCACGACTGACCGGTTTGACCACATAATCGGTGCAGCCACTGTCATAAAAGGCGCGAAAGATGCTGCGAGGGGTATCCAGGGCGGTGACCATGATCACCACCGTCTCTTCCCTGGGCTTCACCCCATACTCCTGCTCAAGCTGGCGAATGCGTTGCAAAGCGGCATAACCATCCATCACCGGCATCATGATGTCCAACAAGACAAGATCATAGGGTTTGCCATCGGCTAGGGCGATTTCAAAAATTTCCGTGGCTTCGCTGCCATCGATTACCATGTCGCAATCGCCGAAGGTTTGCAAAATTCCCCGCAACACCATGCGATTGTTAAAATCATCATCCACGATGAGAATTTTCAGATAACGTTCGTCGATAAACTCGGAAGGAATACGGGGTGGCTCCACCTCTTTTTTCTGGAGCTGTTTTAAACAAACCGCACTCTCCTGGGTACGTTGGGCCTCTTGCTCCACCACCAACTCTGCCAGGTCATCTTCGATGAAGGTAAATTCATCCATAATGGCGGCGCGAGAGCTTTTGGTGACCAAGTGGCCTTTCCATTGCAAATAACAGACACCCGGATCAATCTCCCCCAGCAAGGGAACCTGGTGGGTCTGACACTGAATGCGCAACTCCCCCAACTCCCGCAAGGAGCGCAAATACCACAAAGGATTGGTGGCGGTATTGAAAATATCCTTGTCGCGCTGGAAGGAAAACACAATGGAAAAATCCTGCACCATACCCGTGGTCACCGGTTCTTCGGTGGTGGCCACCGGGGCCGCACGTTCAGGAGCCAGGTCGGAAAAATATTGGTGGACACTTGCATACAAGGCATCATCCAGAGTGCCTTCCATCAATTGTTCCAACAAGTCACGCGCCCGCAAAGTTTTGCTGATCAACTGACTGTCCGCCTCCAGCTCCCCTTTATTGACAGGGATGTGCACATCCTCCAACAAGTGGCAAAACTGGGCCATATGCTCATAGCCGAACATATGGGCTGCCCCCTTGATGGAATGGATAGCCCGCAACAGGCTGTTACGGGGTTCCACAGCCTGTTCATCCTCTTCAATTTCCAACAGGGAATTCTCCATGAGGTCCAGGTTTTCCCGCACATCGTGGAAAAATTGATTCAGCCCCTCCTGGGAGATATATTCGGACAAATCAGCCATGACCACCTCCATGGGCCATGCGCAGCACATGGGGAACCAGATCGGCCACGGTTTGCAATCCGTGGGCCGCCCCCCGTTTCGAGCCGGGCAAGTTAATAATCAAAGTATGGTTACGCATGCCTGCCAAACCACGAGAGAGCACCGCATGGCGGGTTTGTTGCAATCCGGTGGTGCGAATCAACTCTGCCACCCCTGGCAATTCTTTCAACAGAACCCCTTTGGTGGCCTCTGGGGTCACATCCCGTGGTCCCACCCCGGTACCACCGGTGGTGAGGATCACGTCCAGTTTAAGTTGATCGGACCACTCCAACAACATTTGGGTGAGAAGGGGGGCATCGTCGGCAATGAGTCGCCGCTCCACCACCTGACCAGCCAGGGCCTCCACTCCTCCCTGCAAGGCATCGCCACTGCCATCCTGTTGCAGAGAGCGGCTGTCGGACAGGGTGAGGATACCCACCCGCAGACCGGCCCAGGAGGGGTGGTCATGATGGTGGGGTTCTGCCGGGGCTGAGGCAACAGGATGGGTGTGTCCCATGGTGCGCAACTCCTGCCATTGGCTGGCCGCCGCCTCACAACCGGGGCAGGCGTTGACCCAGCGTTGGCTGTTGTCGGTGAGAATTTCTTTTTTCCAGAAGGTGGCGTGAATTTTTAAGTGGTCGATCAAATAGCGGCAGGCATCGAAGGCCGCCGCCCGATGACGAGAGGCCGCCACCACCAATACGATATTATCCGCCACGGTCAAGCGTCCCACCCGATGGACCACCAGCAGGGCTTCCACCGGAAAACGGGCGTGGGCTGCCTCTTCAATCCTGGCAAGCTCCGATTCGGTCATGCCCGGATAGTGTTCCAGTTCGATGGCCGCCACCTGGCTGTCGCCAGTAATATCCCGCACCGTACCAATAAAGGCCACCACGCCGCCTACCATAGGTAGACCAGCCACCAGTGCTTTTATCTCCACCTCGCTGGAAAAATCTTCCTCCTGAATACGTATCATGAACTTCCCCCACTCACCGGTGGAAAGAGGGCAATCTCACAGCCATTGTCCACAGCCACCTCCGGGCTGGCATAGTGTTGATTCACCGCCACCCGCAAATGGGTATCAGCCAGAACCGTGGCATAGGGTTCCCCCCGTTCCCGCATATGCTGGATCATCTGGCCTACGGTGGTCACCGACTCCGGCAAAATATATTCTTCGGCAGGTTTGCCCAACCGCTCCCGCAACCAGGCAAAATAGAGAAAACGGGCCATCCTGAACTCCCTAGCAAGCCCCGGCCAGTTTGGACAGCCACCCTTCTGCTTCCAGCAACTGGTCGGGCTGATTGAGATTGAAAAAGGGATCCACCCCCCCCGGCCAATCGGCAAAGGGAACCACCACATGGGGATGAAGTGAAAACCATTGTACGAGTTTAAATGCCCTTTTATCCAGTGCATTTCGGATATTCGGTAAAACCGTGCGGGGCCATAAACAGACCACCGGGTGACACCTGCCACGGCTGGATACCGTCACTGGAGCGTCCACCGCCTGCTGCCTCAAGATGGCGACCAAATCATGGGGCAAAAAGGGAATATCCACCGCCACGGTGAGGATCCATTCCTCAGAGACCGACTGCAAAGCCGCCTCCACCCCAGCCAGTGGTCCGGCATAATCGGGGCGTTGATCCGGGATCAACGGCAAACCAAAAGATTGATAGGCCTGCTGATCGTTGGCATTGATGATGATCCGGGATACCTGGGGCAGCAAACGACGAATCACATGTTGGATCACCGCCTCCCCCGCCAAAGGCAAGGTTCCCTTGGCCACCCCGTTCATGCGCCGGGAGAGTCCCCCTGCCAGAATGACGGCGGTCAATGGTGCAGTCATGGACGAAACTCCGGAAAAAGTGTAGAATACGCCTTTTAATCGTTGGACAATGGGTTAAAATAGGCAGAGTTCAATCTCCCAGCAACAGGGTATCATGGATAACACCGCATCTTCTTCTCTTTCCATCGTCATACTGGCTGCCGGTTTGGGAACCCGCATGCGTTCCAAGGTTGCCAAGGTTTTGCACCCCCTGGCAGGCAAACCCCTGCTGGCCCATGTTCTGGAAGCCGCCCGCGCCCTGCACCCCCGCCAAATTTTGGTGGTGGTGGGTCATCAGTCGGAGACGGTAAAGGCCGCTTTGGATGCCCCCGATCTCACCTGGGTGGAACAAAATCCCCCCCTGGGAACCGGCCACGCGGTCGCCTGTGCCGTCGCCCAAATGACCGACAAGTCGGGAGAACTCCTGGTTCTCAATGGGGATGTCCCCTTGATTGGCAGCCAGGATCTTACCACCTTATGGAAATACCACCAAGAACGCGGCAACGGTGTCTCCCTCTACACCATGCATCTGACCGATCCCACCGGATATGGTCGTCTGGTGCGGGATGAACAAAATCTTCCCACCGCTATTATTGAAGAAAAAGACGCCGATAGCAAACTAAGAATCATTCAGGAGGTTAACACCGGTACTTGGTGTTTTGATCTCTCCCTGCTTCCCCAATGGCTGGCCCGCCTGGGAGTCAACAATGCCTCAGGGGAGTTTTATCTCACCGATGTGCTTGCCCTTTGTCGGCAGGCGGGTTTATCCGTGGGTGCCCTCTGCCATCAGGATCCCCTCTCCTTCGCCGGGGTCAACTCCCGCGTCCAGTTGGCAGAATTGGAAATAGCCCTCCGTGACCGAATTGTTTTAAAACTTATGAAGGAGGGGGTCACCTTTCAGGATCCTTCCTCCTGCTGGTTGTCCCCCGATGTTGTGGTGGGAATGGATACGGTCATCCTGGCCAACGTCCAGTTGGGACCAGGGGTGGTGATTGGCGAAGATTGCCGCATCGGTCCTTTCTGCCAAATCCAGAATTCCACCCTGGGGGATGGCTGTATTGTTGAAGCCTTCAGTCACATAGACGGTGCCCGTTTGGCCGGTCCCAACCAGGTGGGGCCTTTTGTCCGTCTGCGTCCTGCCAGCGATCTGGCCGCCGGGGTGCGGGTGGGCAACTTTTGCGAAGTCAAAAAATCCCGCATCGGGGCCAACAGCAAGATTAACCACCTCTCCTATATTGGCGATGCCACCCTGGGAGAGCGGGTCAATGTGGGGGCAGGAACCATCACCTGCAACTATGACGGGGTCCACAAACACCAGACCATCATCGAAGATGGTGTCTTCATCGGCTCCGACACCCAATTGGTAGCCCCGGTCACCGTGGCTGCCGAAGCGGTGGTGGCCGCCGGAACAACCATCACCGGCAACGTTCCCGCTGGCAGTCTGGCCATTTCACGGGTTCCCCAGCGGCATATTCCTGAATGGCATCAACGGCGACAATCTCGCTGAACCAGGGAGGGTAGTTTTATGTGCGGAATCATCGGAGCCATCAGTCATCGCCATGTCACCGATCTGCTGGTGGACGGCCTCAAGCGGTTGGAATACCGGGGCTATGACTCAGCCGGGGTGGCGGTATTGCATGACAATGCCATCCATATCATGCGTTCCAAAGGCAAGCTGGCCCAACTGGAAGAGCTTCTTGCTACCACCCCCTTACCTGGAACAGTAGGAATCGGTCATACCCGCTGGGCTACCCACGGTGCCCCCACCGATATTAATGCCCACCCCCATCGTAGCCGTGACGTGGTGGTGGTGCACAATGGCATTATCGAAAATTATCAGGAATTGCGTCGCATGCTGCAACGACGGGGCTTCCAGTTTACCTCGGAAACCGATACGGAAGTCATCCCCCACCTGATTCAGAGCCATCTGAATGCCGGCCTGGAGGTGCGGGAGGCCATTCGAGAAAGCCTGGGCCAACTGCATGGAGCCTATGCCCTGGGCATATTGATCCTTGGCCATGAAGAAATGTTGGTGGCTGCCAGAAGGGGTAGTCCCTTAATTGTTGCCATGGGCGAGGGGGAAAACTTTATAGCCTCCGATGCCACCCCCCTGGTCTCCCATACCCGACGCATGATCTATCTCCATGACAACGATGTGGCCTTCCTCACCCAGGATAAAGTGGAGATTCAAGACCTTCAGGGACGACCAGTGGAGCGGCCTGTCAGTTTCTCCCGCCTTTCCGCCGACATGACGGAAAAATGGCCCTACCGCCATTACATGCAGAAAGAAATCCACGAACAGCCCAGCGTGGTGGGTGAAACTCTCAAGGATTTATTGCACGGCTCCCAACTCACAGTGGAGATGGAACAACACCTGGCCAAAATTCAGTTGGGTGAAATCCAATCGGTCACCATCGTGGCCTGTGGCACCTCCTGGCATGCAGGTCTGGTGGGCAAATATTGGATCGAAGAGTTGGCGCGTCTGCCGGTGGTGGTGGATATCGCCTCCGAATATCGTTATCGGGAACCCCCTTCCCTGCCCAATACCTTGATGATCGGTATCTCCCAAAGTGGGGAAACCGCCGACACCCTGGCCGCCATCCGCTTTGCCAAAAGCCAAGGTCAACCGGTGCTGGCCATCGTCAACGTGGCCGAATCCTCGGTGGCCAGAGAGGCGGACGGGGTCATTCATACCTTGGCGGGACCGGAAATCGGGGTGGCCTCCACCAAGGCCTTCACCACCCAACTGGCGGTTTTGGCCTGCCTGGCCCTGGCCCTGGCCAAAGCGCGGGGACATTTAGATCCCCGTCAGGAAGGGGTGATGGTGCAGCAACTCCTCCATCTTCCCTCCGCCATGGAAAAAATTTTGGAACGGGAGGAGGAGATCATCGCCATCGCCCGTCGCTGGGCCACGGCCAAGGGATTTCTCTTTCTGGGACGGGGCAGCTATTTTCCCATTGCCCTGGAAGGGGCACTCAAGCTGAAAGAGATCTCCTACATCCATGCGGAAGGCTATGCCGCCGGTGAGATGAAACATGGTCCCATCGCCTTGATCGACGAATCCCTGCCCGTGGTGGTGATCACCCCCAAGGGACGACTGGCGGAAAAAACCCATGGCAACCTGGAAGAGGTACGGGCGCGGGGTGGCAAAGTGATTGCCATCGCCACCCGTGGTTCCTCCCTGCATGGCCAGGTGGAGCACTTGTTCGATCTGGAAGATGTGGGTGAATTCGCCGCCCCCATGCTGGCAGTGCTTCCCCTGCAAATGCTGGCCTACCACATTGCGGTGCAAAAAGGCACCGATGTGGACCAACCCCGCAATCTGGCTAAAAGCGTTACGGTGGAGTAATCCAAATGACCCTGTCGCCTGACCAGCAACTGGCCGTACACATGGAACAGTTGCTCATGAGTCGTCGGTTTGGTGAGGCGATTGTCTATTTGGAAAACGCCCTGGCGCAACAGGAAGATTCCTGGCAACGATACCATCTTGCCCTGGCACGCTTTCTGGCAGGGGATGCCCATGCCGCCCTGCTGGATATGACCAACCTGGTTGCTAATAATATCAACGATATCCACCTGCAAAGCGGGGAGGATATCGCCACCATTGGGGCCTGGGCCGCCCAAATGGTCAAGATGGCAGAAATTCCCGTCCTCACCCTGGGAGATGAAATGATGGCCATGGTGGAGTTGGGTCTTTCCGTGGCCCAACTGGCCGCCGATCTGGTCAAACGCCCCCTCCCCTATCTGGCAGACATGCGGGAGGTTCAGCAACGTCTGTGGCTGTCGCAACCCCCTGGAACCCGTTGCAAACGCCGTTATCTGCGCCCCTCCTCTCCCCGCCTGTTGCAGGTGGAACCCACCAACCATTGCAACCTGGACTGCGTCATGTGCCCACGGCGCATTATGACCCGTCCCACCGGTTTCATGACCATGGCCATCTGGCAGCGTCTGTTGGAAACCTGGCGGTTTCGTGGTGGCTCCCATCTCCTGGACAATTTGGCCCTGCCCGGTCAAAGCCGCTTTCGTATTCACTTTAGCGGGGTGATCAAGCTTTTTTTCCTGGGAGAACCCCTGCTGCATAAACAGTTGCCCCAAATGGTGGATCTGGCCCACAAAATGGGTTGTCAGGTCTCCATTCAAACCAACGGAGCCATGCTGGACCGTCCCATTATGCGCCAAAGATTGTTGGATGCCCGCCCCGATGCGGTGGGATTTTCGGTGGATGGGGTGGATGCCGCCTCCTACGAAGCGGTACGCAAAAAGGCCAAGTGGTCCAGCCTGCTTACGGGCATGCAGGCCCTGCATGAGGAACGGGCGGAGCGAGGACTGGAAAAAAGCATGGTGTTCAATATTTCCACCATTCTGGCCGATAAATCTCCGCAAACCCAGGACAAGGTGGACGCCTTTCTTGCGCCTTTGAAAGCATTGGTGGAACAGGTTTCGGTCATCTCCTTGGATACCGACTGGCAACCCGACTATATTGCCGGTGAGGATAACCAGGTGGTCACTTACCAGCGCAACCAGAAGGGAGCACCAAACCCCTGCACCCTTCGTTGTGCCGAACCTGCCAATAAAATGAACGTTTTATGGGATGGCCTCATCACCCCTTGTTGCACCGATTATGATGGTGTGGTCCGCCTGGGCCACGTGGAGGACGAAGGGGGGATTGATGGCGTCTGGAATGGGGAGCGGGTGCTGGCCTTGCAAAAAGCCTTTTTTGACCACAACCTGGACAAACACGATTTTTGCCGAGCCTGCTTGGGTTAAATGGGAATCTTTCAGGGAGGAAGAACCATGGATCGTTTTATAGAAGTGATCGAATTTGCCATCCAACAAGAAGAGTCGGAGGCGGAATTTTATGAAATGTTGGCCACCAGGGCAGAAAGCCAGGCGGTCAGAAATGTTTTGCTGGATCATGCCAAACAAGAGTGGGAGCACAAGGCCAGGTTGCAGGAGATTCTGGCCAGCCATCGTCTGCCGGGTGGCGGGCGGCGGTTTCGTGATCCCGATCTGCAAATTGCCGATTACACGGTGGCCGCTCCGGTGGCCGAGGGCGAGTTGGGTTATCAGGATGCTTTGATTCTGGCAGCCAAACGGGAAAAGGCGGCGGAACGACTCTATCGGGATATGGCCAGTCAGACCGATGACCCGCAAACGGCCAACCTGTTTCTTTTCCTGGCAGAACAAGAGGCCAAACATCGTCACCAGATTGAACGGGATTATGACGATATGCAGAAGGAAGGGTGATCTTCCCCCATTGTATGAGGATGGCCATGAAACTTGGTTTACTTTCCGATTCCCATGATCATCACCAGCATTTGGAGATGGCCATGGCGTTGTTTCGAGAGCGTGGGGTGGATCACCTTCTGCATGCGGGGGACTATGTCAACCCCGGCTCGGTGCGTTTGATGCAGGGCTTCAAGGTGAGCGGGGTGTTGGGCAACAATGATGGTGATTTATTGCAACTGGCCAAAGCCTATGATTCCATTAAAGGGGAGTTAATGGGAGAGTTTGGCACCCTTACCCTCATGGAGAAACAAATTGCCCTCTACCACGGCACCCAGAAGGGGTTGAAAGAGGCCCTCATCGCCAGTTCCACCTATGACATTCTGGTGTTTGGTCACACCCACCAGGTGGATAACCGGCAGGTAGGACGCTCCTTAGTGCTCAATCCCGGCACGGTGCACGGATTTTACAAGATGGCCAGTATCATGATCTTGGATCTGACCACCTTGGGGGTCGAGGTCGTGCAAATCGCCCCATGAACAAAAAACCGCTGATTCTGATTGCCGAGGACGAGGCCGTCACTCGCCTGATGCTGGAACGTTTTCTCAAACGGCAGGGCTACGACCTGCTGGTGGTGGAAAATGGCGAAGAGCTGTTGCAGGTGGTCAAAAAGCAAATGCCGGACGTGGTCCTGTTGGATGCCCGCATGCCGGTGGTGGATGGTTTCACCGCTTGCAGCCGTTTCAAGGCCATGGCCGAGGCCCGTTTTACCCCGGTCTTGATGATCACTGGTCTGGAGGATGATCAATCGGTGGACCGGGCCTTTGAGGCGGGGGCCGCCGACTTTATTCGCAAACCGGTACACTGGGCCATTCTGCGCAACCGGGTGGGCTATCTGTTGAAAATGGCCCAGGCAGAACGGGCACTGCATCTGGCTGGCAATGTTTTCGACAATATCAACGATGGCATCCTGGTAACCGATATTGGGGGGACGATCCAATCGGTCAATCCCGCCTTTACCCGTATTACCGGCTATCAGGCCAACGAGGCCATGGGCAAAACCCCCAATATGCTCAAATCGGGACGGCATGATGGGGATTTTTATCGCCGCATGTGGGCCGCTTTGCAGGATTCTGGCAGTTGGCAGGGGGAGATCTGGAATCGGCGTAAAAATGGCGAACTTTATCCCCAATGGTCCAACATTACCGCCATCAAAAATCCCGACGGCAAAACCTCTCATTATGTCCTGGTTTTTTCCGACCTGACCACGGTGAAGGAGTCGGAGGAAAATCTGCTCTATCTCTCTGGTCACGATATACTCACCGACCTGCCCAATCGGTTGCTCTTTTCTGAAAAGCTCAATCAGGTCATCGTGGAGAGCACCAGCATGGAAGACAAGCTGGTGGCGGTCCTGGTGATGGACCTGGACCGTTTCAAGAATATCAACGATACCCTGGGTCATGATCGGGGAGATCAAATTCTCAAGGATGCCGCCAGTCGTCTTTCCCGTTGTCTGTCTGGTGGGGGAACCTTGGCCCGCTTGGGTGGGGATGAATTTGGCATCATTCTGCCACGACTGGCCGCTCCCCGGGATGCCGCCCTGCTGGCCACAGCCATGTTGGAGGCCATGAACACCCCCTTCATGGTGGATGAGGTGGCCTTTTATCTGGGAGGCAGTATTGGCATCAGCGTCTATCCCCTGGATGGGGAAAATGTGAAGGATTTGCTGAAAAATGCCGATTCCGCCATGTATCATGCCAAGGAGAAGGGACGCAGCAATTATCAATTTTACCGGGATGAATTAAATGCCTCCTCCCTGGCCCGCATTTTGTTGGAAAACAATCTGCGCACCGCCTTGGACAACGATGAATTTTTACTCTACTACCAACCCAAGGTTTCTCTCGCCACCGGACGGGTGGTGGGGGCGGAGGCCCTCATGCGCTGGCGGCATCCCCAACGAGGGATGGTATCTCCCGCCGAGTTTATCCCGCTGGCGGAAGATACCGGCCTGATTAAACCCATGGGTCAGTGGGCCTTGCGTTCTGCCTGCCAACAGGCCCAACGCTGGCGGCAACAGGGTTTTCCCTCTTTGCGTATTGCGGTCAACTTGTCGGGTTTGCAATTTAATCAACCGGACTTCATCGGTATGGTTGCCCAAACCCTCCAGGAGACGGGTTACGATGCCAACTTGTTGGAGCTGGAGTTGACCGAATCCATCGCCATGGGGGATGTGGATGAAACCCTCCATAAACTGAATGCCTTGGCCCGCATGGGACTCTCTCTCGCCATCGATGACTTTGGCACCGGCTTTTCCAGTTTGAGTTATCTCAAAAGATTTCCCATTCATACCCTGAAGATTGATCAATCTTTTGTGCGCAATTGCAACAATGATCCTGACGATGCCGCCATCATTCGCACCATCATTGGTCTGGCCCACAGCCTCAACCTGGCAGTGGTGGCAGAAGGGGTGGAGACCATCGATCAACTGGAATTTTTGCGCTCCCGGCAGTGTGATGAAATTCAGGGGTATGTGTACAGTCGTCCCCTGCCTCCCCAGGAGTTTATGGACTTGCTGGAGGATAACCGGTTTTCCATGGGCTGGTTGGAATAAGCCCTCCTTTGCTTTGGGGGGTGCGCTTGGCAGCATTTTTGGCCTTTATGATCATGGGCATTTGCTGGGGCCTCCCACAATTGGGTTGGCCACCCCTGGTTTTGGTCTGGATTCCGGCAGGCTATTTTTTTGTACGGGGAACCCGCCAGCACCGTTTGGCGGCGTTGTTGGGTCTTTGCGCCGGACTGGCAGCTACGGCATGGGAAGAGGCCCAGAAGGCGGAATGGGCGGCTGTTGAAACCCCGGCAGGCACCGTGTGGGTGGAAGGGGTGGTGGCAGACCGGGATGATCGACCAGAGGATATTCTACTGCTGTTGGACGAAACCCGCCTGGATCAACACCCCTCCCCTGGCCTGATTCGCCTGGTCTTCAAAAAATCCAAAGTGACCGCCTTGCCGGGGGAGCGGGTGAAGGTGCAAGCCACCTTTCGGGAGTATTCCCGCAAGGTGTCGCCGGGTGCCTTTGACATGGACCGCTATTTTCTCCAGCAGGGGATTGCCTTGCATGGCAGGGGAGAAGGGGAGACAGTTGCCGGGTTGCAGGATACGGGCGACTGGCGTTGGAACCGCTTGCGCTGGCAAATCGCCCAACAGGTGGGGGAGGTGGTCAGCAGTGAGCGAAGGGGGTTAACCGAAGTCATGCTGGTGGGCAAGCGCAACTGGCTGAGCCGGGATGTGCGGGAAGAATTACAAGCCTCTGGTATCTATCATTTAATTTCCATCTCTGGGTTGCACATGGCCTTGGTGGCCGGTGGCAGCTTTTTTCTGTTTCGACTGCTGCTGGTATTCTTCATTCCCTTGTCCCGCCACTATGATTTGAAACCCTGGTCGGCCTTGCTCTCTCTTCCGCCATTGATTTTTTATGCCCTGCTTTCCGGCTTGTCGGTTCCCACCTTACGCTCGTTGATCATGACCATGGTTTTTCTGGGTAGCCTCATGTTGGGAAGGCCGGTCAACTCCTGGCGTTCCTGGATGGCGGCGGCCATTCTTTTACTCTTGTGGCATCCTTCCCAATTGTTGGATGCGGGATTTCAACTTTCTTTTGTGGCAGTGGCCACCCTTTTGGCGGTGGGACGTGAGTTACGACGTCTGCAGGTCACCTCCACCTTATGGCAAGGTTTTTGGCAAACTTTGATGGTGGGGGTGATTTTGACACCGCTGGTCTCCTACCATTTTCATTTTGTCTCCTGGTATGGTTTTTTTGCCAATCTGGCCACCGTCACCTGGAGCAGCGTAACCACCATTCCCCTGGGATTTTTTGCCTTGCTGGCCTGGTTTGCCTGGCCTGAAGCCTTTAATCCTTTGGTCTTTGCCATGTCCTATTCCCTGGATCCACTGCGTTGGGTTGGGGAGTGGAATGCCCTGTTGCCAGGCGGTTGGTGGCGCACTCCCGGACCGGCTGCTTTCTGGCTTTTGTTGGCGGTGGCCTTGCTGCCGCTGACGGCGATTTTGCCTGCCGGGAACAAACGATTGCTGGCGACAGGGTTGATCCTCCTCCTGCCCTGTATTCCCCGCTCCACCCCCTATGAAAATCATATGCTCTTTGCCGTTTTGGATGTGGGGCAGGCCCAGGCAGCTTTGTTGCGGGATGCGGGAGGTGGATGGCATCTGGTGGATGCGGGAGGCATCATTACCAACCGTTATCATGTGGCAGAAGGGGTGATCAGCCCGTTTTTGTGGTGGGCCAATGCGGATCGTTTGGAACGCATTATTATTTCCCACCCTCAAATGGACCATTATGCCGGGGTAGCCCGCATGTTGGATAACTTTTCCACCCGTGAATTGTGGATTGGCCACTTTCCCCGGGAAGAAAGTCGCTCCCCCACCTATGGATTTTTACTGAAGCTTGCACAAAAACGCCAGACGGACCTGGTACGGGTGGCAGCCGGTCATGAAGCGGTGGCCCATGGACTTTCCATAAAAATTATTCACCCGGAGGTCAATCACACCGGTGGCAGCACCAACAATAACTCCCTGGTGGTGTTGGCCACCTACGGGAAACATGGATTTTTATTACCGGGAGATGTGGAACGACCGGGGATCAAACGGCTGTTAAAGGCCAACCCCAAGCTCACCGCCCAGGTGGTGATTGCCCCCCATCATGGTTCGGGTGGCTCCCGTCATATGGGCTTTACCAACCAGTTAAAGGCACAGCATGTGATTTTCTCTCTGGGCCAATATAACCGTTATGGATTTCCCCGTCATGAGGTGGTGCATGACTGGCTGAAAAGTGGAGCTTTGCTTTGGCAAACCAGTCTGGATGGCACGATTTTATTCAAGAGTGACGGACAAAATGTTGAACAAGTTTCATTCCAGGATACATGGTTTTGATTGGGTAAAAATTTTATTGGCGAATGGATGCATTCATGGCACAATAGACGGAGGTTGGTGAATCAAGCGATATTTGACTGGGGGGTGCTCCCTTGAAGCAAATTAGATTTTTATTACTTATAATGCTCTCTGGGTGCAGCTATCAGGTGGCACCTTATGAAAAGCCACCCTTGGCCTATTCTTCCTCTTTGGCCCCGGTGGTATTGGCAGGGCCGGGTCAACTTCTCCAGCAACCGGCAGGGCTTTACGCCCAACCACCCCCCTCCCAACCCACAAGCTGGCACCCGGAGCAACCGGTACAGCCTGCTGCCAGGGCGCGGGCGGATGGTTTTTCCCAACAACATCCCGTCAATCAAATCCATCAGGGGACATCCCCATGAAATATTTCCTGATTTTTCTCTCCCTGGCAGGGAGTCTTTCCCTGGTTCAGGCAGATTCCTTGGCGACCTTGGGCACCGAGAGCTATCCCAGCAACTTGTATTGGCAAAGGGTGACCCCGATAACGGTGGGAGTCGGTCCCAACTATTGGTCCACCACCCCGGTTCCTTATGGTCTGCCTCCGGCGGTATGGGTGCATCCCATGACCGGACAACCGGCGGTGCCGGGATATGTGGGTGTGGTCCCGGCCCCTGTTTTTGTTAATTATCAATTGTGGCAGCGATGATTCGCCTGGCGCACAAAAATGTGTGGTTTGCCTTGCTGGCGGTGGTGGTGGCAGGGGGAATATTTGTTTTGGTAAGTCTGCCTTCCGTCGGGCAACCGGTGGTGGAACCCCTGCGGGTGGGATTGGCAGGTAATCTTTATCCTTTGCTGGAAGAGGCCATTGGCAAAAAAATATTTTCCAAGGTCTTTTTGGATGTCACCCTGCATAAACATTCCACCGGCACCCAATCCTTGGTTGCCTTGGATAAGGGTGAGGTGGATGTGGCCATTGCCGGCATTGGTCCCCTGGTGCAAACTGCCTTTGATCAAAAAGATACCCGCATTCTCACTTCTGTGGTGACTTATACCGATCTGTACATGATTGTGGCTCGGCGTGACCGGGGCATCCACCATCCCACCGATCTCAAACAACACAAATTGGCAGTGGCTTATAACGCCACCATGCGCTATTTCCTGGAAAATTATTTGCTGGAATTTGGTATGACGCCGCAAGACACCTTATTGCAGGTGGTACCCAATGTGGATTCTCTCCCCGATATGCTGGCAAGGGGTGAAATCGATGCCTTTTGTGCCCGTGATCCATTCGTCTCCCAGGCGGTGGAAAAATTGGGGGAACAGGCGGTGGTCTTTAAATCCCAAGGTCTGCCCAGCAATACCCTCAACCTTACTACCAACAGCCAATGGGTGAGTCAACGACCCGATCTTTTGCGACGATTTTTATTGGGGTTGATCCAACTGGAAGTTTCAGGTGAACAGGGGCAAGGGGTCGTACTGCCTGGATTTGCCCAGTATCATGTCGGTCTCAATCAGGAGTTGGTCATTCAACTGGAAAATCATGCCCGCTGGCAAGCTGCCAAAACCACTCCACGCCCCACCATCCCCAATTTTATGAGCCACATCGCACCTTCCATCCTTCATGGGATAGCTCCGGAACGGGTGACCCTTATCCATTAATACATCTGGGAGTCGGATATGGCGGTTCTGAAAAGGTTAAAATTTCGTACCGTCATCCTCTTGGGAATCTTGGCTTCTTTCATCATGATCTGCATTGTGACCACAGGTATTCTGCTGGCATCCCGCTGGTCGGATCAACTGGTACGCATGGATCGCACCCTGGATAACATGACACAGGATATCAGTGAACTGGTCATCCTGGCCCATGAATATGTGACACATCGGGAAGAACGCCCGCGTTTACAGTGGATTAGCAAACACCAACAAGTTAGCAACCGTTTGCAGGAGGTCATTGGACTGGAGTTGCCTTATGCAGATGTGCAGTCGGAAATGCAGAAATATGTCCGGGAGGCCTCCACTCTGTTTGATCGACTTTGCCGTTTGCATCAGCGTACCACCGAGTTGACACCTGAGGTTAAGTTGGGTTTGCAAGAGCGATTGAGTGGTCAACTGTTGGCTACCTTGCAGGCTTTACTCACCCATTCCAGTCGTTTAACAGAGTTAAATTCGCAATGGATGAATGCACGTCGCCAACGGGCCTTTGACCTTATGATGGCCGGGGTGGTGATCTTAGGGGTGTTTATCACCTGGTTGTTTCAACTGTTGGGACGAAGGATTGGTCAACACTTACTTATGTTGAATCAGGGGGTGAGCCAGATTGCCAATGGCCAGTTGGAGCAACGGTTGGAGAAACTGGCCGAGGATGAAATCGGACAACTGACCGACGGCATCAACACCATGTGTCAGCAACTCTGTCAGATTACCGTTTCTCGTGCATCCCTGGTGGAAGAGGTGGAGCAGCGACGGTTGGTGGAAGATGCATTGCGACGGGAGCGGGATTTGGTGCAGGGTTATCTGCAAGTTGCGGCCTTTATCTTGTTGGTGATGGATCGTCACGGGAAGATTGACTATATCAACCCGGAGGGATGCCGGGTACTGGGTGTCGGGCAGCAGGAATTGTTGGGACAAAACTGGTTTGCACGCTTTATGTTACCACAAGAGCGGGAGCATCTGCAGGCGTTTTATTCGGACATTATGGTAGACAAACAAGCCATGCCCGATACCTTTTTCAACGCCATTGTGACCCGTCAGGATGAGATTCGTTGGATTACCTGGCGCAATGTCTTATTGCGAGATGCTGACGGGGCACCTTATGGCAGTTTGAGTTCGGGGATGGATATTACTGAGCGGTTGCGGGATGAGCGTGCCTTGCGGGAAGCCAAGGAGGAGGCGGAACGGGCCAACCAGGCCAAGACTCTTTTTCTGGCCAGCATGAGCCACGAATTGCGCACCCCATTGAATGGTATTTTAGGACTGATCCGTTTATTGGGGGAGACCGCCCTGGACCCCAGCCAGCGGGAGTATGTGACCATTATCAACGAAGCAGGTGAGGCGTTGCTGCGTATTATTAATGACATTCTTGATCTTTCCAAGATTGAATCGGGTCGCTTGGAGATGGAGCAGGTGGAGTTGGATATACGCCAGGTGGTGGGCAATGTTTTGTCGTTAATGGCGTTACGGTGTCGGGAGAAGGGGTTGGCTTTGAGTCAGACGGTGGAACCTGTGGTGCCGTTGGTGGTCGTTGGGGATCCAGTTCGCTTGCAACAAATATTGTTTAATCTGGTGGGTAATGCCACCAAGTTTACCCATCAAGGGACGATTCGGGTTCAGGTGGGGGTGATTTTGCGGGAGGAGCAGCCATTTTTGGAGTTTGTTGTGGTCGATTCGGGGATTGGCATGCCGCCGGAGACGGTGGAACATTTGTTTATGCCTTTCAAGCAGGCGGACAACACCATAACCCGTCGATTTGGTGGAACGGGTTTGGGTTTGGTCATCAGTCGCCAGTTGGTGGAGGCCATGGGGGGAGAGATTCAACTGGAGAGTGTGCAGGGACAGGGAACGACGGTGCGTTTTACTATTCCCTTGTTGTTGCATGCTGTGGAAAAGCCGGTGGTGGTGGAAAAAACGCTAGCGGCTCCCAAGGGACAATTAAACTTGTTGTTGGTGGAGGACGACCCCATCAGCACCATGGCAGCCAAGGGATTATTGACCCATCAGGGTCATTTGGTGCAGGCGGTGGCGTCGGCGGAGGAGGCGTTGCGTTATTTGGTAGGCCATCCTTTTGATGCCATCATCATGGATGTGCACTTGCCGGGAATGAATGGGGATGAAGCGGCGCGGCGCATCCGGGCCATGGCGGATCCTGCCGTGGCAAGGCTTCCCATTGTGGGTTTGACCGCCAACGCTTTTTATGAAGAGCGGGCAGGTTATCTGGCAGCGGGCATGGATGCGGTGTTGGCCAAGCCGGTTTCCCCGGAACGTTTGTTGTCTACCATTGCCCAGGTGAGGGAGAAGGTGCGTGAGCCAACAGCAGCAGACCATCCATCCACTTAATAGAGTTTATTTTCATTCCGCGAAACCCCAGTCAAGCATAGGTTTACAGGGCAAAAAGTCTACCGAGACAGGAAGCAATTTGCGCAGCTTGCGCCTATCTTTCAGGGAGCCTTCCATAAGGTAGGCTGGGCAATAGGGGCAGGAGCAGGGTTTGGGCCATTTGCCAATCCAGGGGAGTGGTGATTTTAATATTGCTCTCCTCTCCTGCCACCATGGCCACCGCCACTCCGGCGGCATGACAGAGTTCCACCGTGGATTGCCGTTGCCGGTTTTCCAGACCTGCCTGTGCATAGACTTTTTGCAAGGTCGCCCTCTGGTACAACTGGGGGGATTGAATGATCAGCAATTGGTGGGAGGGGATGGCCGCTGTGGTTAAGCCATCGGGAGAAGCCAGGGCGTTGGGAACCTGGGAGGACAGGAAGGGGGCTGTTGCGCCAGAACGGTGCACCGCTTCCATCATGGCAAACACCATAGCCGGGGGAAAAAAGGGTCGGGCCACATCGGCCACCAACACATAGGGTGCATGGGCTTGGGCCAGCAAGATGGCCAAACTCTCCTGACGGCTTTTACCACCCACCACCACCGTGGCCCATGGCACCAACGTTTGGCATCGCTCCACCATTTCCGGGGGAGCCGCCACCACCACCCGGTCGGTGAATTCCTTCAATCGCCACGCCACATATGCCAGCAGGGTATGCCCCGCCAACTGTAAAAAAGCCTTCGGTCCCAAGCCCAGTCGCCTACCCTCCCCTGCTGCCAGGATCAGGCCATCCATTTGTTGGGGTTGGATTGGGGGAGGCATTGAGTTGACAGTAGCGATTCAGGTGGATGAAGCAACAGGACGTGGTTTCCCTAACTGGGAAAGAAGGCTGATAATTTTTTCAGCCTGGTGTAAGGCATTTTGAGAATCAAATTTATTAATAGTCCTTCCCATTTCGTAATCAGCCACAGCGCGCTTTTTCCGCATAATGCGCAATATCGTTACAATATTTTTCAATTCTTTAAGATATTCAGCATCATTTATTGGATCAACAGCCTGAACCACTTCTACCCGTCTGAACAGTTTCTCATGTTCACCGGCGGGAATGTCAATTTTTGGCAATGGGTCCACATAAGGACGAAACGTCAAATACGCTGCATAATAGGCCCGACTGATAACATTTCGGAAAGCTATTTCGTCATGACGTTCCAGATATATCCACCTGGCAAATTCCAGAAAATCATCAGATTGAACTGGCACCTTCTTCCTCCAAAGACAAATCTGCCGGGACCATATTAATGGTAACGGTACTGGAGATTCTATTGTATTCTTCCATTTCTGTTACTATCGTGGCAAATTCCCACAGCATATCGATTGTTGAATCGATAAAGCGATGATCCAACAGGAATTCTATATGCAACCCATGGTCTATATACAGGTGTGTCATCATAAACGGAATATTTGCCTGAACCACCAATTTATACCCAACATTAAGGACAGCAACTATATCGAAATCAGAGATAGAATTATCATCCAAGGCCTTAACAATATTGACCATCTCCACTGCTTCCATCCTTGGATTAATTTTTGATTTTATATTATTCCAATATTCAAATGCTTTCCTAAAAAAACCAGAATTCACGTAAACTGAATAAGCATTTCCTTGAAAGAGATCATTGTTTCTTCCTGCATCACTCACCTTCTCAATAAATTCAACCGCTTTTGCAGGATAACCAAAATAATTATAGATAAGTGCAGAATTAACATAATATATATTATCAGCATAACTAAAACGTTCAAATTCTTCTAAATAGTACAAAGCAGATTTACGCTCCCATAATATGGCATAAACAAAGGCAAGAATTAAGCATGCTTCGCCTTTAACAGGATTCCCAGGAGTCAATAATTTTTCAGCTTCTTTTTTTAAGCGAATTAAAGGCAAATAATTGGCGTCAATGGAACGTTTTTGTATCCAAAGGATGGCCAAATCCTGATACAAAATATCCGTCTTTAAAGCTGGCTGAGCCATTTCATCCTCTCATATTCTCTATTCACTCCCCAAGGGGGATGAACAGATTTTACTGCAATGAATAACTACGTGGCGTACCAAGAGAAGTCAGAAGATTACGAATTTTTATTACACGCGCCACAACCTCTTTTGCGTTGGCTTGGTAGATACTACGATCAAGGCGATAATCTGATTTAACACGCCAAGATTTTATTTCATTGAGGAGATATGCACTCTTGCGAAGGGCTTCCTGTCTTGAGTAATCAGGGTGGTCCCTGGGAAGCCACAAAGCAATGACACCCTCGATCTTTTTCTCATGAACACCGCCGCGAACTTCGGGCAGTTCCAGTAAATCAGCGTAACGAGCAAATTCTAAAAAGGCAGCATAATAGGCACGATTGATAACAGTGCGGAGAGCCATTTCATCCTGCTTTGCTCCCTGCAACCAGGTTGCCATGACAAAAAAATCATCCGGTTTCACCATCGCCTTGCAGCTCCTCTAAACTTGATGCAACAAAGCTGATGACGATGCGACCATAATTTTTTGCATGATCAGGATGTTGATGTAGCTTATCCAAGAAACGCATGGTTAAATCCAAACCACTCTTGCACCTGCGATTATCAACATAATAAGTCACTAAAATATCATCCAGAACAACTTCTACAGAAAATTTCAACATAGGCGTATTTACTTCAATTAAAACCTCAGAGGCAATTTTTAAAATAAAAATGATATGATCATCTGATACATTAAATTTGTCAATAATATCTTGAGCTCCATCAACCTCAATAATATAGCTAACCAACTTATAAGAAGGTTGCGTTCTACCGACTTCAACTAGATTAGGACCAACACTCCGCCATCTACCAACAAGAAAATACAAAGACACCAAAAAATCTACTTTAAAATTTTTATCAACGGCATTAACAATATCTATACATTTAATGCTTTTATGAAAATCACAAAAAGAATAATAAATTAAAGCAATATTATATTGTATTACAACATCCTTTGCGGAGACGGTAATCAATCTTTGTATATAATTATAGGAATTGGCCCTATTCCATTTAATGGCATGAATAAATGCAAGCACCAACCAAGCGGTTTCCCTCCCAGGCATGCCTGGTTTATCCAGCTCTTCTGCTTCTTTTTGCAACCGTTCCAACGGCAAATAATTCTCCGGGATAGTCAAACTTTTTTCCCAAAGTTCGGCCACCCTCTCAAGTAATGTATCTGCCTTTAAAGCCGGTTGAACCATTTCATCCTCTCACAACCTTTGAACAACGCCCCACAGGGGGCGTTGTTCTGGTTTGAACATCAATACCGGTAATGTTCCGGTTTATAGGGTCCATCCACACCAACACCGATGTATTCGGCCTGCCGTTGGGAAAGGGCGGTCAGTTTGGCACCGATGCGGCCCAGGTGGAGACGGGCGACTTTTTCGTCCAGATGTTTGGGCAGTACGTAGACACCAATGGGATAACGCTCCGCATGGTTCCACAGCTCGATCTGGGCCATCACCTGGTTGGTGAAGGAGTTGGACATGACAAAGCTGGGATGGCCGGTGGCACAGCCCAGATTGACCAGACGGCCTTCCGCCAGAACAATGATACGCTTGCCATCGGGGAAGATCACATGATCCACCTGGGGTTTAATGTTTTCCCAGGGAAGATTGCGAATGCCAGCAATGTCGATCTCCGAGTCAAAATGGCCAATGTTGCAGACGATGGATTGATCCTTCATCTGCTCCATGTGGGCGCGGGTGATCACATCCACGTTGCCGGTGGCGGTGACGAAAATATCCCCCTGGCTGGCGGCATCGTCCATGGTGACCACACGATAACCTTCCATGCTGGCCTGCAAGGCGCAAATGGGATCGATCTCGGTTATCCACACCGTGGCTCCCATACCCTTCAGGGCCTGAGCACAACCCTTGCCCACATCGCCAAAGCCGCAGACGATGCAGATTTTTCCGGCAATCATCACATCTGTGGCCCGCTTGATGCCGTCAATGAGGGATTCCCGGCAGCCGTAAAGATTGTCAAACTTGGACTTGGTCACCGAGTCGTTGACATTGATGGCGGGAACTTTCAGTTGGCCTTTCTTGTGCATTTCATAGAGACGATGCACGCCGGTGGTGGTCTCTTCCGAGATACCCCGCACCTCTTTCAGCAGGTGAAGATAACGGTCTTCATGCATGACGGCGGTGACATCCCCACCATCATCCAGAATCATGTTGGGATACCAGCCGTTGGGACCGGTGATGGTCTGCTCGATACACCACCAAAACTCCTCCTCCGTCTCCCCTTTCCAGGCAAAGACCGGGATGCCCGCAGCGGCAATGGCGGAGGCGGCATGATCTTGGGTCGAGAAAATGTTGCAGGAGCTCCAACGTACTTCGGCCCCCAGAGCCACCAGGGTTTCGATCAACACAGCCGTCTGGATGGTCATGTGCAGGCAGCCGACGATACGAGCACCGGCCAAAGGTTTACTGCTGCCATATTCACGACGCAAGGCCATCAAGCCGGGCATTTCGGTTTCGGCGATGGCGATTTCCTTACGCCCCCACTCTGCCAAACCGATGTCGGCCACTTTGTAATCCGTAAAAGCACTCATGGTCAATCTTTACTCCAAGGCTGGGATTAAAGACCGGCAGCAGAACGCAAGGCGGCAGCCTTGTCGGTACGCTCCCAGGTAAATTCGGGCAACTCACGGCCAAAATGGCCGTAAGATGCGGACTTGCGATAGATGGGACGCAACAGGTCCAATTGCTGAATGATGGCCTTGGGACGCAGGTCGAAGTGGGCACTCACCAATTCAGCAATTTTTTCATCGGAGATGGCACCGGTACCAAAGGTTTCCACCATCATGGAGATGGGCTTAGAAATACCGATGGCATAGGAAATTTGCACCATGCATTGACGGGCGAGACCGGCGGCCACAATGTTTTTGGCCACATAACGCCCCATGTAAGCAGAGGAGCGGTCCACCTTAGAGGGATCTTTGCCGGAGAAGGCACCGCCACCGTGGGGGGCAGAACCGCCGTAGGTATCCACGATAATTTTCCGCCCGGTAACCCCGGCATCGCCCACCGGGCCACCGATGACAAAGCGACCGGTGGGGTTGACGAAATATTTTACGTTGCCATGCATCAATTCGGCAGGCATCACCGGTTTGATGATTTCTTCGATCACCGCCTCTTGGATAATGGCATGGGTGACTTCGGGATCGTGCTGGGTGGAGATGACCACCGTATCCACCGCCACCGGGCGACCATTTTCATAACGCACGGTCACCTGGGATTTGGCATCGGGGCGCAGCCAGGAAAGTTTACCTTCCTTGCGCAGTTGCGCCTGTTTTTCCATCAAGCGATGGGAATAGTGGATGGCGGTGGGCATGAGCACCGGGGTTTCGTCGCAGGCATAGCCGAACATCAACCCCTGGTCGCCAGCCCCTTGATCCAGGTCGATGCCGCTTCCTTCGTTGACACCCATGGCAATGTCCGGGGATTGTTTGCCCAAGGCCACCAAGACGCCACAGGTGGCACCGTCATAGCCCAGATCCGTATGGTTATAGCCGATGCCCAGGATGGTATCACGGGCGGCTTTGGTGTAGTCCACGGAGGCGTTAGTGGTAATTTCACCCGCCAGGACCACCAAACCCGTGGTAACCAGGGTTTCGCAAGCCACACGTCCTTTGGGATCCTGGGTGAGGATGGCATCCAGGACCGCATCGGAAATTTGGTCTGCCATCTTATCGGGATGGCCTTCGGAGACCGACTCGGAGGTAAAAAGATAGTTACGTGACATGTGCAGAAGCTCCGGTAGCAACACCCTGAACGGGTGATATCAGAAATAAAACCATGCCCACCACCAATGCCAAGCCAAACCTGGATCATTGGACAGTACAAAGCCTTTTGAGTCTAACACAATTTTTACCAATTGGCACTGAATAACAGGATTTTTTATTCCGAGGCATGACAAACCCCATGATGTTCCCGCACCAATTCTTCCAACTGTTGCAATATTTGGGCGGAGGGGGAACCGGAGAGAGCTGCTTGCAAAATTTCCTTGGCGCGGGCCAGGTGCAAATTTTGGATCAAGCGACGAATCATGGGCAGGCACATGGGCGAGATGGAAAAAACATCCACCTGCAAGGCCAGCAACAGGGGGACAAAACGGGGATCGGAGGCCATTTCACCACAAACGGTGACCCGAATACCTGCCTCATGGGCGGCATCGACTGTCAAGCGAATCAATTCCAATACGGCAGCATGGGCTGGATTATAAAATTCCGCCACCTGTTGATCCACCCGGTCCACCGCCAGGGTATACTGAACCAGATCGTTGGTGCCAATGCTGAAAAAATCCACCAAAGGGGCCAACTGACGAGCACACAAGGCCGCAGCAGGAACTTCTACCATGATGCCCACCGGAACCCGCAGGCCGACATCCAAAATTCCTTCACTTACCATGTCACTACGCACCTGCTCCAAAAGCTGCAAAGCTTCCACCAGTTCACCACGGGTGGCCACCATGGGCAACAGGATGGCCAGAGGTCCGTGAGAGGCAGCCCGCAGCAAGGCACGAAATTGTCCAGTCAATGGCCGCCTGCCAAGACGCAAACCATAACGAATACCCCGCATACCCAGGGCCGAACCCGCTACCTCCCCCTCAGGGGTTTGGGAAGTCCCCTGCTGACAGGAGGGCATATCCATGGTACGAAAGGTGACCGGGCGTCCTTCCATGATTCGCAACACCCGACAATAGCTTTCATACTGCTCTTCTTCCGCCAACATGCCCTTGCGATTAAAAAACAGATGATCGGTGCGATAGAGACCCACCGCCTCACTACCCGCCCGCAACGCCTGATTGGCCTCTTCCACCCGCTCAATATTAGCTTGTAAGGAGACGGTATAACCATCCAAGGTGGTGGCGGGGCGCACGGGTTCGGTCAATAAACGATTACGGAATTCAACAAAACCTTCCTGCTGCAATCGATAGCGTTGTTCCAATTCGGGAGTCGGGTGCAACCATATCCGTCCCAACAGGCCATCCACCACCAGACGATCCAGGGGTTGCACCTGCTCCAACAATTCCACCACCCCACCCACGGCTGGTAATCCAAAGGATTTGGCAAAAATGGCGGTGTGGGAGGTGGGTCCACCCTCGGCCATGGCCAACCCAACCACCTGCTGTTGAGAAATGAGCAAAATATCCGCCGGGCTGAAATCTTGCGCCACCAGGATTACCGGTTGCTGCACCAACTCATTGGCCTGACCTGGCTGATGGATTAAATTAATCAGCAATCGCTTACACACCTGCTCCACATCCATACGCTTTTCTTGCAGATAGGGGTCCTCCACCTTGTTAAACTTGGTCACCATGCGTTCCAAATATTGCCGCACCGCCCATTCCGCATTACACCCTTGATCGATAAAAGCCAGGATGCCCTTCCGCAACAGAGCATCCTCCAACATCATGCAGTGGGCATCCAGCAAACAGGATACTTCACTGACCAGGGCACCCCCTTTGGGAATTTCCTGGCGCGCCTGCCAATATTGATCACGGGAGCGATTGGCGGCAGTCATGAAACGCTGCCGCTCAACCAATATTTGCTCCCCATGCACCCGATATTCCGGGGTATCGGGCAGCCGGTTTTCCAAACGATGCACCACCCCCATGGCAATACCAGGAGACAGGGCAATACCACGCAACTGTTTTTCCTGGGGAGACTGGGAGCCGGTCATGGAACCTCCTCCTTGTCCCCCAATTGATCATCAAACAATTGTTGCAAGGCATCCAGCACCTGTAGGGCATCTTCTCCCAAGGCTTCCACCCGCAAGGTTTCCCCATGGGCCGCCGCCAACAGCAACAGGCTGATGACGCTGCCCCCTTCGGCTTGCTGTTCACCCTTGTGAAAAATGACTTGCGCTTGAAATTGCCCCACCAATTGGGCAATGCGTGTGGCAGGACGGGTATGCACCCCGCGTGCGTTGGAAACCACCAGTAAGCACTCGGCCATGGCGAAGCCCCCTGGCGATGGAAGAATAAATTACAACCCGGAAGAGACCGTCAACACCATCTTTTCCCGACTGCGCTGCCGCAGCCAGTGATCAGCCAAGGTCAAAGCCACCATGGCTTCCGCCACCGGAACCGCCCGAATACCCACACAAGGATCATGCCTCCCCTCAGTGACCACCTGGCAGGCCTCCCCTTGCACATTGACCGTCTGCCGAGGAATGCGAATGGACGAGGTGGGTTTCACCGCCAAACGCACCACAATGGGTTGACCACTGGAAATACCACCCAGAATCCCCCCTGCATGGTTGCTGGTAAAAGCTACCCCACCATCACTACCTGGAACCATCTCATCAGCCATGCCACTACCATACCCCCTGGCAGCAGCAAATCCGGCTCCGATCTCCACCCCTTTCACCGCATTGATGCTCATGACGGCTTTGGCCAGATCGGCATCCAGACGATCAAAGACCGGTTCCCCCCACCCCGCTGGCACCCCAATAGCTTCCACCTCAAGCAGGGCACCCACCGAATCCCCCCGTTTGCGGATTTCTTCTATCAAGGCTTCAAAACGGGGGACACTCTGGGCGTCCGGGGTGAAAAAGGGATTTTGTCCCACTTGTTGCCAATCCCAACGGTTGCGGTCGATGACCACCTCACCCATGGCCACCAGGGCACCCCGAACCTCCACCCCACCGGTGCGCAATAATTTTTTGGCGATGGCCCCACCGGCTACCCGCACCGCCGTTTCCCGTGCCGAAGCGCGCCCCCCTCCCCGATAATCCCGCATGCCATATTTTTGCAGATAAGTGTAGTCAGCATGGCCAGGACGAAACAGGTTGCGAATGGCTTCATAATCACGGGAACGTTGATCAGTGTTTTCAATGAGCAGACCAATGGGCGTCCCCGTGGTCACCCCTTCAAACACACCAGACAAAATACGCACATGATCGGCTTCCCGCCGTTGGGTGGTAAACTGGGATTGACCAGGACGGCGACGATCCAACTCAACCTGGATATCGGCTTCATTCAAAGGCAATCCTGCCGGGCACCCTTCCACCATGCCACCGATGGCGGCACCATGGCTTTCGCCAAAATTGCAGAGCCGAAACAAAAGGCCAATGCTGCTACCCGACATGGACCATCATCCTTGGTCAAAGTGAGGTGAGAGAAGAGTTAGTCCTCTTCCTTATCCGGATCCACCGCCTTCATGCCCACCACATGATAGCCAGCATCCACAAACATGACTTCACCACTCACCCCACTGCTCAAATCGGAGAGGAGAAACATGGCCACATTGCCCACTTCTTCCACGGTGACATTCCGACGCAAAGGAGCGTTTTGGGCATTCCAGTTGAGGATGGAACGGAAATCACCAATACCGGAAGCCGCCAGCGTTTTAATGGGACCGGCAGAAATGGCGTTGACCCGCACCCCGGAAGAACCAAAATCCATGGCCAGATAACGCACACTGGCTTCCAATGCCGCCTTGGCCACCCCCATGACATTGTAATGGGGCATCACCCGTTCCGCACCCAGATAGGAGAGGGTCAAAATACTGCCCCCTTTGCGCAACAGGGGAGCCGCATAACGACAGACGGCCACCAGGGAGTAGGCGGAAGTCTCCAACGCTGTCTGAAAACCTTCCCGGGTGGTCTTATAAAAATGACCTTTCAACTCTTCCTTTTTGGCAAAGGCGATGGAGTGAACCAGAAAATCCAACGAACCCCAACGATCACTCACCTCCTGAAAAAGCCGGTCGATCTCTTCATCTGAATTGACATTGCAGGGAACAACAAAATTGGACCCCACCTCTTGGGCGAGAGGTCGCACCCGTTTTTCCAGGGCCTCTCCCAAATAGGTGAACCCAAGTTCAGCTCCCTCCCGATGGCAGGCTTGTGCAATACCCCAAGCAATGGACTTGTCGTTGGCAACTCCAAGAATGAGTCCCTTTTTACCGGACATGATGCCCATTTTTCGTTCCACCTTCCACGCAGTTGAATGAATAAACCCACCACTCCCCGGTTCAAGGAGTCACCCTATACAATGTGGGGATATTGAGAAAATTTTTCAAGGGACAGCCGACAATTTAACCTTTCAGGTGGGGAAAAGACGATCCAATCGGTTGTTCTCGGCAAAACCAGCCAAGGGTGGGGCGGCAGACAGACCCCGTCCCATGGCCAAGACCTGAAAGCGTTCCCCCATTCCCCCCGGCATAATCAAACGCATGACAGATTGCCGCAAACGGGAGAGTGGCTCCCCTGCCAAGACACCTTCTTGGGCTGCCAGACGTTGCAACAGGCCCAATCCCAATAAAAACCAGGATTGACTGGTATACCCCAACAAGGACAACCCTGCCCGCTGCCCAGCCTCCGCCATGGCGGTGAAATCCACATGGGCGGTCAAATCCATTTCACCAGGAAAGGCCAAGGGATCGGCGATCTGTTGATTTTGATGGTAGCCCACCAGGGTTCCCTGGGGTCGGGCTGGATGATAATATTCGTGGCGGGGATAACCATAGTCAATAAACAAGAGGATACCCTGCTGCAACCGTTGAGAAGCCAGAAAAACCCAGGATTCCCCCGGCAGCCCCAGTTCCGTTTCATAGCCTTCCGGCAAATCGGCAGGCAAACGGGAAAGTGCGGCAGCAACTTGGGGAGTTGGGTTATCCAAAGGCGTGGCTACAAGACATTCCTGGTCCACACAGACCCCCATTTCCTGCCAGCCAGAGGCAGCCAACCGTAACCAGTGCACCGGGAAGGCATCCAATAGTTCATTACCAAACACCACGCCCCGAATATCATTTAAATCATCCAGATTGGTGTGCCAGGATACCGGGAAACCGGCCAAAATCTCCTGCTGACGCAAACGAAAGTCTGGGCTGATTTCCACCAGGTGATAATGAATTGCGCGAAAAAATTCGGGCAGGGTGCGACAAGCGGTAAGAATATCCACCGCCAATACCCCACTTCCCCCTCCCACCTCCACTATTTGGAAGCCATCCGGGGAACCCATACGCTGCCAAACTTCATAAAACTGTTGAGCTAGCAATTCACCAAACAAGCTGGTCATCTCCGGGGCCGTAACAAAATCCCCCTCCCGCCCCAAACGCGGCTTCTGGACCATATAATAGCCCACTTGCGGATGATAAAGAAACAACTCCATGACTTCCACAAAGGGTAAGACTTGGCCGGAAGAAGGAAGCCGTTGCAACAAGGCGGGGGAGAGCCGGTTCATGGCACCGTCCACAAAGGAATCATTCAAAAGGAAGAAGCCCCACAACAAAACGGCCCCGCTGGGGGCCGTTTTGTTGAAGGTTTTATTTGAAGGTGGCCACCGAATGGCCCGCCCAGGTCATGAGATCACCGGGGAAGATACCCCAGTAAAGGATCAACAGGCAGGTACCCGCCAGCACCAAACGATTGGTCAGGGAAAGGGGCATGGCAAATTCGCGGCTGGCTTCATCAAAGTACATCAGTTTGACAATGCGCAGATAGTAAAAAGCACCCACCGCCGAGAAGAGCACACCCATGATAGCCACAGCCATCATGCCAGAATTCAATGCAGCCAGGAAGACATAAAACTTGCCGATAAAACCAGCCAAGGGGGGCACACCGGCCATACTGAACATGAAGAGAGCCATGATAAAGGCCATCAAAGGACGCTTGTGGGCCAATCCTTTATAATCATCAATCTCCTCACCCACACCCTCTTTACCAAGGATGAAGATGATGGCAAACACCCCCACATTCATCACCAGGTAGACCGCCAGATAAAGCAGCACACCCTGATAGCCCATGACATTACCCGCTGCCAGGCCGATGAGGATAAAGCCCACATGTCCGATGGAAGAGTAGGCCAGCATGCGTTTAATGTTGGTTTGGGCGATGGCTACAAAGGCACCTATCGCCAAAGAGGCAATAGCCAGCACCTGCAAGATGGGACTCCAGTAGGTGAGCTGATGGCCAAAGGCACCCAACAAAACACGATAGATGGCAGCAAAGGCGGCAAACTTGGGCATCACAGCCATGAAGGCGGTGACCGAAGTGGGTGCACCCTGGTAGACATCCGGTGCCCACATATGGAAGGGAGCCGCCGCAACCTTGAAGGCAAGACCCGCAATCACAAAGAGAATGCCCATGTGCAGCATGAGGGTATGATGATGCACATCCCCTGCCAGGAAGGCGTTCAAACCATTAAAGGTGGTGGTGCCAGAGACGCCATAGAGAAGGGAGATGCCATACAACAAGATACCCGAAGCCATGGATCCCAGAACAAAATATTTCAGACCGGCTTCATTGGATTTGGTATCGTCCCGTTGGAAGGCCGCCAGCACATAGATGGACAGGGACATGAGTTCCAACCCTAGATAGAGGGTCAGAAAATCCCCGCTGGAGGCCATCACCATACCACCCAATGCGGCAAACAGGGTGAGGACATAATATTCAGGCTGGTCCAGCTTGTGCTCTTTGACATAGTCGGAGGAGATGACCAAAGGCAACAAGGCGGCCAGCAGAATGCCAATCTTCATGAAGTGGGCAAAGCCATCTTGCACGAAGAGACCATTAAAGGAGGTGACCGCTTTGCTTCCTCCCATCAAGACCAGAAGCAAGGCCAAGGCGAGGCTGGCATAACTGCCCCAGGCCACAGTGCATCGACCAGAGGGGGTATCCTTGCCGACGCCCAGGAGGAGCAACCCCATGGCTGCCAGACTTAGGAAAATTTCCGGCAGAAGGGGAAGAAGATTCATATCGAGGGATTGCACTGGCATCTCAAAGAGACTCCATGGTTCCTGTTAAACAGTCGGATGGTAGACACCCATCCACCCACTTATGAACGATACTCAATGCAAGGAGGAGAGAACCGACACACCCACCTTGCTGGTATTAACCTGACCCACCAGTTGGTCCACCGATGCATGGAAAATTTCCAGGAAGGGGCCAGGATAGAAGCCAATCCAGAAGACCAACACGAGCAAGGGGGCAAAGATGGCCACCTCCCGCATGTTGACATCCAAAAGACCTTCATTTTCCGCATGACGGATCACACCAAAGATCACCTTCTTGTACATCCACAGCATATAGGCCGCCCCCAGAACCACACCGGTGGAGGCAATCAATGCCACCCACTTGGAGGCGAGGAAGGCACCCAACAGAATCAAAAATTCACCCACAAAGCCGTTGGTACCCGGCAGCCCCACCGAGGCCATGGTGAAGACCATGAAGATGGTGGCATAAACGGGCATGGGCACCGCCAGACCACCAAAGCGGGCAATTTCACGGGTGTGCAACCGATCATAGATGACACCCACGCAAAGGAAGAGGGCACCGGAGACCACACCATGGTTGACCATCTGCAAAATGCTGCCTTCGATCCCTTGCTGATTAAAGGAGAAGAGACCGATGGTGACAAAACCCATGTGGGAGACGGAAGAATAGGCAATCAACTTTTTCAAGTCGGTCTGCATCAAGGCTACCAGTGCCGTATAGACCACCGCCACCAGGGAGAGACCAAACATCATGGGGGTGAAATAATGGGAGGCATCGGGCAGCATGGGCATGGAGAAGCGGATAAAACCATAGGCACCCATTTTCAAAAGGATACCTGCCAGGATCACTGAACCCGCAGTGGGGGCTTCCACGTGGGCATCCGGCAACCAGGTATGCACCGGCCACATGGGCACCTTGACGGCAAACGCCACAAAGAAGCCCAGGAAGACCCACACCTGGAAGTTGAAGGGATAGCTCACCCGCATCAGTTCGGTGATATCAAAGCTGTTGCCTTTGATGGCCAGGGCCAACATGGCGATGAGCATCAACACCGAGCCACCCAGGGTGTAGAGGAAAAACTTCAGGGCGGCATAGACGCGGCGGGGGCCACCCCAGACGCCGATGATGAGGAACATGGGAATCAGCATGGCTTCCCACAGGATGTAGAAAAGCACGAAGTCCAGGGCGCAAAAGACCCCGACCACGAAGCTCTCCAAAGCCAGGAAGGCCACCATATATTCGGTAACCTTTTTCTGAATGGACTCCCAGGAAGCCAGGATGCACAGGGGGGTGAGGAAGGTGGTGAGCAGCACGAAAGGCAGCGAGATGCCATCCACACCCATGCGATAGTAGATTTTCCAGGCAGGCAGCCATTCGGCCACTTCCACAAACTGAAAGCCGGGATTTTTGACATCAAAGCCAAAATAGAGCTTCAGGCTGAGCAAAAAGGTGACCAACGAAATGGACAGTGCCGACCAGCGGGCACTGCTATCGTTGTTACGTGCCACCAGCAGGATGGCCAGTGCCCCTACCAGGGGCAAGAAGGTTACCAGACTTAGCATCGCCAGGGTTTCCCGCCGCAGTTGATGTTAGGTGTACAGGGTAGCCAGAACCAGCAGGCCGATGATCATGGCAAAGGCGTAGTGGTAGATATAGCCACTCTGCCACTGCCGCATGCCCATGGCCAAACGCATCACCGTGGCCGCCAGACCGTTGACGCCAAAACCGTCGATGATGGTCTCATCACCGGTTTTCCACAATCCCTTGCCGATCAATTTGGCGGGACGAATAAACATACGTTCGTAGAGCCAATCGAAATACCAGGCATTGCTCAGAAACTCATAGGTACGGCTGAACCTGGCAGCAATACGGGCCGGCAGTTCGGGACGCAGCATGTAAAGATAATAGGAGAGGGCAAGCCCCACCAGGAAGGCCACGAAGGGCAGCCACTTGACGATGAAGCCCACATGATGGGAATTGGCCAGGGCATCGTGACCTTGGGCGATAAAGATCGCACTCTTAAACCAGCCATCACTGACCATGGGCAGGCCCAACATGCCAGAGAAGATGGCACCCAGAGCAAGGACAACCAAAGGAAAGCGCATGGACCAGGGGGCCTCATGGGCATGATCATAATGGTGTTGGTCCGCCGGTTTGCCATGGAAGGTCATGAAGACCAGACGGAAAGAGTAAAAGGTGGTCATGCCCGCCGCAATGATACCCATGGCCCAGGCGATGGTTCCCATGGTGGTGTGGGCGGCAAAGGCGGATTCCAAAATCGCATCCTTGGAGTAGAATCCGGCAAAGAGATAGGGAAAGCCGGTCAAGGCCAAGGTGCCAATCATCATCATGGCATAGGTGATGGGCAGTTTCTTGGAGAGACCACCCATATGGCGCATATCCTGTTCATGGTGCATGGCATGAATGACTGCACCGGCTCCCAAAAAGAGGAGGGCCTTGAAGAAGGCATGGGTGAACAGGTGGAACATGGCAGCCGCATAGGCCGAAACACCGGCGGCAAAAAACATGTAACCCAACTGGGAACAGGTGGAATAGGCGATGACCCGTTTAATGTCATTTTGCACCATACCCACGGTCGCGGCAAAGAAGGCGGTCACCGCGCCAACCAGGGTCACCACCATGAGGGCGGTTTCCGAGAGTTCAAACAGGGGGGAGGCACGACAAACCAGAAAGACGCCAGCGGTCACCATGGTAGCGGCATGGATCAAGGCGGAAACCGGGGTGGGGCCTTCCATGGCGTCGGGCAACCAAGTGTGCAGGATAAACTGGGCCGATTTACCCATGGCTCCCACGAACAGCAACAGGGAGATCAGGGTGATGGTGTCCACTGTACCAACCAGGGGAAGTCCATGGTCGCCTGATATTTACCAGCACCGGCCATGGCGAACACCTGTTGATAATCCAAGGTGCCGAAGACCATGAAGATGGAGAAGATTCCCAGGGCGAAGCCAAAGTCACCCACCCGGTTGACCAGGAAGGCCTTGATGGCAGCAGCCGAGGCAGACTCTTTCTTGAACCAGAAGCCGATCAGGAGATAGGAGGCAAGACCCACCCCTTCCCAACCGAAGAAGAGTTGCAGAAAATTATCCCCGGTCACCAGCATGAGCATGGCGAAGGTAAACAGGGAGAGATAGGAGAAGAAACGGGGTTGGTCCGGATCCTCATGCATATAGCCCACAGAGTAAATATGCACCATGGAGGAGACCCCGGCCACCACCACCAGCATGATGGCGGTGAGACGATCCAACAGCAAAGCAAAGGAAACCTTGAAGGCCGGGTAAGCACCGCTGGCAGGGACAAAGATCCAGGAGAATATTTCTTCATGAATGGGAGGGGCATCCCCCACCGCCACTTGCATGAACACCCCAAGAGAGATGGCCAACGCCGTGAGTACCCCAGCAATGGTGACCACCTGACTGGCCTGATTGCCGATCTTGCGACCGAACAAACCAGCGATGGCGGCACCGATCAGCGGGGTGAGGACTATGAATTGGTAAGTGCTCATGTGTCAGTCGCCGGATTACCCAATCGTTGGCCCGCACGGGGGACCAAATCGTTGAAAAGATGGCCGTGCCAACCTTTCACCCTTGAGTGGCCAAGGCCACCCACCCAGGAAAAGGGAAGTTTCCTCCCCAGCCCTCGCAGATTATCCTTTGAGGGAGTCGATCTCTTCCACGTCGATGGTGGCCCGATTGCGGAAGAAGACCACCAGAATGGCCAGGCCAATGGCAGCTTCAGCGGCGGCCACGGTCATGACAAAAAAGGTGAATATCTGTCCGGTCAGGTTGCCCAGGTAGTGGGAAAAGCTGACAAAATTAATGTTGACCGCCAGCAGAATCAGTTCAATGCTCATCAAGATGATGATAACATTTTTCCGATTCAGGAAGATGCCCACCACGCCGGTGGTGAAAAGCACGGCACCCAGGATGAGAAAGTTGGTGAGACTCATGGTGTCAGGCTCCTTCGCCACTGGCCACGGTTTTCAACTCCACCGCATCTTCTCTACGCCGGGCCAACTGTTCGCTCACATTTTGTTTCTTGGCCCCTGTACGGGCACGCAGGGTGAGGACGATGGCACCGACGAGGGCCACCAGCAACACCAGGGAGGCCAGTTCAAAGGGGTAGAGGTAGGTGGTGTAGAGCACCATACCCAACGCCTTGGTGGGATCCCCTTGAATGGGGGCGGGATGACCATGGGTGTGCAGGCTGGTGACCACCAGGATCATTTCCGCCAGTATCATCAGACCCACAAAAAATCCCAAGGGCAAATGCTTGACCAAGCCAGCCCGCAATTCGGCAAAATCCACATCCAACAGCATGACCACAAAGAGGAAGAGTACCGCCACTGCCCCCATGTAGACCATTACCAGGATGGCGGCCAGGAACTCCGCCTGTAACAGGACGAAGAGACCGGCAGCGGCAAAGAAGGTGGCCACCAGAAAAAGTACCGAATGGACCGGGTTGCGCGCGCTGACCACCAGCACCCCAAGCACCGCCGTTTCGATAGCCAGCATATAGAAGACCAGATCAGCCACCATGGCCACACTCCATCGCCTAGCGGTATTTGGCGTCAGCTACCAGGTTGCGGGCGATGGACTCTTGCCATTTATCGCCGTTAGCCAGCAGCTTGTTCTTGTCATAAACGAGTCCATCCCGGGTTTCGGCATGGAATTCGCAGTTTTCCGTCAGCACAATGGCATCCACCGGACAGGCATCCTGGCAATAGCCGCAATAGATGCACTTGCCATTGTCCAGTTCATAGACGCGGGTGCGTCGTTTGTCTGCCGTGCTGTTGGGATCGATGGTGATATAAATCGCCTGTGCCGGGCAAACCGCCTCGCACAGTTTACAAGCCACACACCGTTCGCCCCCTTTGTCATCGCGACGCAGGGCATGTTCACCCCGGTAGCGGGGGGAAACCGGTGTCCTTTCCTCAGGATACTGGATGGTAATTTTGGGTTTGAACATGTAACGCAAGGTTACCGTCAAGCCCTCCACCAGCTCCTTCAGGGCGAAACTCCCGATGACATCCTTGAGGCTCGCACCCATGGTCAATCGTCCTTTAAGCCTTGCCCAACATGTGAAGGACCAAGCCGGTCAAAAACACCCACAACAGGGCAACCGGCAGGAAAACTTTCCAACCCAAACGCATGAGTTGGTCATAACGGTAGCGGGGGAAGGTGGCCCGAATCCACAGAAAGACGAATAACAGGAAACCAATCTTCAACACCAGCCAAAAGATACCGGGGATGAAATCCAGGAAGCCCACCGGCGGCAGCCAGCCACCCAGGAACATCAGGGCACCCATGGTGGAAACCAGGATCATGTTGGCATATTCACCCATGAAGAACATGCCGAAGGCCATGGCCGAATATTCGGTGATGAAACCGGCCACCAGTTCGGCTTCTGCTTCAGGCAGGTCGAAGGGGGCACGGTTGGTTTCCGCCACCACCGAGATAAAGTAGATGACGAACAAAGGAAACAGGGGGATAAAGTTCCACATTCCCTTCTGGGAGTTGACCACATCCACCAGATTCAAACTACCCGCCAGCATTACCACTGGAATCAGGGTAAAACCGATGGCCACTTCATAAGAGACCATCTGGGCCGCCGACCGGAGGGATCCCATAAAGGCGTAACGAGAGTTGGAAGCCCAACCCGACATCAAAACCCCATAAACCCCCAAGGAGGAGATGGCCAGAATGTAGAGGATGCCAATATTTAAATTGGCCAGCACCAGTTCCGGCGAGAAGGGAATCACCGCCCAGGCGGTAATGGCGGGTGCAAAGGTCAACAAGGGAGCCAGAAAGAAGACCGGCTTGTCCGCCATGGCAGGAATATGGGTCTCTTTGAACAGCAGCTTGACCGCATCCGCCAGGGGCTGCAAGACACCAAACAACCCCACCCGGTTGGGACCGATACGGATTTGCATCCAGCCGATGATCTTCCGTTCCATAAGGGTCAGGTAGGTCACGCAAAACATCACCGGCGCGATAAGCAGGGCTATTTTGATGATGGTCCAGATAAGGGTCCACAACATATCCCCGAACAGGCCCACACCGAAGTCATGGATAGTGATCAATAATTGTTCCATCTTGCATCCAGTCTCGCGCCTTGACCCACTTGATGAATTATAAAGCTGCCAAGCTGACTACCGGGAAACCACCGTTCCAATCCACCAACCGTTGGGCTGCACCGCCATATCCATAAGGGGCGAAGACCACACCGGGGGGAATTTTGTCGTCCACTCTTGCCACCAGCTCTACGGTACGCTCGCCACGGATTACCCGCACTTTTCCACCGTTGCTAATCTTTTTGGCCTCGGCATCTTAGGGCTGATCAAGAGACAGTTGCCTTTGTCCTGCTTGACCAGCACATCCGAATTGGCAGCCATGGGATCGTCGTGCAGGAAGGAGGGTTCCAGGATGAGGACAATGCCATCTCCCTGGGGAGTAACCCCATTTTCTACAGCCAGACCACGGGTAACCGGGCTATGGTCACATGCGGGCATCACACCCTCTTTATTGACATGTTCCATGGCATAGCGGTGATCCTTGGCCATGGCAGCCCGCAGAGATTTCAGATCATTGTAGGAGAGGGATTGGGCAAAGCGGTCGCTCAACGCCCGCAAAATCCGCCACTCTTCCCGTGCTTCCGCCGGTCCATCCACAGCTTTATTATTGTGCTGTGCCCGCCCTTCGCAGTTGGTATAGGTGGCATTCTTTTCACTGGCCACCAAACCGGGAATCACCACCTGGGCTGCCTTGGAGCTTTCGTTGGCATAGGGTCCGATATAGATCACCTTGGCCTTGGCCAGTGCTTCCTTGGCCAGAGTGGTATCCACCGCATCTTCCAAGGGATTGGCACCCATCAGCACCAAAACCTTGATATTGCCCTTCACCGCCTCTTCCAAAATACGCATGGCGGGCAGGCCGGGATTGTCCAGCAAGGTATAGCCCGGTCCCCGATGCGGAACCACGCCCAAATCCTGGGCACCCGCTGCATTGCCCCGATAGCGCACCCGGTTATAACCATTCCAATCGGGACGCAAACCGTTGCAACCTTCCAAAATTTTCACTACCGCCCGCCGCACCATTTCGGCACTGGGATGGTTGACTGCATATTCACCCAACAAGATGGCGGGACGTTTGCTGCCAGCAAGCAAACCGGCAATCCTACCCACCTCTTCATCACCAGCCGTCTGTCCGCCCAGAGCATCTGCAATAGAAGTCAGGAAGGCCACCTCTTTACCCGGAGCCAGAATGATCTGCCGCAGACTGGGCAGGTTGGCATCCATACGGCGGGGATTGATGGCCATCACACTGGCCCCATTCAAGGCCGCCTTGCGAATGCGCAGATTCAACATGGGGGTCTCTTTACGAGGATCCATACCCACCAGCAGAATCACATCCGCACTTGCCAATTGCACCAGGGAGGTATTCATGAGCAGATCGGCCCGAGTCAGACCATCCTTGTCCCCGGAATAGTCACGCAAACGCATGCGATGGTCCATATGGGGGGTTCCCACGGAGCGGCGCATGAAATCCTGGAAGGCGTATAAGTCCTCCCCACACTGCCGATCATCCGCCAAACCCGCCACTTCTTCCGGCTTCACCTGTTTGATGATCTCGGCGGCCCGGTCCAATGCCGCATTCAGGGTAATGGGGGTGGGGGCCATATTGTTGCGGCGTTCGCTGGGATAGGTGTTGCGACCCACAGTCAGCCCGTCATAGGAGAAGCGGCCTTTGTCGCAAATCCACATATCGTTGATGGCGTCACAGGAAGAGGCCATCACCCGCTTAACCTTGCCTTCCATGTAATCCCGGCTGATGTGACAGCCAACGGCGCACTGGTTGCAGATACCTTCACTCTGCTTCAACTCCCAGCCACGTGCCTGGAAGTGGAAGGGTTTCAAGTTCAAGGCACCCACCGGACATACTTGGGCCAGGTTACCGGAAAGCTCCGAAGACAATTCCAGATCGACCGCAGGGCCGATGAGCAGGTGATCACCACGAGCGATGCCACCCATCTCCTCCACACCGGCAATTTCAGTGCTGAAGCGAATACAACGGGTGCACTGGATACAGCGATTCATCTCGGTTTCGATGAAGGCTCCCAGATTCCAGTTTTCCACCTGCCGTTTGTCTTCATGGAAGCGTGCCCGGTCAGGTCCATATTTCATGGCCAAATCTTGCAAGGAGCATTCGCCGCCCTGGTCACACACCGGACAATCCAAGGGGTGGTTGATGAGCAACATCTCCATCACCGCCTTGCGGGATTCCAGTGCCATGTCACTGTTGGTTTTCACCACCATACCATCGTTCACCGGCATGGCACAGGCGACTACCGGCTTGGGAGATTTTTCCACCTCCACGAGGCACATGCGACAGTTACCGGATACCGACAATTTAGGATGGTAGCAAAAGTGCGGGATATAGACTCCCAGCAACTTGGCTGCCTCCATGATGGTGGCACCGTCTTTAACCGTGATTTCCTTGCCGTCGATAATCAGGGTAGGCATCGTTTACCTTATCCTTCAGCCGACCATGCAGCGGCCATGCTGCACGTGGTAGACAAACTCTTCCCGGAAAGCTTTGATTGCTCCAGCCACCGGCATGGCAGCAGCGTCTCCCAGGGCACAGATGGTTTTGCCCTGAATGTTGCGGGCAACGTCGGTCAACAAATCGATATCTTCCATGGAACCTTTACCGGCTTCCATACGATCCATGAGCTTGGCCAACCAGCCGGTACCTTCCCGACAGGGGGTGCACTGACCGCAGGATTCATGGCGGTAGAAGCGAGAAAGACGGGCAATGGCACGGACGATACACACCGATTTGTCCATGACAATCACTGCCCCGGAACCCAGCATGGAGCCTGCCTTGGTGATGGCATCGTAGTCCATGGTGACGGTTTCGCAAATATCAGGGGTCAACACCGGGGTGGAAGATCCACCAGGAATGACCCCTTTCAAATTACCCCAACCTCCACGCACACCCCCGGCGTACTCTTCCAGCAAAACTTTGAGGGGGATGCCCAGTTCCACTTCATAGTTACCCGGCTTGTTGACATGACCGGATACACAGAAAATTTTGGTCCCCGCCGATTTGTCAACTCCAAGGCTGGCATACCAGGCACCGCCATTTTCAATAATCAACGGCACAGCCGCCAAGGTTTCCACATTGTTGACCACGGTGGGGCAATCGTAGAGACCGATGTTGGCTGGAAAAGGCGGCTTCAAACGGGGCTGTCCCTTCTTGCCTTCCAAAGATTCAATCAGTCCGGTCTCTTCACCACACACATAGGCCCCGGCACCCCGATGGACCGCCAAGTGAAAGCGAATGCCCTTGCCCTGAATATTGTCTCCCAGGTGACCTGCCGCATAGGCTTCCTTGACGGCTTTCACCAGAACTTCCGCTTCCCGGACAAACTCACCCCGAATATAGATATAACCCTGCTCTGCACCCACGGCGAAGGCGGCAATGCTCATGCCTTCAATCAACTGGTGGGGGTTATACCGGATGATATCCCGGTCTTTGCAGGTTCCCGGCTCCCCTTCATCGGCGTTGCACACCAAATATTTGGGGCGGGGATCATTCTTGGGAATGAACGACCATTTGAGACCGGCAGGAAAGGCCGCACCACCACGTCCCCGCAAACCCGATTTTTTCACATCGTCGATGATCTCGGCAGGGGTCATGCCAAAGGCTTTGGCCGCTGCGCGATAGCCCCCATTGGCCTCGTAAACCGCCAGGGTATGGCTGTTGGCCAAATGGTTGTTGCGAAACAGGATCAGCGTTTTGGAAGTTCCGCTCATGAACAATCCTTGCCTTTTACCCAAAGCCCGTGGGGGCTGCTTGTCTAACCTCAGGCCAGCTTTTCGATGATGCCGACCGCCGATTCGGGGGTGAGGTTTTCGTAGTAGTCGTCGTTGATTTGCATCATGGGTGCATTGATGCAAGCCCCCAGACACTCCACCTCACTCAAGGTGAAGCGTTTATCCTTGTCGGTATGGCCGTAGGTGATGCCCAGCTTGGTTTGCAACGCCTTGCCGATACCGTCGGAATTACACAGCCAGCAGGAAATATTGGTGCACACCTGCACATGATATTTACCCACCGGATGTAAATTATACATGGTGTAGAAAGTGGCCACCTCATACACTCGTATGGGGGCGACTCCCAAAAATTCAGCCACATAGTCCAAAGCCTGTTTGGACAACCAACCGCCAAAATCCTGTTGCGCCAGATGCAACAAGGGCAGCAGGGCCGAGTTGCGCTGGTTGGCGGGGTAGCGGGTAAAGATATCCGCCGCCTCCTGCAACGCCTGCTGGGAGAAGGTTGGTTTAAACCCGGTGGGGTCGCTGTGGATCTCTCTCATGCTCATGCTTGCACGCTCTCATGCTTCAAGTGCATCCGTTTGGGCGGTCCTTGAGGACGACCCGTTTGGGCATCAACGGTCGATTTCACCAAACACAATATCGATGGTTCCCACCAGGGTGGTAACGTCTGCCACCATGTGGCCCAGGGCAAGGGTTTTCAGGACTTGCAGATGGTTGAAACCGGCTGCCCTGATTTTTGCCCGGTAAGGCTTGTTGCTGCCATCGGAGATCAAGTACACCCCCAATTCACCTTTGGGTGTTTCCGCAGCGGCATAGACTTCACCGGCTGGCACGTCAAAGCCTTCGGTGCACAGCTTGAAGTGGTGAATCAAGGCCTCCATGTTGTTTTGCATATCTTTCCGATAGGGCATGGAAATCTTGAAATCTTCGTGACGCACCGGGCCGGGTTTCATTTGCTGCAAACATTGGCGAATGATGTGGTTCGCCTGCCGCAACTCTTCCACCCGCACCAGGTAACGGTCGTAGCTGTCGCCATTTTTGCCCACGGGAATCTGGAATTCCACTTTGTCGTAGGCATCGTAGGGTTCGGCCTTGCGCAAGTCATAGGCGATACCGGACCCTCGCAGCATGGGTCCAACGAATCCCCAGTCCAGGGCCATCTCCTTGGAAACCACCCCAATGTTCACCAACCGCTGTTTCCAAATTCGGTTGTTGGTCAACAGGGTTTCGTATTCATCAATCTTGGCCGGAAAACTTTCGGTAAAGGCCCAAATTTTTTCCGCCAGACCATCCGGTAAATCACGAGAGACACCACCTGGACGGAAGTAGGCGGCATGCACCCGCGCACCAGAGGCAGCTTCGTAAAAGTCGATCAACTGCTCCCGTTCCCGGAAGGTGTAGAGGAACATGGTCATGGCACCCACGTCCAGACCATGGGCACCCAAAAAGAGCAGGTGATTCAGCATGCGGGTGATTTCCGCATAGATCACCCGGATATACTGGGCGCGAATGGGTGGGGTGATGCCCAATAATTTTTCGACGGCCAGCACCCATGGGTGCTCCTGGGCGATCATGGACATGTAGTCCAGACGGTCGAAGTAGGGCAGACCCTGAACGTAGGTCTTCTGCTCCAAAAGTTTTTCGGTGCCCCGGTGCAAAAAGCCGATATGGGGGTCCGCTCTCATCACCACTTCGCCGTCCAATTCCAGCAGCAGGCGCAACACGCCGTGGGCCGCCGGATGTTGGGGACCAAAGTTGATGGTATAGTTCCGTGTCGTCGTGCTCTCGGACATAACCGCCTCGCCTGCCCTCGCCTTTTATCCGGGATGACCGGTTATCGTTGGGGACGGTAGAATTCCCGGTTTTCCCGGGAAAGATCCACGGCTCTACGCACCACACGCTGCAATTCGGGGTCGTAGAAGACATCATAATGACCGGTGACAGGAAAATCTTTCCGCAACGGATAACCTTCAAAGTCGTAATCGTTGAGAATACGACGCAAATCCGGGTGGTTGGAAAAGAGGATTCCCATCAGGTCGTAGGCTTCCCGTTCGTACCAGTCAGCACAGCTCCAGACCGATATGACACTGGGGACCGGGCAACCATCATCGATGGCCACCTTGATTCGTATGCGATGGTTCCGATACACCGACAACAGTTGATAGACCACTTCCAGCGGCTTCTCCCGATTGGGATAGTGCACACCGGCGATATCGATCAACATTTTAAAGTCCAGCTCGGCATCGTCCCGCAATTTGGTACACACATCCAGCAACTGCTCACAAGTCACATGCAGGACGACCGCATCCGACAAACGCTCCACAGTGACGGTGGGGAGTTTGGCTTTGACCAAATATTCCAGATTATCCAGTTTGGCGGTCATTTATCCCCCCAACCCGAATAGAGGGTGCAGGTGCGATGAATTTTCTTCTGCAACTGAATCACCCCATAGATAAAGGCTTCTGCACTGGGAGGACAACCGGGAATATAGACATCCACCGGCAACACCCGTCCACACCCCCGCACCACCGCATAAGAATAATGGTAATAGCCGCCACCGTTGGCACAGGATCCCATGGAGATCACCCAACGGGGTTCCGGCATTTGATCGTAGAGTTTGCGCAGAACCGGGGCCATTTTGTTGGTCAAGGTTCCTGCCACAATGATCACGTCGGATTGCCGGGGGCTACCACGGAAGACGATACCAAAACGGTCCAGGTCATAACGGCTGGCACCCGCCTGCATCATTTCCACCGCACAGCAGGCCAGACCGAAGGTCATGGGCCACAATGAACCGGTACGCGCCCAGTTGACCAGTTTATCCGCCGAAGCCAGCAGGAAACCCCGCTTGTCCAGCTCGTCCCGAACTTCCTCGATCATTCCCATTCCAAGGCCCCCTTCTTCCAGGCGTAGACATAGCCCACCAACAGGACCAGCAGAAAGAGCATCATTTCCACAAAGCCGATGAAGCCAATTTCTTTAAAAGCTACGGCCCAGGGGAACAAAAAGCCCGCTTCAATGTCAAACACGATGAGGAGAATAGCAATCAGGTAGAAACGCACATCGAAGGGGATGCGAATGCGGGCCAGAGGATCGAATCCGCACTCATACTGGCTGGTTTTTTCCGCATAGGGGCGTTTGACGCCCAGAAACCAGGATACCCCCACCATTCCCACGCCCATGGCCATGGCGATTGCCATGAGTACCAATACGGGAAACCATAATTCCAACATGTGTTCCTCCAAATCTGGACTTGCCTCGCACACATGCGCAGATAGTGCCTAAACTAAAGAACAAAAAGCCCCAAGGGACCTATAGCCTATTTCGCCATCCCCTCGTAACCGGGTTAAGAACTACCACTTCAACTCGCCTACGTCAATGCCCTTCCTGCAATCTGTTTTTAATTTTTTTCCCGCTCAACCACTTGGAATTAATTCAAAAATCCAACAATAACCACCTTGTTTTTTCCAACCAGAATTTGCCTTTGTAATTTCTATTTATTAGCAAATAAGCATATTCAAATATGGGAGGGATTGTTGCCAATCCCTCCCATTGCTCCATCATCACCCGACGTAAGAAACCAAACTTGCGGGGGTGCGGGTATCCATGTTGCGACCCCGATTGGTGTGGTCGTCAATCTCGGCGGCAGAGCCGATCATGCGGCCAAACAGGAAGGTGGTGAAGGCGGCGGTTTCCATGCTCTTTTCCGTCACCCGACCATTGCGGAAGGGCTTCCAGAACATTTTCAGCAGCAGGACGGCAATCACCGCATCCACGTTGACGCAGTAAACATTCCGACTCACACCCACCTTGAAGAGGGCGTTGACCAGTTGATGGTAGAAGTCTTGGAAGATGTTGTAATCCTTCCGCTTCTTGAACAATTCGTCCACATAGACCTCACGGGGGTCAAAGTTGACATCCTTGCCCTTGAAGACGGGATGGTTGATACAAGGAATCATCTCATATTCCAGGTTGCCTTCTGCCTTGGCCTTGGACTTGTAACCCTTGTAGGTCTTGGCATAGTCCATGGCCATGGCCATCAGGTCCAGACCATGATTGGCATCGGCGGGATCTTCCAGGCCGCTGTCACGGAAGCGTTCCAGCAGGAACTGGATGGCCTCGTAACCGTTACCGCCATGGGCATAGCCGGTATGGGTCATAAAGCCGATATAGCCCTTGTTGACCTGGACACGGCTGGGAACTTCCGGTCCATCGGCACTCACCGCACCCTTGGCACCCTGACCGGAAATGGTTCCCGGTCCGTTGCTGATGATCAAGCCCAAGAGAACTGAATAAGCGAAGAGTTCACCCTCATTGGGACGATGCCCCATCAAGGCCAGGAAGGCGGTCTCTGTGAAGCTCCAGGAACCCATAAGTTCGGAGGTGGAGACCCCACAGAAGGTTTTCTTGTCCTCCTGACGCTTGGCAGCCACCGACGATCCCACCAGCGTGGAAAAGATACGGAAGTGCCAGGGCAGGTTGTAGACCGTGGTAAGGGAAAGACGCTTGCGCATCAAGGCAGGCCATGCCAGGTGGGTGGTAACCGCCGCCTGAATGATCTGACCATGGAGATGACTGTCGGTCCGTTTGGCCACCGCTTTCAAAAAGTTGATGAAGACCGAATTGACGCCCCGATTTTTCAGGGCTTCCAGCATATCGTTGCCCCGTTTGCACTCCTTGGAGGAGACAAACACATCTTTCAGAGGTCCGGTGGCCACTTGCTCCACTTGGCTGCTGAAATCAAAATCCATCTGCTCGCCATCGGCCAGGCCGGAATGGCCGAACAGTTCCACCAAGGCATGGGCCACATCCCGAGCAGCTTTCACCCGCGCCGGTCCCACCAGGGCGATGGAAGCGGACAGAACGGTGTTGGGGCTGTTTTCTGCCTCCCGCGCCTCATCCGCCGCCGCCAGACCCACAGTGCCACTCTGATTGACAAAGGCGTTCAGAATGACGTTGGTCATGGCGCGACCATTTTCGTTGGGATACTCCCGAATCAGGGAGAGGACCAGGTTTTCCTCCAGGGTATGGGTGGAGGCATCCAGAATGCTCTGATTGTGGATTTGGGTAACCTGGGTTTTGGGATCCATGCGAGAGGCCCCGGAGGCATCCTTCATGGTCTGCCGTGGGAAGACAACGCCAATGGCCTGGGAAAGGGCGGCAATTTGGGCGTTGTAAGGAGCCATGGCTTCCACCACCGGCGGCTCCAGCTCCTTGGGCAGGTCCAGTCCCTGATCGTTGGCGAACCAACATTTGGGAGTCAGGTCACCACGGGGAGCGAAGTCGGGTTCCATACCGTTCAACTTCATCACCGCCGTGAGGGCCTGGGGAATATAGGCAATGTTGGTCACCACCGCGCCCTTGGCAGAGCAAACGGGATTTTCCGGGGTGAACAGGTCATTGACGCCAAATTTTTCCTTGAACCAATCTTCCTTGGCCATGGCATTGTCGCCAGAACCAGCGATGGCACCGGCATGACCGCAGGAACGGGTCAGTTTGGCCTTCCAGCGTCCCACCACACAGGCAACCACCGGCTTGCGGAATTCCAGGTCATGCTCATAGTAGCCACCTGGCTCAATATACATGATGGCCGCTTTGGTGCGATCATCGTTGTGCATGGCGTGGGTGAATTCGGAAGGACCGAAGTGAATGTACACATCCTTGCCGGAGGAGAGGGAGACGGTGGTTCCCCAACCAGCGGTCAGAAGATAGGTGGCAATGGTGGTGGTAAAGTTACCGGAGTTGGAGAAGATACCCACCGAACCGGGAACCAGGGACTCTTCCGGGGAGCTGCCGCCCAAGGCACCACCGATACGCACCTTGTTGTGGGCATCGGCCAGACCCAGGCAGTTGGCACCGAATACATCCACACCACGCATCTGGCAGTAGGCGCGAATGATACGGGCATGACGCACTTTCACCTTTTCGGTGAGGATGACAATCTTGCGCAGTTCGGGATTGACCCGCACCGCCTCGATCACCGCATCCCGCACCCCTTCTGGCGGAACATAGATCACCACCACATTAAAGCGATGACCGGCCTCCATGGCCTCCAGAATATTGTTGTAGACCGGGATATCCCCTGCCGGGGTTTTCATCACCGAGCCGGAACGACCAGGCATGGTTCCACACACCACGTTGCCACCCGAATAGCTGTGACTGACCGGGGTAACGGTGGAGCTTTCACCGCCCATGATATTGATCACGCAAACCCGATCTTCGCGGGTGGCCAATTCGGCCAGAGAGTTGATCCCCACAAAGTAGGGAAACTCCTTGATCCCACGGGCATGCATGTAATTGTAACCCTTGTTGAGTTCGTATCTGTTCGACATTTCGTTCACCATCCTCGTTTGGGTGGCGCAGCCCCCGATTATTTGATACCCAGTTTTTGAGCCACCAAATCCCGACCACCTTTGGCCATCCACTCGTCAGCAGCCTTGGCGTAGTTCACCACTTCGCTCATGGCCGAGTCAAAACCAAACATGCGGTAGGGCACACCCAGGGCGTCCAAGGTATCCCGCATATAACCCATACCCCGAATCAGATTGGGGCCACCCCGTCCCACCACCACATAGAGGGGGGAAGGTCCGTAGGTGGAGAAGTGGTCACGCAGGGCATCGGCCATGGCGCGGAAGGTTTCAAAGATATCGGTATTATTGGCTTTACCACCGATGATGAAGAGAACGTTGCTCTGTTTCAGCCAATATTTGAAGGTGATGCGGCTGATATCGAACATTTTCTGGTAGGGAGGATTGCCACCAAAGTCAGAAGAAATGGTAGCGGCATCCCCCAACTGCTCGGTCACCAGGGCGTTGGCTCCACCGCCGAAGGTCATGGCGGTAATGGTTCCGTGGGGATTGATGATGAACACATCCGATTGCCCCTGGTAGGTACGCAACTGGTTCACTTCCACCTCGTAGGCGGAAAAACCGGTGCCTTCCATCAGGCTTTGGGGCAGACCGAGACGTTTCCAACTGACATCGTCGGAGTCGAAGGCCCCTTTGAAGTCACAAGCCACCGGCGTTAAGCGTCCTTCCGGGGTACGCATAATGCGAATGGGGTTGATCTCCAGAGTGGTCATGCCATAGTTATTGAAGAGATCATACAACTTGGGCAGATTTTGCATCAGCGGGCTGATGATTTCATTGGGGGCGTTCAAGTGCATCATGGCATTGGCGACGATGAACGATTTGAAGCCGGTCAGGGGATCGAAGGGGACCACCGCAATCTTATCCTTGGGCAGCTCTTCGATATCCATGCCACCGTGATGGGTGATGGTCATGGTGGGGGCGCGGAATTGGGTGTTATCCGAGAAGGAGAAGTAAACTTCGTAGGCGGCAGGGACGAAGGCTTCAAAGGTGACACCTTCGGATTTGGCAATTGCATTGCCGTGACGATGTTCAGCAAAGTAGAGCCGTTCCTTCTCACGCAGGGCAGTTTCCACATCGGTCGCCTTGCCGATGAGACCCGCCTTGCCTTTTTTGCCAATCCCACCCTTGAAAATGGGTTTAATCAGCACACCACCATTGCGGGCAATCAAGTCCTTGATTTGATCCGGTGTTGCTTCCGGCCCCAAGATTTCCGGGGTAGGAAAGTCAACATACTTCAGGAGCTTTGCCCCCCATAACATGCCTGTGATTTGCATCGGTTGCGACCCCTTGTCCTATGCGCCGGTACTTGTCCGCAGGGAAAGCCGTGTGTCCGGTGGGTTGGAAAGGGGTTCATGGCAGCCCCTTTGCCACCGGCAGCGGATCTCTCCAAAAGGGCAAGCCTTTGGCTTTTTGTTTCCGCCTAAACGTGCCCACCCTCCCTTGCGGCACCCCGGCCGACCCTCCCAGGGCCTACATGGGTGTACCTCCGCTAAGGAATGCAATGGGCGGATTGAACTTCAAGAGTGGAAAATGGTTCTAAAAGAATCAAGGAGGATAAAATTTATCGATAGCCCGTTAAGGCCAAAAAAAAAGGGCCAACCGCCCCTTCCTCACATCCACATAACCTGTTGATTTTTGTAACTCTAAAATGTGCTTCCTTTATTTATCCCCAAAATATACTGGCAAAAATTTCGCAGCCTTTAGGAATAGTGGCGGGAGCGACGGGGCTCGAACCCGCGACCTCCGGCGTGACAGGCCGGCATTCTAACCAGCTGAACTACGCCCCCGTAACCCTAAATCCTGTACAACCCTTGCTGCGACAGGTGTGTACTATAGGCAGCAAGCGGCTTGCTGTCAACCCTCTTAGTGTACGTCCTTTGAAAATATAACCTGATTGTTCCGGCTTCCTTATGGATGTTCTGTAACTATCCTGTTTAATTGGCAAAAAATACGTACCATCCTGCTGGGGAACTGGACTTTTCCTTGAAATAACCCATTGATATTCCCTTCCTTGCACTGCAACAAAGGAAAGGGCACACTGCAATGGTGCTTTGTGGCCCCTGTCATTGCCCCTTAATGGAGAATTTTCACCATGGCCAATGCCCATTTTTCTTACTTGAAACCCGCTCTCACCCTGTTGGCAGCCCGCGCGGCAGCCAATGGTCGTTTGAAGAGCAAGTATAAAGAGCCTTCTGGCAAGGAGTCCCCGGATTATCTCCTCTTTCAGGCCCGCTTTATGGAGGTCTTTGATGGGGGCTACACGTTTAAAAGTGATGGGGCATTGGAGGAGTTTATCCTGACGGTTTATGCCGTAGCCCTGGCCTGTGCCGATGTGGATCGCATCGTCAAGGAGGAGGAGGAAGCCATTGAGCAGTTTATTCGGGATTTCGCCAAAAAACGCTTAACCAATCGTACCATTGCCGCCATGGACAAGCTGTTGGACAAACCCCCTTCGTTCAAAGATGCCATCAAACGGGTGCAGGCTTTGGATCCTTTGTTGTGGCCTGCTTTGGATCCGGTGGTGCATTTGGTGATTGCAGCGGATAAACGGCAAAGTCGGGAAGAGAAAGAGGTGTGGGAAAAATGGTTGGCCTTTAAGGCGACCTGGCCAGCACCTGCTGCTCCTGCCGGTTGAAGCCGGTTCAGGACAACCATTCCTGCAATTTTTGGCGGACCATGGGGGAGTCGGCAGCCGTCAACCGCAAGGTTTTTTCTCGGCTGCTCTCTCCGCGTAGAATTTGAATCTGACTTTTGGGTAAGGCCAGTTCCTTGGCCAGAAACTCTCGCAAGGCTTCGTTGGCGGCCCCATCCACGGGTGGGGCGGTGAGGGCGATTTTGAGCCGGTCGCCGTGCAAACCAGTGACCTGGTTGCGACTGGCGCGGGGTTGCACCCGCACTTGCAGGGTCACATCCTGTTGCTGCCATTGAATGGCGGTCATGGCACGCGCTTTATCCCATTCCCAACAACAACAGAGCCACCCCATCCTGCAGGGCAATCAATACCAACAAAATAATGGCCACCCCCACCACCGGGGTGAGGTCCAAGCCGCGAAAGGTGGGCACCCAGCGGCGCATGGGACGCAACAATCCTTCGGTCACCGAGAAGAGAAAACGAATTCCCGGATTGTAGAGATCAAAAACGGAACGCTGTCCTTTGCGAAAGCGGTTCCAGGAATAAATATTCATCCCCACCCGAATAACCATGAGCAACAAGAAGATGGTCACCAGCATGTGCAACAGATAGACCACTTCCATGGCCACGCTCAACAAGGCACTGGAGGTAGAGGCAGCGGGATTGAACAGGGTAGAGATGAGCCGCTGCACCACCTGAATGGACAGCATGGCCCAAATGGGGGAGAGGTCCAGCATACCAATGGGTGGAATCCAGCGACGGAAAAACCCCAATACCGGTTCGGTGGTCTCCACCAGAAAGCGTACCACCGGATTATAGGGATCAGGACTGATCCAGGAGATCAACACCCTGGCCAGGATCATCCAAAGATAGATATTGAGAGCAAAGGAAAGGATGGTTCCCAGGGATGCCATAATACTCATGCCATACCCCTTTATGACGCGCCCAGTTGGCGGGAACGCTGCCAGGCGGCCATGACAGCCTGCATCAGAGTACCGCGTAAACCGGCTTTTTCCAATTCCAACAAGGCGGCAATGGTGGTGCCCGCTGGCGAGGTGACCTGATTTTTCAAGATGGCAGGATGTTTACCGCTTTCCTGCACCAGTTTGGCCGATCCCAGCATGGTTTTGACCGCCAGTTTGTCTGCCAGGGTGCGGGGTAGTCCACAGGCAACCCCACCATCGGAGAGGGCCTCCAGCATGAGATAGACGTAGGCGGGGCCTGATCCTGACAAAGCGGTAACCCCGTCCATGAGAGATTCGTTATCGATTTCCACCACCTCACCCATGGATTCCAACACATTGCGGGCGGTTTCTGCCTTGGCGGAGTCGCAGGTGGCCGCGGGAATCATGACGGTAATCCCCTCCCCCACCAGGGCTGGGGTATTGGGCATGGCGCGTACCACCGGCTGTTTGGCGGGCAGATGGCGTTGCAGGGTCGCCAGGGTAACCCCGGCGGCAATGGAGATGACCAGGGCATCGGGGGCCAGTACCGGGGAGATTTCCTCCAAAACTGTGGGGACCAAACCCGGTTTGACCGCCAACACCACCACATTGGCGGGGGAGACGGCGGCCCGATTTTCTTCAAAAATGGAAACGCCGAAGCGATGGAAAATTTCCTGTAATTTTTGACTATCGGGATCGGCCACCCGCAACCGGGCGGCGGAACATCCGTGGGCGACGAGACCGCTGATCATGGCCTGGGCCATATTGCCGCCGCCTGCAAAGGCCAGTTTCACATTGGATTGCATCATCCGACTGCCCCTTCATCCTTAAAGAAGAAATCCCAAATCAATAACGTTGACCAAAAATAGCACTGCCCACCCGCACCAGGGTAGCCCCCTCTTCCACGGCCACGGGAAAGTCGTGGCTCATTCCCATGGAGAGTTCGTCCATGGCGACCCCTGGAATGGCAAGCTCGTTCATGCGTGCGGCAAGCTCGGCCAACTGTCTGAAGAAGGGGCGCGCCTCTTCGGCCTCCTCCACCATGGGAGGGACGGTCATTAAGCCGCGCACCTGTATCTTGGAAAGCTGTGCCAGTTTACGCAGGGTGTCGGGCAGCTCCTCTGGGAGAAAGCCATGTTTTTGCGCCTCCCGCCCCACATTGACCTGCACCAGGACGGGCATGGGTTGACTGGCCCGCCGTTCGATCTCTTCCGCCACTTCCAGTGAGTCCAGGCTTTCGATCATTTGGAAGAGGCTCAACGCTTCCTTGACCTTGTTGCGTTGCAGGGGACCTATCAGGTGAAAGCGGGCTTGCGGGTTGGCCAGCAGGGGAATTTTATCCCTGGCCTCCTGCACCCGGTTTTCCCCAAATAGAAAATGCCCCTCGTCCACCACCTCTGCCAGCCGCTCAACGGGTTGGGTCTTGCTCACCGCCACCAGTCGCACCTGGGAAGGCAGACGACCAGAACGTTCACAAGCCTGATTGATCTTGATTTGTACACGCAGAAGATTGGCGGCAATGATGTTCATGGCATTTCTTGTAGCTAATGAATCCGCTCACAGTCTTCCAGCTTAGCACATTTTTTTGGCTGGAAGATACCCTAATCGACAGGGTTACCAGGATTGATGCTACTTACGGACACAAGGGAGAGGAATGTGGGAACAGGTCAGGGCGGGGGTGCATTCATCCATTGCTGGATTCTGGTCTCCAACCGTCCCACATCTTCCGGGCAGAGAGAGCGAATACGTTGATAATTGGCAGCCGCTTGCTGGCCCAACTGTTTGTAGCCTCCGGCGGGATGGTTGGCCAACCTACGCTCCTTGGCCAGGGGCTGGAAATAGCATTCCTTGGGATGAATCTCCTGGCGAATCTCCTGCCATCGCCATTGGGAAGGCAACTCCAGGCCGGCCAAGGCCCATACCTCAACCTCTTCCCTGGCCGCTTCGGTCAGCAAAGGTTTTTGGGCTTGGTCTTCCAATTTTTTTAAACTTTGCTGTCGCTCTTGATAACCATCCCGGTCGATGCACAACAGGAACAAGTCCATCATGGGGTAGCGTTGAAAAATGTGTTGCAGGGTGGTCCGCTTTAAGGCTTGGTCTACGCCTTGGATGGCTTTATCCTTGCAAACGGTGATTTGGGCGTGTGGCTTGCCCAAATGTTTCAACATGGCCTGCAACAAGGGTTGGACAATAAATTGGTCGCGGGTGAAATCTTCGGTAATCACCAATATTTTCATGGCCTGTTTTCCTGCTGCAAGGCCACCACATCTTCCAGCCAACCGCTGGCCATCAAGGTGGCCAAGTCTTGTTGTTCCAACACTTCCCGAATGTGGGGAATATCCATGACCCTGGTAATGCGGGACTCGGGAGAACCCGGCAGACGATAGACCAAAGAGGCATATTCTCTGGCTTGCGGAGAAAGACAGGCCAACAGATAGGGGGAATGGGTGGTCGCCAGGATTTGTTTACCACTGGCAGCGGTCAATCGTTCAATCATGTCCACCAACAGCCACAAGCGGGTGGGGTGGATGCCGGTATCCAACTCTTCAATAAAAATCAAACGGGCCGGATCCCCACCCAACAAGAGAGCCAGCAATCCTAAAAATCGCAGGGTGCCATCCGAGGTGTTGTAAATGGATATTTTTTGCCCATTGCTTTCCATCAATTCCAGTAAAATCTTGCCATCGGGCAAAGAGACAAAATCCACATCCTGTACATCCATGGGGGTGAGTTCGTGCAGCCAGGAGAGCAGGGTCTCTTTTTGCTCTTTGTCTTGACAGATGGCATAGATGACAGAGGAGAGATTTTCCCCCTGATGCCCCAGAACGGTCACCCCTGGCACGCTGGGCTGCCGCATGGCTTTGGGATGCAGGTCTAGGAAGCGGATTTGTTTGAGATAATTTTGAACTTTCCGGCAATGGTCTTTTATATCTTCTGGCACTTCAGCACGATATTGCAAATGATTAAGCAGTGGTTGGTCTCTCGGACAATCGATATCCAACGAAGAATTAGCAACTATCCCTTGCAGTATAGAATAATTTTCACCTTTCATTAATTTATTTATTTCAATATCTTTTTGCGATAATGAGCTACCAAATCGAATGTTTGCCAGCATAACGGGGGATATATTGCCGTATTGTCTATTCTCATCAGGAACTAATATAAATGGAATAATTTCTTTTTGCATTAAATACTCTAGAAAGACAAACGGATGAACAAATTCAGTATATACACCAATGTCATACGAACAGTCGTCAAAACCAATATGAATTACAAAACTGTTCCCTGTATTAAACGATAGATGTGTCCCTCCTCTTACGCCTTCCCACTCCCGATAGCCCCCCTCCCCCCACTTTCCACTAAAAATATCCGAAAAATAATATCCCCGCCCAATTCCATGCAAAAACCGAAGCGCATCACCAATATTGCTTTTTCCCGCCGCATTAGTACCGACCAAGAGCGAAAAATTTCCAAGCTCCAGCAAACTTTCCTGGTGACTTTTAAAATTATAAAGTTTTAAATTCTTTACCATTTTCCGTATTACCTGGCACCTTATCTTTCCGATTAACTAAAGAAGGTTTGTAAGTTGCCTTGCTTGAATCACAAGATGGGCCAACTTCTGCGCAAAGAGTCTTACGGTGGGATCAAGTACTGGGGCGAATCTGCTCTACCAAACTGACCGGCAGCCGCAAACCCAGGGCCACCTCCGGCTCGCCGTTGTCATAGACTTCCACTTCCAGGGTGAAGCGGTGGCTGGGATCCAATAAAAGATAGTGGTCCAAACCCTCCCCGCCCTCAAACTCTTCCTGCTCTTTTTCCCGCAAATCCTCGCTGAAAAAATAGCCCTTCAAAGCATCGATGGAAAGATGGTAGTCGGCGGCGGTCCAACCCGTTAAATGGGGCAACTCCTCCTTACGCGCCAACGCAAATTCACCCTCTTTTTCCTCAAACAACTGAGCCAAATCTTCCAAACGAAAAAGCTTCCCCACCTCCCGATGCAACAACGGGCGAATGAAGGTGACATACTCCCGATCATGCTCATGGGAAAAAGAAAGAAAATATCGCTGACCATCCTCCCCCTGCAAAGCAAAGGTGGGACTGGGCTGACTAAACAGATAGGTACTCACCGAAGTAACCTTGAACCGCTTGCCACTCAAACCAGCACAATCACAAATGGCCATGCGCAAGGTGTCGTTGACCTGCAATTCACGGGCGTTGACCACCCGCCGTTGCACAGGAGGGGCGTGATGAGCAACAGGAGGAGTCGCTTGGCCATGACCCGAATTTTGCACCACCCGAATGGGCGGCACAACTGGCGGTGCGGGTTTCTCTTCCTTGTTACCAAAAAGTTTTTGGATAAAGCCTACCATGCGTTCCTTCCCGGCTTCCCGACGACAAATACAGTGGTGCCCTCCCCTGCGAGAGACTCACCCAGCCTCCTAGTATAAGAAACATTGGACATATGTCAACGGCTATAAGATAATGGCTTGAAAATTAAATAAAAATTAATTACCCCTCTTGAAGGCATCCTTATTGCCCCACGGAAATCTCCCATGGATGGTCCAAATTCATGGAAACACCGCCACGCTGATGAAGTTTACCACGCACCAAAACTCTTTGTCCTAAAAGAGAATTTTTATTCAATCCATGGGCATGGAAGAGGGTTTGCCACAGCTCACCCCGGATGCCGATGGTGAAATCCGATTGGTGGTTGGGGCCAAAATGGAGATAGACCCGTTTACGGCTTTGGGAAATATGGCTCACCCGCCCACTCACCAATCGGTGGCGTCCCAATCCTTTATGGGCTTCAAAGGGGTTGAGCAGATATTCGTTGCCAGGATGCCACATACCCACCTTTTGGTGGCGAGCTTCTGCCTCCAATTTTAAATAAGCGGGAATCTGCCGCAAATTGGGAGGAAAAATACGCACCATGGCCAGCCCCTTCTTTAACAGATGATGGGCCAGATCGCTGCCATCGGGCAGGGTGACATAGGCAAGGGTACGGCCAAAGGCATCCATACTCTCTTCGCCAGGGGTGAGGGTGACTTGTTTTTGAAGAAGGAGATCACCTGCCAGTTGTTTGGCTTGCTGAGCAAAAGGTTCATCCACCCCCTTGCCGCGCCCCACTTCCGGGGTATCGATGCCAATCACCCGCACCCGTTGCCGGGTGGTGGTGACAAAGGTATCCCCGTCCAGCACCTGTTTGACCACCACCACCTGCCCATAAAGGGGTGGGCAGAGGAAAACCAGCAGCAACCACCACCAGCGGACCATCAGCCACCCTCTCCAGCGGCAGGCAGCATGATTTGAAATTCACTCCCCCCTTCCAGCGGACAAACGGCGGAAATTTTGCCCCCATGTTCATTGAGAATGGTGGTGACAATGGATAGACCCAAACCGGTGCCCACCGTTTCTCCCTTGGTGGTGAAGAAGGGTTCAAAAATTTTCGGCAGGATGGCGGCAGGAATTCCGGGGCCGTTGTCCTTCACCTTGTAGAGCAGCCGTCCCCGTTTGTCGGTGCAGGAGATGGTGATTTTTTGCTCTTTGGGGGGTTGGCCATGTTCGCTCATGGCGTCCAGGGCGTTGGTGACCAAATTGATAAAAACTTGCGAGAGTTGTTGGCGGTTGCCGGGCAATTGCAATCCTTCCGGGATATCCACCGTCACCTCTCCACCTTTTTTCAATCGGGGTAGCAGGATGGCGAGGGCATCCTTGACCGGGGCGTTGGCAGGAAGAATGGCTTTGACACCGGGTTGGCCACCCTTGGCGTGGCTTTTCAGGGTGGCGACAATTTCGGTAATGCGTTTACTGCCGTTGCCGATGCCCTCCAGGGCCTCTTTGACCTCCCTTACCCCCATGGCCAGGCGGCTGGTGGGATGTTCTTCGGCGTAGCGGGCCAGTATGGGGTGGGCCACCACCCAAAAATTGTTGAGAAATCCCAGATTGACCACAATGAAATTATTGGGATTGTTGATTTCATGGGCCACACCGGCGGTAAGGGTGCCCAGGGTGACCAAACGGTCTGCGTGCACCAGTTGGCGAGTACGCTCTTCCACCAGGCGTTCCAAGTGTTGGCGATATTCCTGCAACTCCACCTCCGCTTTGCGGCGGGCGATGGCGGTACGGGTGCGGGCCAGCAGTTCTTGGGGGTGGTAGGGTTTGCCCACAAAATCGCTGGCCCCGGCAGCCAACCCCTGGGCGAGAAAATCGGCGGTATTATTGGCGGTCACCAAAATAATGGGTGCGCCTTTGTGCAGGGGATTTTCCCGCAGGGACTGGCACACTTCCATGCCGGTCATTTCCGGCATGTTGTGGTCCAGGATGATGAGATCAACCTCATGCTGGGCAAGGGTCTCCAAGGCCTGCTTGCCATTGGCCGCTTGCAAAAAGGTGTAACCATCCGCCGCCAAATGTTGACGGATAAAATTGCGATGGGCGTTGGAATCATCCACCAACAGGATGCGTCCCGCAACCGGCGGTTGATCAAGATTCTCCATGGCAAGTCTCTCCCTTTTGGAGTTGCTCCAATACCTGGTAGAAATCATCCCTGAATTGGTTAAAGCTGGGCATGTCTATCCGGTTGCCATCCAGCTTTCCCTGCTGAACCAGTTCGCAAAGTTCTTCTGCACTGGTGCGATTCTGGAGCACCTCTGCCAACAATTTTTTTGGATGCCTGTCACTCTCCCTATTGCCCGGCAACTCTTCCAAACGCGCACATCCTTGATACTGATTTTTCAGGGCGCATAACAGCCACGCCTCGGAAGTCGGTTTGGCCAGCATGGCCACCCCATATTCACACTGGGCATCATGAAAACCATTTTTGATGGAATCCAGTTTATCCTGGTATTGCCTGGAAGGGCTGGAGTGGGTTCCATCGCTATCTCGAAACAGGATAGCTACGACAGAACCATGGACCTTGGATTCTTGCACAGCCTTTTTTCCCAACGCATAGGCATTCCTATGGAAATAGCGGTTTCTGCCGACGTTTTTTATACCTCGTGCCCTGATTTTGCCTTCACCTTTTTGCAATTCGATCTCTGCCAGCTCGTTTTTAGAAATATAAACTTTTTCAACGGTTTTGTTTCCACATAATTGATCCAGAAGCAAGCACAATGGACCAGGGACAAAACAGCCATTTTCAGTCGTCCCCAAATCCGTTGGTCCTTCACCACTCAATAAGAAAATCATGGCTGCTGATCCAATAAATTGGTTTTCTCCTCCTTGGTAACACTATTCAATTGATTTACAATATCATGTAGATAACAATCAACATAAGCCTCTCCTGGACCCAAAATGGTCAATTTTTCTTTTGGTTCTGGCAAATCAAAAAAGCGTACCCCTTGGATGTGTCCCTTATTGTTACGATAGAGAAAAATCACTCCCTCTTTTGCTAGATCATCAGGAATATAATTCATAATGAGAAGACTGTGAGTAGTGAAAATTACTTGCTGCGGGCATTCAATCAAATATTGAACTAACTTTTCTACCGCTTCCGGATCAATACCGTTTTCTAATTCATCTAATAATAAAATAGAATTATTAACCAATGTTTGTGAGATAATTGCCAATTGGCGCAAAAGGCCATCATTTATATCAGCCGAGATTGTTTTAATTAACTTATGTCGATTTACATATTTCTCATAAAAATAAAGATAATTTCCATCTTCAGAAATAACACGAATATCACGCAATTGCTTAGAAAATAAATTTCTAATAATTTTCTTTAGCTCTTTGAAGCTTTCTTTATTCATATTAGCAATAAAATTTGTCAAACCCTCGCCACCGTTTCCCAACGGGCCAGAATATTTTCCTTCTGTTGATCGAATCAGAAATGGAGACAACCTTTCCAGTGATCTGATGTTTGTTATATAATTTTTAATATCCTTCAATATTGGATAAGAATCAGTATAAAATTTTTCTTTCAGTCCAGACAAAATTGAACCATGATAGTCAATTGCTATATCTATTTGAGTTTGCCCTCCTATTATACACACACCATTTCGAACACTCACAACAACATCACCTTCAACAACAACATCTTCTTCTAAGCACCGCAAATCATCATTTAGATTTCCTCTCCATATTATTTTTTTTCCTAAAATATTCAATTCTACATAGAATGAAAATGAAAAACGTTCATTTATGATATCACTATAATATTTAGAAGGTATTGAGAAAAAATTACGGTCTCTACTCCAATTTTTAAATTCCCCAGACATGATATATTGCAATAAGTGAATTGCTTGCAAAACAGTGCTCTTGCCGGCTCCATTTAACCCAACCAAACAAGTCACTTTACTAAGCGGAATATCAAAATCTACCAAAGATTTGAAACTATTTACTTTCAGGCGAGTGATCATGGACTTCCCCCATAAGATACTTTTCCCCCCATTGTGCGGGAAAAAGGGGAAATGGGGCAAGTATTTAATGTGGGGTGGAGCAGTTGGGACAGCCTTGCAGGCGCAAGGGTTGCTCCAAATGACAGGCGGCCAGCAGTTCAGGGTTGGTAAAAAGATCACGGGTGGGACCGTCCGCTGCAATGGCCCCATCCTTCATCACCAGGGTGCGGGGACATAGATCCAGGACCAGGTCCAAATCATGGGAGGCAATAATGCGGGTGTGGGTGAAGCCCTGTAACAATTGGATCAATTGACGGCGACCACGGGGATCCAAGCCTGTGGTGGGTTCATCCAGGATCAATAACGATGGCCCCATGGCAAGGGCGGTGGCGATGGCTACCCGACGTTTTTCCCCACCCGATAGGCGATAAGGGGGACGATCCCGCAAATGCCAGGCCTCCACCCGCTCCAGACACTCCTTCACCCGCTTGGCGCACTCCTCCGGGGGAAAGCCCATGTTGAGAGGACCGAAGGAAACATCCTCATAGACGGTGGGCATGAAGAGTTGATCGTCCGCATCCTGAAAAACGGTGCCAACAGTGCGGCGAATGCCTTCCACCGAATGATGGTTGACCGGGAGTTCCCCAATATAAACGCTTCCCTTTTGGGGAAAGAAACAACCATTCAAATGGGACAACAAGGTGGATTTACCCGCTCCGTTGGCCCCAATGATGGCCACCGCCTCCCCATGGGTAATGCGAAAAGAGACCCCCCGCAACGCCAGTTTGCCGCCGGGATAGGCATGAACAGCCGCCAGAATAAATTGGGCCTCCTGTTCCATTTCC
>JADFXB010000099.1 GCA_015233935.1 Magnetococcales bacterium | reverse complement strand
TTCCTCAGGAGTGGTGTCTATTTCTACGACGCAACGCCTGCAATTGGAACCCTTACTGGCGGCAGCATGGCAATCCACCAGTTCATAATCCACCAGTGCAACCGCCACCAGAAGGATGAAGATTATATTTATTGAATGATCCGTCAGCCCCTCACCGATCCGCCGTCCGTACCTGACGACTGATTTCCGACAGGGTATGGTTCATATTGTCCAAACGGTCGATCAACAGTTCAATGATCCGGTTTTTAATCTTGTCCTTGGCGTCGGCACTGATGGCATTCAAGAGTTCGCTGTCGATTCTCAGAACCACCGAATCCTCCACCGCCTTGACATGGGTGGAGCGCAGGCGGGCGGTCAAAAAAGATATCTCCCCAAAAATGGCACCCTCCACCAGGTTGGCTATAAAATGCTCCTGCTCAAGACCACGGGTGACCTGGGCCGTGCCCGCCATCAATACATACAAAGCCGAACTCCGCTCCCCCTGCCTGATGATATACTCCCCAGCAGGATACCTCCGATAAGCAAAATGTGCGTGTTGAACCTCGCCATATTCCTGATTGGTCAGCCCCTGAAACAGGTGAATGCGGGTAATGTCAAGCATGGCTCTTCGTCAGACAAAATAAGGTTGAAAAAGGGTCTCTGATTATTGAAAATTCATGGATAAAGTAAAGGTATGAAATGACCGTAAAGGGGAATGATGGCTTGCCAAGAAGGGACGCTGTCTTTATAATCTGCCAACTATTGGAAAAATCAACAAAACAGCAAGGGTGCGATGACAATCATGGCTGATCTTTTTACCGAGGCAATGAAACGCGCCATGGCGCGGGAAATGACAATCATGGATCTTCTGACCTCCGTTGGTCAGTTGAGTGCCAACAAGGAAGATCATCTGGTGCCAACCCTCTATCGCACCTGGATCCAGAACAATCCCAATGATCCCCTCATCTATGCCGTCTTGTTCAACTATTCCGTGGTGTTGAGCAACAACAATGCCCTGGCAGAAGCCAGAGATGCCCTGCAACAAGCCATCCAGGTCAAACCCGATTTTTTCCCTCCCTACATCAATCTGGGATCCATCCTGGAGCGCATGGGGCAGACCGCCGATGCGGTGCAAACCTGGTTCTCCCTGGTCAACTTTCTCGCCCCCGTTACCGGCGAATCGGTGGAGTTCAAGCTGAGTGCCCTGAAACAAATTTCACGGGTGCTGGAAACCGCCAACGTGGACGGCAAGGCAGAAGAAATTCTCAAATCCAGCCTGGACCTTTACCCGGACCAACTGGAAGTCATGCAACACTGGTTGGCCTTGCGGCAACGCCAGTGCAAATGGCCGGTGGTGGTGCCCTGGGAGCGGGCCAGTCGCAATAAACTTATGGCCGGCTTCTCCCCCTTGACCCTCTCCTGCCAGACCGACGATCCCCTCATGCAACTGGGGTGTGCCTGGCTGACGGTGAAAAAAAGCGTTCCCCCACCTCCCATCCACTTTCTGGATGAACACCCCAAACGCCTCACCCAGCGTAAAAGCGACAAACTGCGCATCGGATATCTTTCCTCCGATCTGCGGGTGCACGCCCTTGGCTATTTGGTTTCGGAAATTTTTGAACTGCACGACCGCAACAAGGTGGATGCCCTTGCCTATTATACCGGTCATCAGGTCAACGATGCCCACCACCAACGTTTTCGCAACTCCGCCGACCAGTTCTTGGACATCTCCCAATGGCCCGACGAACAAGCCGCCCGTCGCATCGTGGAAGATGAAATCGATATCCTGGTGGACCTGAACGGCCATACCCATGGCTCCCGGCTCAACATGCTGTCCATGCGTCCTGCCCCCATTGTGGTCAACTGGCTGGGTTATCCGGGTACTGCCGGTTCTCCCTTCCACCACTACATCATCGGCGACGATTTTATCACTCCCCCCGAATCAGAAATTTACTATTCGGAAAAGGTGGTGCGGCTCCCCTGCTACCAACCCAACGACCGCAAACGGGTGGTTAATCCCCTCTCCCTTACCCGGAAGGATTTTGGACTGCCGGAAGATCAAGTGGTCTATGCCTGTTTCAACGCCCTGCACAAAATATCCCCCTTCACCTGGGGCCGTTGGATGGCCATCCTCAAACAAATGCCGGGCAGCGTCCTGTGGTTGATGACCGGTACGGATGAGGTGATGGGTGAATTGAAAAAACACATGCTGGAACACCAGGTGGCGTTGGAGCGGTTGATCTTCGCCCCCAAAATGGCCAATGCCGATCACTTGGCCCGTTACGCTCTGGCCGATGTCTTTTTGGATACCTCCCCCTATGGTGCCCACGTCACTGGTTCCGATGCCATGTGGATGGGGATCCCCATGGTAACCCTTGCTGGTAAAAGTTTTGCCTCCCGAGTCAGCTCCAGCCTGGTAACCGCTGCCGGTATTCCTGAACTGGCCTGCAAATCCTCCGAAGAATACATCGCTCTCGCCGTGGAATTGGGGCGCAACAAGGAAAAACGCCAGGAAATCCGCAATCGCCTGCGGGCCAACCGGGATACCTGCACCCTCTTTGATACCCCCAATCTGGTGCGCCATCTGGAACAACTCTATGTGGACATGTGGGAAGATTTCCGCCAAAATCGCCTGCCCCGTCCCGACCTGGCCAACCTGGATGTTTATCTGGATATCGGGGCTGAACTGGACCGGGATGATTTTGAAATGGGAACCCTGCAAGAATACCACCAGACCTATCTGCAAAAATTGCAGGAAAGAGACCGTCTGTCCATGTTGCGTCCCGATAGCAGACTTTGGCAGGGCCAGAGCGAAAAGTAAGGAGAGACCATGAACCGCAAACATCGCCCCGGACCGCCGCCACCTCCACAGGTGGTCACCCCTGCCATGTCTTATCAGGTCCCCCCCCTGGTGGAACAAATGTTCAACGAGGCGGTGGCCCGCCATCAGGCAAACCAATTATTGCAGGCAGAAGCCCTCTATCGGGCGATTCTGGCCCTGGAACCGGGTCATGTCTCCGCCAGCTACAACGCCGGTGTTCTGCTGCAAACCCAAGGCCGCCAGGAAGAGGCGGTGCTGTTCTATAAAAATGCCGTCACCGTCAAACCCGACTACTCAGAAGCCTATTGCAATCTGGGAACGGCCTTGCAAGATTTGGGACGCCTGGACGAGGCCGTGGCCATCTATCAACAGGCCATTTCCATTCGACCAGATTTTGCCATGGCCTATTGTAATCTGGGTGTTGCCCTGAAAATGCAAGGCAAGCTGCCTGAATCCATCCAGGCCTACCAGCAGGCCATCCGCCTCAATCCCCAATACGACTGGGCCTATGCCAACATGGGGGCCGCCTACATGGACATGGGATTGCTGGACGAATCCCTGGCTGCTGCCCAAAAGGCCATCACCCTCAATCCCACCATGATCATGGGCTATTTCAACTTAGGAACCGTCTACAAGGGGCTTAATCGTCTCTCCGAAGCGGAACAAATATTCCGCCAGGCCATTGCCCTGCAACCCTCTTTTGTGGAAGCCCATTTTGTTTTGGGTCAGGTGTTGCTCACCCAGGGACGGCTGGCGGAAGGTTGGGGCGAGTACGAATGGCGGTGGAATCTGAAAGAGTATGGCTGGCTCAAGTCCCTCCACGGCGAGTTTTCCCAACCCCGCTGGAATGGCGAACCCTTGCAGGGAAAAACCATCCTGGTCTATGCAGAACAAGGCATGGGGGATACCATCCAGTATGTGCGCTATCTGCCCTGGTTGGTGGACATGGGGGCGACTGTCATTCTGGCGGTGCATCCTCCCCTGGTGACCCTCTTTTCCCAACTAAAACGCATCTTCGTGATACCCTTGGATCAAAAGCCGCTGCCAGCCTTTGATTACCACTCTCCTTTGCTCAGTCTGCCCCGTTTACAGGGAACTCAACTCTTCAACGTTCCTGCCAATGTGCCCTATCTGCACGCCGATGAAAATTTGGTGCAGCAATGGTTGCCACGGTTGGGAGGTGGGTTGCGGGTGGGGTTGGTGTGGGCGGGTAATCCCACTCAGAAAGGGGATAAATTCCGTTCTCCCCGGCTGGCCTCCATGTTTCCCCTCTTTGATATCCCCGGCGTCACCTTCATCGCCTTACAGGTGGGGGAGGGACGGCAGGACTTGCAGCAGTACCCCCTGCCTCCCCATGTCATCGACTTGGGCAAGGAAATCAAAGATTTCTCCGATACCGCCGCCATCATGAAAAGTCTCGACCTGATGATCACCTCCTGCACCGCCCCCCTGCATCTGGCCGGTGCTTTGGGCGTGCGCACCTGGGGGGTCATTCCCTACTCACCCCACTTTTTGTGGATGCTCAATCGGGAGGACAGCCCCTGGTATCCCACCTTGCGCCTCTATCGGCAGGATCGTTATGACGTTAACTGGTCCCAGGTTATCCAACAGGTGCGCCAGGATCTACTCGCCTTGCGGTCTGCATAAGGCTTTGCAAATAGTTGGGGCCTAACTGACTGCCATTGCGTCGGTCCATCTCGGTGAGCAGGTGGAGGGCCACATCCATGGATTGATAACAATCGTGGAGAATGCTGGCCGTGGCCAACAATTGGCGGTCGTTCAACAAATCCAGACGGGTCAAATCCCGGATGAACACCGCATCGGTCCACACCGTCTGGCTCATGCCGGCGTAAATGTTGTTGTCCACCAGCAAGGGTTGCACCACCCGGCTTACCAGGGGCAGCAACCGGTGCAGCATGAATCCATGCTGGCGCATCAATTGATCCACCTCGGCAAACAGGGGTTGATCTTTATACAGGGGGAGAAATTCCACCTCCAACTGTACCACCAGGGCATCCTTTAACCGCTCTTTGGCATGGCTCAACACCAGCCATTCCGCCCCCTGAATGTCCATCTTCAGCATATCCACCCCGGCGGTTTCCGGTACATCATCCAGGCGCACCGTATCCACCTCCACCGTGGAGGTCACCCGTCCCCAGTTGGGAAAACCGTGAAACAGGTTGAGTACCGCCGGATTGGGTTCCAAAATGGAGGTCATGCCAGGGGCTTGGCAAAAATTCAGGGGATGGCGTTTGCCATCGCCCACCGCATGGGGCAGATAAAGTTCACGGGGGCCTTTTTTCTCATTCAACCGCCCCAGGGCCTCCTGGTTGGGTTCAAAACCCACCACCCAGGTAAGATCGCTGGCCATCAACGGAGCGTAAGGCGGTTCCGAATCAATGGGGTTGGCTCCCACATCCACCACCTTCAAGGGAAGGCGTTGACCGGTCAACTGGGCGAAGGGAGGAGCTATCAGGGTAACGCTCATGATGGGGAGCTTTCTTTGTCTTATGGGTAGAATAAAAACTTGTCGATGATGCCCACAAGTTTGTCATCGCTGTAGTTGTCACGGGCAAATTCATAACCCCGCCGACGAATCTCTTCCGCCTCTTGCGGCTGTTGGAGAATAAAGTTGGTGATGGAAGCCAATTCTGCCACATTGTGAAATTCCAGATAGTGCTCCCCGGCCACAAAATAATAATCCATATCCGGGGTGTGTTCCTGTATCAGCAGGGAACCGGTCAACAAGGTCTCAAAGCAACGCCCGGTGACAATACGGGAGAGATCCATGCGCATGGTCAGGTTGAGGGAGCAGGTGGTCTCCCGCAGCCGTTGCAGATAGAGACCATAACTTTCCAGTGCCGATTTGCCATCCCCTTCATGGCTGGACTGCGAGCTGTCAATGGGCAGTTGAAAATGTTCGATGGCACTCAACCACAATGCGCGATGGTAATTATATTTCATCACGCTGCCCAAAAAGAGGGGACGTTGCCGCAAGGGGGTGGTTGGTGGAGGAAAGGCGTGTGCATGGGGTAATTGCACATGCAACACCTTGTTGCGACAGGCTGGATGCTGCCACACCGGCAGGGAAGGGGAAGTCACCTCCAAAATCACATCGGCGATGGTGGCGGTATCGATTAAAAATTGGGGGGTCACCATCCAGGTATCAAAAAAGACCACCGCAATCTTTAAATCTGGTAACTCCTGCCGCAATTGGGCGATAAAGGTGGAACGCTCGTGCAGGGTCAGGGAGTCTTCACTCTGCATGTCGTCCAACACCAACAGCTCAGTTTTTTGCTGACGACAAATTTCCAATAAGGCACGGTATTCCCGTTCCATATTCAGATAATCCACCACCGGATGGAAGTGGGTCTGCCAACCGTAAGCGTTCATGGCGGCAGCGGTGCGTGGTCCCAGATCCAGTAGGCGGGATTGGGGCAAATGGGGAAAAATTAACTCCCGAATGGCCACCACCGCCCGTCGGACCGGACGGGGGCCTGGAGGGGGTTGGGGATAATTGAGCAGTTTGGCCTTTTCCCATCCCCGTCGGCGCAACTCATTTTGATTGAGGGGGAGAATGGGGAGGGAAAAATCAAAGATAGAGCGCAGTAAAGGTGATCCGGCCTTGAGAAACTCCAAAAGGCGCATCACCATCCCTTTGTGGCCAAGATGAAAGCAGTTGCCAATAAGGGGCAGGAACAAAGGATCCAGAATGCTCTGATAATAGGTGGCCTGATGCTCAGGGGCAATCATGTCCATGCAGCGGGCAAATTCCTGGCTGCCCTGGATTTCATCTTCAATATTGCCAACAATCATGCCGCCAAAGGCCCTGGCAAAGTGAATCATGGGATAGGCTTCAATCTGGTGGGCCAGCAATGTTTTGGCAATTAAGTAGGCTGCTTTGTAATTGTGGGAGAGGAGCAGGGGAAAGAGGGCACTTACCAGCTGGCCTGGGTCCGCCAAATATTGTTCTGTCGTCTCTACCAGCAAGCGGTCATCTTTGAGGCTTTCCAGGCGACGAAAAAGATCATCCAGGGATTCCATGGTCTTCCTCCTGCAAATATTGGCGTGGCAGGGGTTGGCTGGCCATCTCCAGCACATGCTGACGAACGGTTGGGCCAAAGGTGGATTCGATCATGGCCAGGTAGCGGTCAGAGGTGAAATAGGTGGTGAAGGCTTGATCTCGAAACCGCAACACCTCCACCCCGCTGATGTGATCGGTGGGCAGAGGCAGGGTGTCAAAGGCATGTTGTGAATATCCCGACCAGCTCTCCGGCAGCCGCAACCCCATTTTGTGGGCACGATCATAAAGTTGGGAGCCGGGATAGGACATGGCGCAATAAAAATTGGCAAATTCGCAATTGAGTTCCATGGCCAGATCCAGGGTCTCCTGCATGGAGGCGTGATCATCTTCCGGCAGACCGAAGAGATAATTGCCCAGAACATAAATACCCGCCTTGTTACGAATGGAGTCCATGGCCTGGACCAGGTCATCTTCCTGGAACCCCTTGGCCACGTCATCCCGCACCCGTTTACTGCCCGATTCGATGCCCAGGCAGACCCAGTTGATCCCCACCTGTTTCATCTTGTCGAACAATTCTTGGGAACCCCGATCCACCCTGGCATAGGCCCAAATGTTCAGGTCATATTTTCTTTGCAGCAGTAGATTGCATATGGCTTCCACATGGCTTTTTTTGATCACGAATAATTCATCGGCAAACTTGATATTTTTCACCCCATATTGCTGAACCAGGATATCAATTTGTCTCACCACCGATTCAGCCGACCAGGTGCGATAGGTGTTGGCCTTGTCGGACAGACCCATCTCCTTTTGTCCTGGTTTGAAGGGGGCCTGGATGCAACAAAAATGGCAATGGAAGGGGCAGCCCAGGCTGGTATAGATGGATCCGTAGGGTTGGCGTTGGTCCAGATGGTCAAAGCAATGCCAATTGTGGGCGCGATAGCGATCCATGGGGAGGAGATCCATGGCCATGCCACCCATTTCCCCATCCAGATCGGTGACCAGGGGGGCGGAACGATTGCGCAGGGTCACCCCTTCATGGCGATAGACCAGCCCTCTGACTTTCGACAACGAAGGACGAAGGCTTGCTTGCAATGTGTGCAGCAGATCCAGAACGGTATAGGGGCCTTCGCCGTCGCAAACAAAGTCCGCGCCACTCTCCTGCAAAGATTGCTGAGGCAGGGCTGCCACATGACCACCCAACAAGAGCAGGGAAAAATCGGGCAGGTTGGCTTTGATCTCCTGGCTTAAGGCGATGGCGGCGGGCATTACCATGGTGGAGGCGGAAGGGTTTTGTCCGTAAACCACCACCACCGTCAACAAGGGACGCATGGTCTCCACCTGGCGTGCCACCTCAATAACAGGCATATCCAGGACGTTGGCATCCAGGATGGCCACGGAAAAACCATGATTGCGGATAAAGGTGGCAATCATACCGCACCAAATGGGGGGTTCCTTGGCCATCAGGGTATTGGAAAGATTTTGGTAAACCTTCTCCTTGCCGCCAGGATTGATCAACAGGAGGTCCAGGCCATGTTTGACAGAATTGGCCATCAGGGGGCCACCTCCAGCAATACCCGGTGCAGATCGGCTATCTGGTTACGCCAGCTCCACTCTCGCATGGCCTGGGCGGCGGTCAAACCCTTGCTGGCTGCCATGGTACGGTTGGCCCACACCTTTTCCAGGCTTTCCACCATCTCTTCCACGTCGCTCTCCCCCCAGCCATCCGTACCCATGTCGGCCACGGCAACGGCTCCCTGTCGGTTGAGGGGATAGGTGGTTCCGGTGGCCACCAAATCTTTTTGTCCCGTATTATTGGCGACGATGCACGGTAATCCGCAGGCCATGCACTCCATGGCCACCAGATTGGTGCCCCCTTCGCAACGGTTGGGAAAAATCGCCACATCCATCTCACGCAAAACCTTGGCCATGAGATGATTGGGGATGGCTCCCAAATCCAGCCATTGATGTTCCTGAATCCCGTTGGCAAAGGCCCAGCGGTTGATATCCAGGGTGCCATCTTCTGCCAGCATCACCGGGGCGATACGGGGATTGATGTTGACCGTCACCGAACAGGCTGGCCAGGGGGAGTGCCAGGCGGTGACCAGGAGGGCTTCAGGATGACGTTGGGCAAAGGCGCGGAAAGCTAGAAGGACCAGATCCTGCCCCTTGCGATGTTCCAACTTGCCTCCGCTGAAGACGGCAAACCTGCCTTCCAGGGCACCAGCACGGGGTGCGGGATGAAAAATGGAAGGATCGATTCCTTGAATTACCTTGCGGCTGTTGGGAATGTTGTTGGCCTTCAACACCTCATCCCCCCAGGTGGAGCCAGGAATGATCAAATCATACTGTTTGCAGATTTCCTGGGCGTCGGGCAGATAGGTATCTTCAAAAAAGACCACCGCCGAGGTGCTGTTACCCACCAATCCTTCGTTATTAGGTGGTTTGGAACCCAACAAGCGTCTACCCAAGGAATGGAGGACCACCCCGTCAAAAGGGGAGTAGGCCCCCATGGGTAGCTCCTCCCGTTCACGGATCACTTGATCGTTGGCCACCAGTAAAGGGGCCAGCTCCCGCAAGGTGAGGGGATCGGACCCGCCCAGACTGTCTATGTAGAGAGGTCCGGTACTGTAAGCCGGGGTGCCCGCCACCTTGTGCCAGTGGCGCAACAGGTTGAGTCCATACACCCCCCAACCAAAGAGGGTGGAGACACTCCATTGAAAGAGTAAGGGTTGTTTCATGAACCGGCTTCCTCAAGGCTCACGCAGGCTTTCGCCCAGACTGCGGGTTATGGGATACAGGAAGAAGGAAATAATACTGCGGGATCCTACTTCAATGTCGGCGGTCATAGTCATGCCGGGAATCAGTCTGGCACCTTCCGGCAGGTTGTGCAACCGGCTGTCACCAAAGTCGATCCTGGCTCGGTGAAAGGCTCCGCCGCCCCCTTTAACCAAGGGTTGCGCCTCCTGGCCGCCCGTACTGCCCAAGGGGTAGGAATCCTCGCTGATCCATTGCAACTCGCCGTGCAAAAAACCATGCCGTTGGTAGGAAAAGGCATCCACCTTGCCCACTACCTTGTTACCCACCTTGGTGTAGCCCACGTCACCAGAGGCAATGGTAATTTCGCCAACCAGTTTGGCATCCATGGGGACGATGGTGATCAAGGGTTCCGCTTCCCGCAGAATGGAGCCAACCGAACGTTTGGCCACCTCCAGAATCACCCCATCCACCGGTGAAATCACCTCCACCAGATCGTTCATCAGGTTGGCTTTGTTCAGTTCTTGATCGATTTTGGCCAGCTCATTGCGCAGGCCGACCAGTTGTTCCAAAATTTGTCGCTGCCATTCATCCCGATAGGTTTTTTGTTCCGCCTGTTTAGAGGCCAGCTCATGATGAAGGGTTTTCAGGCGGTTGCTGGCATCGCTCATCTCCCGTTCAATACGTATGCGGTCGCCTTGGGATTGCAAATAGAGGAGTTTGGACCCTTTATCTGCCTGCATCAAGGTAAGGCGCATGGTCTCCACCTCCTTGATCACCTTGATATGCTCTTCCAGGGATTTTTTCTGCTCTTCCAGGGCGCGAATGTTGCTTCTGATCTTGAGAATATCTTCGTCATAGACCTGCATGCGGGACTGAAACTGCTCTTTGCGCTGATTGAACAGATTGATCTGTAATTGATCATCCGCATGGCCACCCCCCAGATAGGGAAGACCGTTCAATTCGCTTTCCAGGCGGCTGGTCTGGGTTTGCAGGGTGCGTTGTTGATGGACCAGGGTAGCCACATTGGCCCTGGTGAAGGTGGGATCCAGGGTGGCCAGGCGTTGGCCCTTGGTAACCACATCTCCCACCTTGGCATTCAGCTCCCGCACGATGGCCCGTTCAATGGGTTGCAGCATGATGGGCGGCTCCAGGGTAATGAGTCTGCCCATGCCCACCACCACCACGTTGACTTCCACCAGGGTGGCAATCAGCAGCATGGATAAAAACAGGGTAAGAATAATGTAGTGGATGGAGCGCAGCATGGCAGGGGGACGCTCTTCCATGATCTCATCCAGATCATTGAGGAAAGGCACCGCATCCGCCATCACCCGTTGATCCTTTCTGGCCCAGGGTTTCCAGTGGGTCAGGCGGGAGAAGAGTTGGCGCAAACGGTTTACTGGAGGTGCTGTGTCTGCTGATTCCATAGATGACGATAGACCTCACAGCGTTCAAGAAGGATGTCATGCCGGGCGAAGTCCACCACCTCACCCCGATCCAGGACCAGGATGGCATGGGAGTTGACCAGGGAAGACAGCCGGTGGGAGACGATGATCATGGTTCGTCCCTTGGAAATTTCCGCCAAATTTCGCTGAATGATGGCTTCGCTTTCCGGGTCCAGGGCACTGGTGGCCTCATCGAAGATCAACAAGCGGGGATGGGTGATGAGTGCTCTGGCAATGGCAAGGCGTTGCTTTTGACCGCCTGAAAAGTTGGCAGCGTTTTCTTCCACGAAGGTTTCGTAGGAGCGGGGCAGACGGTCGATGAATTCATCGGCCCCGGCCAGTTTGGCGGCCCGCATGACCTCCTCCAGGGAGGCATTGGGACGGGCAGCGGCAATATTGTCCCGAATGGTGCCCCGAAAGAGAATATTATCTTGCAAGACCACGCCGATACTGCGGCGCAGATGACGCAGATCCAGGTGGCGGACATCGTTGCCATTCAACCGGATCAATCCTTCCTGGGCGGTGTGGATGCCTTGAATCAGACGGGTGACGGTGGTTTTGCCACAACCCGAACGGCCCACCACCCCGATCATTTGCCCTTCGTCCACCTTGAAGGAGATGCGGGAGAGGGCAGGATTCACGCTGCCATCATAGCGAAAGGTGACGTTTTCAAACTCCATGGCCCCGGTGATGGCGGGTTTGATGCCCCGTTGGTTGGGGTTGCGTTCGGGGGGATGGTTCATCACTTCCCCCAGCATTTTAACCGAAAGGGCGGTTTGCTGGTATTCGTTGATCAAGGCGACGATTTGCACCAATGGACCGGTAATGCGTCCAGAAAGCATGTTGAAGGCAATCAGGGCACCGATACTCAGAGAGCCATCAAAGACGGCCACGCATCCCAAACCCAAGATGGCCACCTGCATGAAGCCTTGTAGACTGGTGGTCAAGACGTTGGCAATCACCCCCAGATTGCCCACCTTGGCGCGCCACCGTACCGAGTTGGCCACTTTGTTGTCCCAGGAGGCCATGCGCAAGGGTTCCAGGGCCAAAGATTTGACCGCACGCATGCCATGGATGGTCTCCACCAAGTCCGCCTGACGGGAGCCTTCTGCCGAATAAAGAATCTCCAGTTGTCGCCGGAAGGTGGGCAGCATGACGGCAATAACGCCAGCCATGGCCGCAGAAAACACCAAAACCACGAAGGTCAATTGCACACTGTAGAGGGCAAGACAAACCAACAGAATGGGCAGGAAGGCGGCATCTAAAATGGTATGAAAAAGACGACCGGTCAAAAATCCCCGCACCGACTCGGACTGTTGCATGTTGCGCACAAGAACGCCTGCGGGGGTATTCTCAAAAAAGGGCATGGGCAGGCCAAGCATACGGCTGTACGTGCGGGAGGCCAGTTGGGCGTCAATTTTGTTGGTGGCAAAAATCATTAAATATTGCCGTACATAGCTGAAGACCGCATCGAACAGGGCGGTCACCACGAAGACGGCCACGATGGCAAACAAGGTTTGGTAGCTCTGA
>JADFXB010000098.1:164-12589 GCA_015233935.1 Magnetococcales bacterium | reverse complement strand
GTGATCGGTACTGGCCCCGGTGAAGGCCCCTTTGACATGGCCGAACAGTTCAGATTCCAACAAATTTTCTGGCAAAGCAGCACAGTTGACCGCCACGAAGGGACCATCCCGCCGGTCGGAAGATTGATGGAGATAGCGGGCGATCAACTCTTTACCCGTACCACTTTCCCCCTGGATCAACACGGTGGCCTTGGTCTTGGCCACCCGCACCACCTGGGCCAGCAAACGTTTCATCCCTTCATCGCCGGTGATCAATCGCCGACCTTTTCCCAATTCGGGATCGAAAAATTGATCCAGGTAGCGGGAGAGAATACTGTTCAGCGACTCTTCGGTGATGGGCAAGAGGAGAAGATCGGCGGCTCCCGCCTGAATCACCTCTCGCGCCTCATGGGTGGCCGTGCGCCCGGTAAGGGCAATGACGGGAACCCCCCGAAAGAGAAAGACCATCTCACGGATCAAGGAGACCGGCTCTTCCAGCCGATCGATATCCATGATCACCATGCCAGTCAGGCCACGGCTGAGTTGGCGTTTCATATCGTTGGCATCTTTGACCAGGAGCGGATCATACCCCACCGCCTTGATGCGGGAGGCAAGGGTTGCCAGCTCCCGGCTTTCGCCAACCAGGAGAATCTCCTTGCGGGTAGTCATGGACGCCTCATTCTTTTTGTGCTGGAAGTATCATTCCACTCCATGGCAACAGTTCCCTTACTTGATCATTTCCAGTTGCAATGTTACCTCCTTGGACATCTTGGCCCAAGGAGAATTGGGAACAGTTTTCAAGACTTTTTGATAATATTTTTGTGCTTCATCCAAATTGCCATTGCGTTGCAGGATATCGCCGATGCGCATATGGGCAAGGGCGAGAATTTCCGGGCTGTTGGCCTCTTGGGCAACCTTCTGGTAGGCGGGCATGGACTTGCTGTCCCCCTTCCACAATTGCAACAGAGTAGCATACCAGAAATAATCCCGTCCGTCGCCAATGGGACGTTCGTAGAGCAATTTTTCCAGATTGGCCACCGCCTGGGGAAAACGTCCTCGTCCTGCTTCCGCCTGGGCCAGCAAGCGCAGACGCTCGGCCTGTTCGGCAGGATTGAGGGCATCTTCGGGAACCTCTTCCAACAAGAGGAGGATACCTTCCCACATCTCCTTTTCGGCCAAACGTTGGGCTTCGTTAAGTCTTACTCGGGCACTTCCTGGGGAAACTTGCAGATTCCAGTCTTCTGCCTTTCCATCCACCAGCAGAGTATTACGGGCAAAGGAGCTACCCATACGGGCCAACTGCTTGGCGGTATCGGTGGGAATTCCTTCCAAAAGGCTATTGGCTTTCTCGGGAAATCCCATGCGTAACAGGGCTTCCGCCAGGAGGACACGGGCATCCTCATAGCCTGGCCAGCGGCTCCAGTTTTGTTCGTAGACCTCTCCCAACAGGACTGCATATTCGGGTCGATCCTGTTCCAACGCCTCCCGCATACCGGAAATCATGTAACGGCGTTTGAGAATATGCACCCGCCGCACCGGCTCTTCACGAGCGGTGAGGGTCAACAGGCTGTTAAGGGAGGTGAGGGCATCGCGAAAACGTTTATTATCCCCCAAGAGAATGGATTTATTGATATAGGCTTCGATAACGGCGTTGGAAAAAGGGGCGGAGTCGATAATGTTTTGCAGTTCGGCCAGACGTTCTTCCAGGCTGCGATCTTTTTCCACCTGCAATTTGAAGATACGTGCCCAAATGGCACTTTCCGATTCCGGGTAGAGGTTGATAATTTGTTTATAGATATTGACCGCCTCTTCTTCCTGCCCCAGGGATCGGCGGGAACCGGCGGCCCGTAGCATGGCCCAGGGGGCCAATTCATCGTTACGGGGATAGTTGGCCAGAAAGAGGGCGTAATTTTCCAGGGCTTTGGCATATTGATTGTTGTGATAATAGATATCTGCCACCCCCATGAGCCATTCCGGCTGATTGGCGATGCGGGAGAAATATTCCCGTGGCAGGTTATCCAAAACTTCCAAAGCGGCCCGACTGTTGCCACGTTCATCGTTCAATTTGGCCAGGAGATAGTTGGCTTCTGCCAGATGATCTTTGCCTATGAAGGCCTCGCTCATCACCCTTTTCAGATGATTTTCCCCTTCATCCCACTCTCGCAGGCCGATTTCGGTGCGGGCGTATTCCAGAACCACATCCGGTTTGTCCCGAGGTAGGTTGGGGTCGTGCATCATCCCTTTGGCGTTTTCAAACTGGCCGGTACGATTGTAGAGTTTTAATTGCAATAAACGAAATTCCGGGTACTTATGGTTATTGGGCTGCCGGGAGAGGAAGGCTTCCAGTTCGGAGAGAATCCAACCTGGTTTCCAGTTCATGCGGGCGACCAGCTCCATGCGATATTGGTCCAGGACTTCTTTATTGGTATTGTCTGGAAACAGGGTGGATATGCTGTCCAGGTAGGCCAATGATTTAGCGAAGTCCAGATCCCGTTCCGCCTCCATGGCATTATTGAAAAAATAGGCTTCGTCGTAGGGTTTCTCATTGAGTATAATTTTTTGGTTCCCAGCTTGGAAAACCGGGGAGAGGCGATTTAAAGGCAGGGGGTTGTTTTTGGCAATGGATTCTTTACGAAGTTCAATAATTTCATTGGCTTCCTTTTCTCGACCTATGTTTTTTTCCGAGCGGAATTCCACGATCAGGGTGCCTGCTTCTGCGTTGCGATAGAAAAAGACCCTGCTGGTGGATGGGTGAAAATGCACCTCCATATCCACCCGGTTACCGGGAAATTCGTAGCTGCGCACCTCTTGGGCGAGACCGGCCCCCATGACCTTGCGCCATCCTTGATCAAGACTGGCCCCCTGCCATTGCAGGCGCAGGGTTTGGGATCCGTAGTCCACTTTTTGTTCGGCCCAGCCATTCCCTGCGTAGGAGAGCACCAAGAGGGTGCCATCCCGTCCCGCATAGACTTTGCCTTCCAACAAACGGGTGGGACCGGTAGCATAGGTGACGGGATGGCGTTGAATTTCAAGACGGTAAAGGTAGCCTTTTTCTTCGTCGATCAAGGAGACTTGATCGCGAAAATCCAGGTAGGGTTCTTTGAGGGGGATGGTGAGGGAGAGTCCCATAATGCCGCTGGTGAGAGGTTCCACCCCCAGGCTTTCGATATAGCGGGTTTGTCCGAAGTTGATCTCTTGGTAGGGCAGGGCCAGAATGCCGGGGATGGTAACCCGCAACAGTTTGGCATTGAGGAGGTTGATTTGGGGACGTGCGTTTTCATTGGGAATGTTGAAGGTCAACACTTCCCGTCTACCAAACTCTTCGCTGGCATATTTCATGGTGGTGAAGAAAGCAAAAGCCGCTTCCGCCCGCACCAGCAATAAACCCAATAGGAGGGGCCACCAAAACCGCATTGCTTACTCCAGTCCCCGTTCGAACCCTTTCTTTTTGATTTTTTCCACCAGGGTCGTGCGATTGAGATTGAGAATTTTAGCAGCCTTATTTTTATTCCAGCCGGTATGTTCCAGGGCGGCCAGAATGAGTTGATTTTCAAAATTTTCCACTTGCTGATTGAAATCGATCACGGCCTCATCGTCCAACTGGGGAGCGAAGGCAGCGGCGGGAATGGGTTGGGGGAAAATATCGGCCATTTGGTTGCAGCCATCCAGCAATTTTTCTGGCAGGTCGTGGACGGTGACTTCTCCATCGGCCAGGATGGTGATGCGTTCCACCAAATTTTCCAACTCGCGAACATTGCCAGGCCAGCGATAGCGGATAAACAGGTCCATGATATCCCGGGGGACGGTAACTTTGCGTTCCCGGTGGCGGTTGGATTTTTCCAGAAAGTGCTCCACCAGACTGGGAACATCTTCGGCGCGGTCGCGTAGGGGTGGGACCAACAGGGGGACCACGTTTAATCGATAAAAAAGGTCTTCGCGAAAGCGGCCTTCGGCCACTTCTTTTTCCAGATTTTTATGGGTAGCGGCGATGACGCGCACATCGACGGCCAAGGACTTAACGGCACCCACGGGTTCCACCACTTTTTCCTGGAGGACTCGCAGCATTTTTACCTGGAGTTTGGGACTCATGTCACCGATTTCGTCCAGGAAGATGGTGCCGTTGTTGGCCAGTTCGAAGCGACCGGGACGGGAGTAGGCGGCACCGGTGAAGGCACCTTTGACATGGCCGAAGAGTTCCGACTCCAGCAGGTCTTCCGGGATGGCTCCGCAGTTGACCGGGATGAGGGCGTTATCGCGACGGGGGGAATGGTAGTGGATGGCGCGGGCGATGAGTTCCTTACCCGTACCGCTCTCCCCCTGAATCAGCACTGTGGAACTGCTGGCCGCCACCCGTTCAACCAACTTGAACAGCTTTTGCATGGGCGGGGCACTGCCAATGATTCCCTGCACTGAACCTCCTAAGGCCCCCCCAATGGGCCTCCCTGGGTGAATGTCAAAAAATCAACAGCCCAGGGTAGGTTACGACAATTTCACTCGTCTCACAAGGTGTTGTAATTGATAGAAATGAAATATTTTCTAAAATGGCATGGTTCTACCATCCTGAAAAATAACCAGTGCAAGGTGCTGAAAAATGGTCTATTTTTCCAAGCCATTCCGGTTAGTATTCCTATTGATTCTCAAGCGTCCCGAAAATGACACTCCATGAAACGTAACTCTTCGCAGACAGAAACTACAACTCCTCGCCTGGTCAAGGAGTGGATTCGGGTGGCGACCCGTCGTTTGCTGGGGGCAAAGCTGTGTTTTGACAATGGCTTGCAGACAGCGGAAGCAGAGGCGGAATATTTATTGTTTCATGTGTTGGCTCTCCCATTTGAGGAAGCGCGTCGTTATCAAAATCGGCAGGTAACGGAGGAGGAGGCCATAAAATTTTTGCACTTGTTGGAACAGCGTATTCAGAAGCGGACGCCGGTTCATTATTTGACGAATGAGGCTTTTTTTGCAGGATTGCGTTTGTATGTGGATGAGCGGGTATTGATTCCCCGCTCTCGTATTGAACTGTTGATTGATGATCCAGAGGGCTTGGCTGAGCTGGTTCCGGCCTCGGGGGTGAAGAATATTCTGGATTTATGTACGGGCAGTGGATGTTTGGCTTTTGCCTTGGCTTTGTTGTATCCCGACGCGCGGGTGGATGGGAGCGACCTTTCTGCCGATGCCTTGGCGGTTGCCAAGATTAATCAACAGCGGTTAAAGCTGGAGGGGCGGGTGCGCTTGGTTCAATCCGACTTGTTTGCCGGATTGCAGGGACGAAAATATGATCTTATTGTGAGTAATCCGCCTTACGTTCCACGTTCTACTCTGGCCAAGTTGCCGACGGAATTTCAGCGGGAGCCTGCGTTGGCATTGGATGGTGGGGTGGATGGCTTGATTTTGGTGGAGAACATTTTGCGGCAGGCGGTGGACCATTTGACGCCCCATGGTTGTTTGATTTGTGAGGTGGGGGATGAGACGGAGAAAATTTTACGTAACAAGTATCCGGGGTTATTCTTGGAGTGGTTGGAATTTTATTTTGGTGGTTCGGGGGTATTCATGATTGACCGGCAGGGTTTGTGGCAGGGATTGGGGAGGGAGTCGAGACTGGGTATGGGTGTGTCAAAATAACATTTGGGGGATTTCTGACGCTTTTACTTTTGCTGGATGGCAAGTTATTGAATTAATGCAAATTTTTATTATAGTTGAGCGGCATGAATATTGCTTAATGGTCAATCGAACCGTTGTTTCCCTAACTCGACCGTTGAATTTGGGAGATGTTTGATGACCACCCTGATCGCCGCAACCCTGGCCGCCCTGTCCATCCTGCTCATGATCGTGAAAAGCCGGAAAAATAAAAGCCGCTCCCCTTCTACCCCACCCATTCAATTCATCAGCGGCAATAATCCCTTTGAAAAATTCGTCCTCACCAACCGCGAACGCGCTCACCGGGTGGGATTTTTGTCCTGATTATCTTTTTAGTGGTCGCTTTATAAGGTGGTTTTGAGGGATTCGGGGTGCGGGAGCACCCCGGACCCCGTCGCCATCGTCTGGGGAAAACAGGCTATCGATATTTTCGGACTGTTTTCGCGAATACCTTGGTTTTGGACGATGGCGAGTTTAGGAAAAGGCAAAACCCTGCGGGAGGGAACTCCCCCAGACCCCTTCCTTTTTTTAATGGTTTTAAAGGATTGAAGGCTGGGATGCGTGAGCTTGGGCTGGGATCAGATCAACAGACCGGATAACTCGGACATGCTGTCCAACCAGAAATTGGGGGTGGCAGCCGCCAGTCGCTCCCTGCTATGACACCCATAGGTCACGGCACAAGTCCACACCCCTGCCCCCCTCCCCATGATCATGTCAAAATCCGTGTCCCCCACCATGAGAATTTCCCCGGCAGAAATACCACTCTCCTCAATAATCTGCAAAACCATGCCAGGATGCGGCTTGGAAGGAGCACAATCAGCACTCTTGAGATAAGAAAAATAACCATGCAAACCATGCTCATCCAAAGTGCGCTCCACCCCACGCATGGACTTGCCCGTGGCCATCGCCAATTGAAAACCCCGCCCCCGTAACAAATCCAGAGTCTCCCGCACCCCTGGAAAAAGAGCATTGGGCATCAACCCACCATCAGCCAACTGCTTGTAGTGGTCCTTGTAAAGCTTAATGGCCAAATCCCGCTGTGACAAAGGCGCATCAGGAAAGAGACTCTCCAAAGCCTCCGACATGGATAAACCAACTACCCCCGCTACCTGATAACCCGATACCCCACTCGCCAACCCAGCCTGTACCACCGCCCGGTTCATAACCCGATGGATGCCATCCAAACTGTCCACCAGCGTGCCATCACAATCAAAGATGACCAACCGTATATGGGAAAGAGAGGGGTTCATGACACCTGCCAAAAAACTCCTGGCAGCGGCTGCCAGAAAAAGTCACAAAATGGCCCAAGAGCCTACCACCCCTGCCGCAGCCGTTCCCCCAACTGTCACCACGGCAGAGAGTGCTCTTCTTTGAAACTACTTACCTCTGTACACCAGCTACCATCACGGATCAGCAACAGAAGAACGAGCCGTCAACAAGGTGCTGGCCTTGAAAGTCACCACCCGACGCGCAGAAATTTCCACCTCAACCCCAGACTTGGGATTTCTGCCCACCCGAGAGCGTTTGTCCCGTACCCGGAAGTTACCGAAGCCGGACAGTTTAACCTGATCGCCATTTTCCAAGGTTTCGGTGATGATATCAAAAACCGATTCCACCAACGATGCCGATTCCAACCTGGAAAAGCCCGCGTTCCTTTGTACCGATTCCACCAGATCTTTTTTGGTCGTGGTCAATCCTTATTCTCCATCTGACATGCAAGGGGCCTGAACCTTGGAAAGCAGTTTCCGATACCACAGTGATTTTCAATGATTTTTCACACTATCCTTGCTCAAATGTAGCAAATAAACAACTTTTTCAAATTCTACCCAATTTATATCCGACCATGAATCCCACGGATAAATTTACTCTTAATTGATAGCAGAGGAAAAGGCAGAAGAAAAGGAATTGCCTTCATTTCTGACAACAAATTCAATACAAACCTTTCATTCCCCCCTTTTTGACGATGGAAAGCAGGTGTTGTAAGCCCCTTCTTCCCACTCTTGGCAGAATTTACGCAAAGTTTGGGCCATTTTTTTCTAGCTTATCAAAGACAGACCACAGCTTGTTGCGCTGCTGGTCAAATGGTATGGTATATCAGGATTTGGCAAGCCATGGCAGGATGATCTTGTGAATACCCCCCCCTCCCAACGACGATTATCTTTAATAATTGCCCCTTTCACCCTGCTTTCCTGGGGGATAAGTGCCCGTCTGGGTGTGGCAGGCATGCTGTCCATTTTGCTTTGGGCAATGGTGGAGATGGTGAAAGGATGACTCCCATCAGCGACAATCCACCGCTTATCCGTCTAAAAAATGTCACTTTTGGCTATCGTCGCCATCCGGCTGTTCACCATTTAAGCGGGACCTTTGGTGCGGGAGATTATGTGGCCCTGGTGGGTCCCAATGGGGCGGGCAAGTCTACCCTGTTGCGGGGCATCATGGGATTGCTGCCCACCCTTTCTGGTGAGGTGGAACGGTTATTGCCCATGCATGAAATCGGCTACCTGGCCCAATATGCCGAGAGGGAGGAATCCTTTCCCCTGTCGGTGCAGGAGGCGGTGGTCATGGGCCACTGGCACCGCATAAGCTGGCATGGCTCCATCACCAAGACCCTTTGGCAACAAGCCCACGCTGCCATCGCCAAGGTGGGCTTGCAAGGGTTTGAAAAACGTCATGTGGCCTCCCTCTCCCGTGGGCAATTTCAACGCATGCTCTTTGCCCGTTTGCTGACCCAGGACCCTGCCCTCATTCTACTGGACGAACCCTTCAACGCCATGGATCAACGCACCACCACCGATCTGCTCGCCCTGATGGCCGACTGGCACCTACAAAAACGCACCATCATTGTGGTCTTGCATGACTTTGAACAGGTTCGCCGCCACATCCCCTCCTGCCTGTTGCTGGGAAGACAGGTCATTGGCTGGGGAGCCACCAGCGAAGTGTTGACCACCAGCAATATTGAAACGGCCCAATCCATGTGCGAAGCCTGGGAAGAAGGGGCCGCCGTCTGTCGCCTGCCAGGGGAGACCCCTTAATGGAAGCCTTGGCAGATCTTCTCTACCCCTTTGAAGAATTTGGTTTCATGCGCCGGGCATTGGTGGCCTGCATCGCCCTTTCCCTGAGCGCGCCCCCCTTGGGGCTGTTTCTGATATTGCGTCGCATGAGCCTGATGGGGGATGCCATGTCCCATGCCATCCTGCCCGGTGCAGCGGTGGGATTTTTGCTGGCAGGTTTTTCCTTGCCTGCTCTCAGCATTGGCGGACTGCTGGCAGGGGTGACCATCGCCCTGCTGGCTGGGGCTACCACCCGCTTCACCCCCCAACAGGAAGATGCCAGCATGGCCGTCTTCTACTTGATCTCTTTGGCTTGCGGGGTGTTGTTGATTTCGTTGAAGGGCAGCAATACGGACTTGACCCATTTGCTGTTTGGTTCGGTGCTGGCGGTGGATAATCCTACCCTGGTTCTGGTGGCCTCCATCGCCACTCTGACCATGCTGACCATGGCCGTCATCCTGCGCCCCCTGGTGGTGGAATGTTTTGATCCCGAATTTTTACGCTCCCAGGGGGAAAAAGGCATGCTCCCCCACCTGACCTTTCTCGTCCTGGTGGTCCTCAATCTGGTGGGAGGCTTTCAGGCTTTGGGAACCCTCATGGCAGTGGGCTTGATGATTCTCCCTGCCGCTGCCGCCCGCTTTTGGAGCCACCATTTGGGCATCCTGCTGATTCTGGCCTGCCTGGATGCCATGATCTCTTCCTATCTGGGCCTGGTGGCCTCCTTTTATTGGGGAGTTCCCTCTGGTCCCAGCATTATTCTTACTTCCGGCTGCCTCTACTTTTTCTCCCTGTTTTTTGGTAAAGAGGGAGGTCTGTGGCACCATTTTAGAAAACCCCGCCATCTTGAGGGATAACCACCATGCCCCCGGTCAAACAGGATCCCTTTCTGGTGGCTGTCAACCACCACCGTTCGTGCAATCTGACCGCCGCCGCCCAAGGCTATCGGGCCATTCTGACCAAACAGCCCAACCATGCCGGGGCACTGCACTATCTGGGCTTGGTTTCTCTGCAAATGAACAATCCCCAGGAAGCCCTCAACCTGATACAAAAGGCCACCACCGTCTCCCCCCAGGATGGGGAGATTCGTTATAATTTGGGCAATGTACTCAACCAATTGGGACGGCCCGCAGAGGCCGTGGAAGCCTTTCGCCACGCCTGCCGCCTGCAACCCACCCCCTCGTCTTATTATAATCTGGCCAATACCCTGGTCCGTCTTGGGCGTCTGGTGGAAGCCCTGGAAACCTACAGCGGCCTGTTGCAACGCTGGCCCCAGGAAAAAAACGCCCGACGCAATCTGGCCCTCACCCAACTGGAAAGCGGCCAACCCCAACAAGCCTGGACCACCCTGCAACCCTTGTTGCAACAACTGCCAGTCCATGGGGAGGTCCACACCCTGGCCGCCCGTATTTTGCAGGTTTTGGGACAATTTGGCCCAGCCATCACCCACTGCCAACAAGCCATCCAACTCGGGGAAAAACCGGTGGCGGCCTTGCGCCAGTTGGCAACCTTGCAATTGAATATGGGGTTGGTACCAGAGGCACTCACCACCTGTCGTCGCAGCATGGCCTTGGCACCCGATAGCGATAGCGGGCGCATGCTCCTCAACACCCTGCTCTACCACCCTGGCTTAACCCCTGAACAACACTGGCAGGAACACCAAAATTTTAATCAATTGTTTGGCTCTCCTCAACAAAACCAAACAGTTGGCTTTACCCTCCGCCAGGATAAAATCACCATTGGCATTCTCTCCGCCGATTTGCGCCAGCATGTCATCGCCCGCAATCTGCTCCCCTTGTTGGAACATTATGATCGGCAACGGTTTGCCATCCATTGTTTTGCCGAAGTGGCCACCATGGATGAGATAAGCCACAAAATAGCCAGCCTGGTGGATGGTTGGCACTCCACCAGCGGGCTGAGTGATGCGCAAGTGGCCCAGTTGATTCGCCAGCAAGGGGTGGCCATCCTGTTGGTCACCGCTGGTCGCTTTGACCGCAACCGCCCCACCGTGGCCACCTGGCGGGCTGCCCCCCTGCAAATAAGCTGGCACGATCCTGCCACCAGCGGCATCTCCACCATGGATGGCCTGTTGGCGGACCGCCATCTGGTTCCCCGCACGGGTTCGGAAAAGTTTGCTGAGCGCATTCTTCGCCTGCCAGGATTTTTCTTGCACCATCCTTTGTCGGAGGCCCCCCCGGTCAATCCGCTGCCCATGTTGAGCCAGGGCTATCCCACCTTCATCAGTTGCAACAACCCCGCCAAGCTCAATGATCAACTCTTGACCTTGTGGGCCAAATTGTTGGCGCGCATACCAGACAGCCGCTTGATTTTGAAATATCGCCACTGGTTTGGCGAACCCCTGCTGCGGGAACGCATTTTCACCCTCTTTCGTCAACAAGGGGTGGATGTGGAGCGGTTAAGCCTGATCACCGGGGATTTATCCCTGCACAACCATTTGACCATTTATCAGCAGGCGGATTTGGCCTTGGATCCCTTCCCCTTTTGTGGCTCCACCACCACTTTTGAGGCCCTGTGGATGGGGGTTCCTGTGGTGACCTTACCGGGGGAGACCATGGTGAGTCGCTGGTCGGCGGCTATGCTTTGGCAACTGGGGTTGGGCGAGTGGGTGGCTGGCAGTGAGGAGGAATACTTGATGATTTGTGAAAAAGCGGTGGCCAACCCGGAAGGTCTGCAACATTTACGGGTAAGTCTAACAGAACGCCTGGCCCAATCTTCCTTGTGCGACGGTAAACGGTGGAGCAGGCACTGGCAGCGGTTGCTGGGTTTTCTCCATGGCGCGCTGGCAAATACAATCAAACGCTAACAGGGTGATCAAGTTGTTTTTTTCGCTTTGTTTGGTGAAGAGTAAGTGACCATCAGGAGCGACCACACATTCCTTATAAATACTCTTTATATTTATATATAGCCATAAATATCATATTAAAATCTTTTTGATATTTTCGCTCCTGGTAAGAAGGGTTTTCCGGTCTCAATACCCATCCCCCCCTGCTTTTGGTCAATTTGCGAAAGGAGAATCCTTGACCAGCATTGCGACAAAGAATAAATTTATTCTGCAAATCGTCAATAACACCTTCATGTTTTATAAAAATTACTAAATCATCCTCACTGAACTCAGAAGCCATACTCTCCCCTTGCACCCGCATGGCAAAGGACTGCACCCCTTCCGGTACTGGTATGATTGGCTGGAGCCATTGTTCAACCCACTCCTCTTGAAGGGGTTCAGGGGAGTTCAAATATTCCGACAGAGACTCATAGCGAATCAAAGGTATTGTTCTTTCTTGATCATCCTCAACAGAAGGAGAAGAGTCTCCCACAGGCGATGGATGAATCATGCGCTGTGACGGGTGCAGGAGCATCTCACCGCGCCCTTCCGCCAACCATACAGGATTAACGCCGCAAGCCAAAGCAATCAAGGTCGTAACCTTGTTATGCTCCTCATCCCCTCTTTCCAATCGATGAACAGTGGATTGAGAAAGGCCAGACCCTTTAAATTCAGAGTTATATTTATGCTGCAACTCAGACACTTTACTAGCCATGTCTTTTTGAGTGAACTTGGCAAGCTTACGTGCCTGGGCAACTCTGATCCCATACTCTATTTTCCGCCTTTTTGTTTCAGGATCCTCATCCTTCTTAGGCTTCTTAGGCTTCTTAGACTCCTTAGGTTCCTTAGGTGCTTCTGGCTCCTTGGGTGCTTCTGGCTCCTTGGGTGCTTCTGGCTCCTTGGGTGCTTCTGGCTCCTTGGGT
>JADFXB010000098.1:0-66 GCA_015233935.1 Magnetococcales bacterium | reverse complement strand
GTGCTTCTGGCTCCTTAGGTGCTTCTGGCTCCTTGGGTGCTTCTGGCTCCTTGGGTGCTTCTGGCT
>JADFXB010000097.1 GCA_015233935.1 Magnetococcales bacterium | reverse complement strand
AATGCCATTTTTAGAACTGGTATTGCTTTGTTTGGCGGTTTTGATCAAATCCAGGGGATTGATCACCATGCACACTTCCCCATTGCCCAGGATGGATGCCCCGGAAATATTGCGCACCCGTTTGAGGATACCGGAGTGGGGTTTCATCACCACTTCCATTTCATCCTGCAATTGATCCACAAAGATGCCAAAGCGGTCTTCCCCCGAATCCAGGATGATGCAGGGGTGGGTGGTGGCGGGACTGGAGTGGGATGGCTTCACAGGTTGGGGAAGTTCCAACAAATCGGCCAGACTGGCGACCGATACCGGGATTCCGTTGACATTGAGGGTTTGCCTTCCTTCCAAAGAGAAGATGGTATTCTGGGAGGCTTGCCGCACGCTGTGCACATAATCCAGGGGAACCGCAAACATTTGGCTGGCGGCCTCCACGATAAATACCGGGGTGGTGGCCAGGGTAATGGGCAATCGGATAGTGAAGGTGGTGCCTTTGCCTGCCACCGATTCCACCTGCACGCTGCCTTTTAATCGTTCCACCCCACTGCGAACCGCATCCAATCCCACCCCGCGCCCGGAGACATCGGTGACTTTGGTGGTGGTGGAAAAACCGGAAGAAAAGATTAAATTTTGCACCTGCATGGGGGAGAGAAGCTGCAATTCGGCTTCCGAACAAAAGCGCAAACGTAGGGCAGTCTGGCGGATGGCCTCCAGGTCCAGGCCGCGCCCATCATCCTGTATTTCGATGACAATATGGGTGGTGGAGCGGGAGGCTTTGATCTGAATGGTCCCTGGCACAGGTTTGCCCAATCGTTCCCGCTGGGCGGCCTCCTCCATGCCGTGATGAATGGCGTTGCGCAATAAGTGGGTCAGAGGCCCTTTCATCTCTTCCAGGATGCGTTTATCGGCGGTGGTATCGCCCCCTTTGATCACCAGTTCCACCGGCTTGTTTTGTTGACGGGAGATATCCCGCACCATGCGTGGAAAGAGGTTGAACAAGGTGGACAGGGGCAACAGGCGCAGACCTCGGATGCCATCTTCCAACTCTCTTGTCAAAAGATCCAGGCTGGCTTCATCTTCAAACAGGCCGTGTCGTAAATCTTGCAGTTGGCTACCCAGGATATCCAGCCGTTTTTCCATGGCCTGTTGTTGGGAGGAATCGGTGGAAGCGGTTTCCCATTTGTGATTGAGCAGTACCCGTTGCAACTCTTCCCAATCGTCCAGAACCCCGTCCATTTCCGTCAAACGCCGTTTGACCCTGGTACGTACCACGGATAGTTCACCCACCTGGTTGAGCAGGATGTCCAGTTTGCGGGGGTCTACCCGGATGGTATCGATACGGGAGACCTCCTCTTCCAGGGTGGCCTCTTTGCCTTCCGTGATCTCCTTGACCACTGGTGGTTGGACAGGGGGGGATTCCACCACAGGAGGCAAGGTGGGTGGAGGAGGTGGAGGTGGCGGTGGCGGTGGCGGTAGCGGTGGCGGCGCAACCACAGGAGGCTTAGTTACCGGTTCACCAGCCCCTTTGGGGGCAGGATGAGCCAATTGGGCCAGGCGGGTGACCGCATCGGTGAGGGAGAGTTTGGCCGGTTCACCGTACACCGCTTCTTTGACCAGAACGCGAATATCGTCCAGACCGTGGGAGAGACCGTCCACGATGGTGGAAGTAAAACGCAACTGTCCTTTACTGGCCGCCCCCAGAATATCCTCAAAGCGATGGGAGAGGGCCTCCACATCGGCGACTCCCAGCATGCGGGCCGCGCCCTTTAAGCTGTGGGCTTCGCGAAACAGGGTTTTGAGGGTTTCCACGTCGTCTGGATTTTTTTCCAGAAGAAGCAGACCCTCTTCCAGTTTTTGCAGGTGTTCGTCGCTCTCCGCCTTGAATAAATCCCGTAATTCCTGGTCCTCGATCATGACCGTCTTGTCCTGTCTGGCAGTTAGATCATGGCTTTGAGTTGCCCGGCGGATTCATTCAAGACCTGGGTTCCTGCCTTGATCTGGGAGATACCGGCGGCGGTCTCTTTGGCTCCTGTATTGATGGATTTCATGGCTTCCACCACTTGGCGGATAGCCACGGCCTGTTGGCGCACGTTCAAGGAAATTTGTTGGGAGCTTTGGGAGGCACTGTTGACGGCTTCCGAAACTTCGGCGAAGGCTTCGGCGGTATTTTGGGCCACCAGCATGCCTTGATCCACGGTTTTGCCCCCCTCTTCGGTGGCCATTACGGTGGCGTTGGTGGCTTTTTGAATTTCCAGCACCAGGCTGTTGATGCGTTCGGCGGAGCGTTTGCTTTCTTCGGCCAGTTTGCGAATTTCCACTGCCAGGACCGAGAAGCCTTTGCCATGTTCGCCGGCCCGCACCGCCTCCACAGCGGCATTCATGGCCAGCATTTTGGTTTCGTTGGCAAAATCGGTGACCGTACCGGTGATGGTACTGATCTGGCTGGTTTGTTCGGACAGGCGCAAAATTTGTTGGGCGATGGCATCCACCTTGGTTTTGGTGATGTTCATGCCCATGACCATGTCTTCCACCCGGCTCATGCCATGCTCAGCGGCTTCCAGGGCGCGTTGGGCGTTGGAAGCAGCACTTTCTGCCTGTTCGGAGGATTGACGGGAAGAGGAACCCAACTCTTCCATGGTGGTATTGGTTTCGTTGACGGAAGAGGCTTGCAGGTTGGATATGCGATCCTGTTCGTTAATGGCGGCGGCAATTTGGGAGGCGGAGGCAGACAGATTGCTGGCCACCCCCACCAACAGTTTACGAATGGTGTGGACAAAAAAGGCTGCAGAGAAGATGGCGACCAGGACGGCGATTCCGCTGGTAGCGGCTGCCCGGTTTTGGGTGGCATGGACCTGGTTGAGGGCATCCCGTTCGGTATCTTCCATGAGGGTTTCAGCGACTTTTTCTTTTGCCAGGAGGGCGGCATCCAACTTGTCAAAGGCTTCGTTCAGTTGGTTATTGACCTGGGTCAACTGATCTTCTTCGCTAATGACCACCTCCATGGTGTGTAGATAAACATCCAAGAGGGAGATAAGGGCTGCTTTATCATCAGCAGAAACATGGAGATTATTGACCCCCTGGCGCAATTGCTCGGCAGACTGTCTTGCTTTTTCAAAGTATTTTTTATCATGACGCAGCAAATAGTCTTTTTCATGACGACGCATGGTCAGATAGTTGAATTGCACCTCATTATTGTCGATACGGGCAAATCGTTCTTCCATGCTGCGGGCAGCATTGCGCATTTGTCCCAGGGTGCCGGTATCCAGGGTCAGACCGCGGGTTTCATGGGCTTTGATATAGGTTGCAAAAAGCTTTTGCAGGGGGGGAAGTTGCTCCCTCATTTTACGGGTTTCAGCCATGCCCACCGTATCATTGATGGTGCGCTCGAAGGATTCCATGTCGGCGAGTTCTTTTTCCGCCTTTTTCAAGCCATCCATCACCCGATTGCCGTAGTCGGGATTACGTTCCAGTTCGTAGAGTTTATCGTCGATACTGGCCTGTTTGAGGAGGGTACTGACGATGCTGACGTGTTCCTTGACCTGTCCGGTGACATGCAACAAGGATTTATAACGATCTTCGATATCCTGGATGGCATTATGGTATTGATACAAGGCGATCCCCATTAAAACCACCACAATGCCCACATTGATAGCCATGCGGGTGCCGATGCGCATAGTACCCATTTCCCATTTCATGATAAGCAATTCCTATATCAGACCGTTTCGTTGACGATCAGGTTTTCGTGGGAGAGAATGCGTTTCAAATCCACGATACCCAGCATTTCCTGCCCGTAGGGGGCAACGCCCCGCAGGTGTTCCGGATCCAGAAACCCGGTACGCGCGGGGGGAGCGGCGATTTCATCGGCGAACAGGTGGATGACATCCACCACTTCATGGATGGGGACGCCGATTTTGATCCCCTCCCACCCTACCACCAGGACTTTACCGGTGGGTTCCTGTTGTGAGGTGGTCATATTTAAGACACGTCCCAAATCCACCAGTGTCAGAATTTCTCCCCGCAAATTCATATCTCCCACCACAAAATCCGGACAGCAGGGAATGGGGGTGACATGGCGCAAGGGGGCAAAACCCATGACGATGGCCAGATCCACGCCCAACAGTTCGCCATAGAGGGAGACCACGGCCAGGGCCAATTTTTTTTCAGAACTGCTGGCGGCGTGGAGGTGGTCTCGTTCATTCTGGACGATACGCAACATTCGTGCCCGATTTCGCAGGATTTCTCTTTCTTCCAGGGAGCAATCGGGGTGGAAGGATCGCCGCTGGGCCAAACGATGGGAGGGTTCATCACCACCCTCCCCGCCTTCGAGTTCATTTCTGGCTTCGGTTACGGAATCGCTAAAGTTGAACAATAATTGGGTGGCCAGCAGCATGATCATTTGATCATCGGCTTGGGCTATGCCATGAATAATATGGGTGTTATATTTAATTTCCGACTCACCCAGATTGGGGGTCTGTTCCATCTCTTCTTTTTCAAAGGTACGGACTTCCATGACTTCACTTATGATGATGCCCAGCAGATGGTTCTGGACTTCCAGGACCACCACCGAGTCTCCCACTTTGTAGGGGACGGAGAGTCTGCCCATGCGCAGGTGGAGGTCGATTACCGGGACCATGTGTCCCCGCAGGTTCAGGATACCGGCCACGAAGGGGGGGGCTTCCTCCATGGGGGTGATTTCGGGTAGCCGGACGATTTCCCGTACCAGGTGGGCGTCTATACCATAGTATTTATCGATGAGACGGAAGGTCAGGAAAGCACCCTGGGTGACACCGGCTGGCAGGATGGTGGGATGGTTGGTAGATGGCTCATGCATGGATAGATCAACCTTCCGAACGACGATTCCTTGAAGGGAAAGTGTGGTGTCACCTAAAAAAGCATCATTCTTGCTGCAACATGCCCGATTATACTCAAAAAATTCCCTCTTTTCAATCAAAAAGCACACCGCAAATATGAGTAAATAACTTTTCTCTGCCAGAGACTGACAAAAACTCTGTCATCTTAATAAGTTCCACAACAAACTGGCAAGTTCTAATTCATTCCCATTCCCCCCGTCAGGAATTCATACAAAAATTTCACAAATTGATATATATCCACTTGACGAAGTGGAACATAAAATGCAATCTTAACAGCGAGTTGAGTAATGTACAGGATGATCTATAAGGTAGCGAAAATAAAAGATAATTCCAATAGATCTCCCAATCGTTCTTTCTGAACGACCTTCCTTTACCCTATGAGAGCATGAAATTGGCAACGGCGCCCTATTCATTTACAGTTCTTAAATGAGTAGCGTTGCTGCGTGGAAAAATTCAATATTATTGTTGACTTATCCTTTATTGGCGTCATCAGAATATTGACAACTGGTCATCCTTTTACGGTAACTTTGTGGGGAAAGGCTCTATGGATAAGTATTCAATTAGGAAAGATAATTCTATTACTGACTTATCCCGCATTCCGCTCTCTCGCAGAACCTTCTGCCTGATGACCCTGGCAAGCATGGTGACGGGCTGCTCCAGCGACTCCCAGTTTCAGCATGCCGCCAAAGCGGTGCAGATTGACGTCTCCAGCTTTCCCGATGTCCCCATTACCCGTCAACAAGTGGATAACCTGCCCTACGCCAGCATTGGTGCCAAACTGGGCAAAGGTCCCCGCTCCATGCTGGTTTTGGGAAAAGCTCATCATCAAGAGGCCCACTGGTATTCCGCCAACCGGGTCGCCATCGTTACCCGGCATGGACGCATCATTAAGACAGCCGGTCTGGAGAAAAATCTTACCAACACCATGTTTTATAATAAGGATCCCCTTGCCACCCCTACAGGACAGAAAGCGGCCAAGCATTCCTGGATCAGGGCTGTGGATATGGCGGAGGATCAACGTTATCAAATCGCCCTACCAACCACCTGGCGAGAGGAAGGTCATGAAACCATTGAAATATTGGGACAAACCTATAACACCCTAAAAATTACGGAAAACGTCGTTGCAAGAAATATGGATTGGAAATACAGCAATACCTTCTGGCTTGATGCTCAAAGTGGAATTCCCTGGCGCAGCATCCAACACTTTCATCCCGAACTGCCACCGTTTGTCATCGAAATTTTCAAAGTTCCCGATCTTGCAGGTTAAAAGTTTCCCAAGTGCCGGGGTGCAATCCATCTGGAAATTCTGTCAAAAAATGGCTATCATGGCTAAAGAGAAACGAGAATCGCTCGTAATCTCCTAAACTCGCTTGATCACTCAACACACCATGAATAGCTCCCGGTGGGTGATTCGTTGCATATCCTCATTTTGACCCATTCCAAGGAACAATTTCTTACCTGGGCATCCTTGCCTCGCGAGGAAGAAAGCGAATATTTCGTTCACCAGTTTGTCCATCGTGATGAGGTCGTCTCTCTCCTTAAGGAACACTCCTTTCATGTGGTGGTGGCCGACTATCCCCTCCATGGTTGGAGTATTGAGGGGTTATTGAAACTGCTGAACCATCGCCTCCCCTTGATCCTCGCCGCCCCACCCTTGCTGCAAAAGGAAACCCTGCAACTTATTCGCCAGGGGGTCGTGGATGTGGTTCAACAGGGAGATAACCATGCCCTACAGGAGTCCATTCCCCGCACCCTGCAACACTGGCAGGAAAACAGCCGACAGAAAGAAGAATACTGCCAACTGTATCAAGACGGTCAGTTGCTTAATCTTCTCCTGAAGTCTTCCCCAGATGCTATTTTTGTCAAGGATTTGCAGGGACGTTACAAAATTGTTAACGACAGTGCCGGACGATTGACGGGAATACCCCCTGAAAATCATCTTGGTAAAGATGATTTTCAAATTTTTCCACCTGAAATTGCCAACCATTTACGCGGTTATGATGAAACCATTTTGGCCGCTGGAACAAGCCAATCTTTTGAGGAAACCCTGCCATTCAGGGATGGTCAACCTGTCACCCTCTGGGTCACCAAAGGACCTCTGAAAGACACGGAAGGCAATATTGTGGGCCTCTTCGGCGTGGCAAGAGATATCACACTTTTAAAAAAGGCCCAAAAAGAGGCCCACGAACATCTTGAAGAACTGGTGGCCCAACGCACCCGTGAATTGCAACAACGGGAACACGATCTGCAAACCATTCTGGACAGCGTCCCTTCCACCATCGGCTATTGGGATCGCAACCTTTGCATGCGCTTTGGTAACAAAGCCTACCAGGAATGGTTTGGGATTGATCCCGAAAAAATGGTAGGTGCCCATATTAAAGAAATTCTTGGCCAGGAGCTTTACGCAAAAAATTTACCCTACATCCTGGCAGCGTTGCGAGGAGAGGCACAAATATTTGAAAGGACGATGCGGGGAAACAATGGAGAAATTTACCACAGATTGATTCATTACCTGCCCGATTTTCAGGATGGTCAAGTGGCAGGCTTTTACGCCATGGTCTTGGATATTACCGCCATCAAAAAAGCAGAATTGATCATGCGGGAGAGTGAAGCCCGCTTTCGTAAATTGTTTGAAGAAGCCCCGGTGGGAATCCTGGTCTATCGTGCCGATGGTCAATGCATTCTGGCCAATGAATCGGTGGCCACCACTGTAGGGGGATCAACCCTCCAACTCATGCAACAAAATTTTTATCACCTTGATTCCTGGAAAAAAAGCCCCCTGCTGCAAACCGCTACAGAGGCCTTGCAATCGGGAGAATCCCGCCGGTGTAACACCCAATTGGTTTCCACCTTTGGGCGCGAAGTGGAACTGGAGTGCGCCTTTGTTCCCCTTGAGCTGGACAACCAGACCCATCTGGTGATGATGGTGAACGAAATCACCCACCTGCGGAAAACTGAACGCCAGTTGAAAGAGGCCAAGGAAGCCGCCGAAGCAGCCAATCGGGCCAAAAGTGATTTTCTCGCCAACATGAGCCACGAAATTCGCACCCCCATGAATACCATCATGGGCATGGGCCATTTGGTGCAGCAAACCGACTTGAATGATACCCAACGGGAATATATCGATAAAATCAACCGCTCCACCAACTCTCTGTTACGTATTTTAAACGACATTCTGGACTTTTCTAAAATTGACTCCGGCAAGCTGGAACTGGAAAAAGCTCCTTTTGACCTCTATGGTCAATTGGAACAAATCGTGGATATTCTTCAGCCCAAACTAGCCATTAAAAAAGAGGTTGAATTTATCTTTGATATTCCCATAACAATCCCACATATCCTGATTGGCGACTCCACCCGGCTACGGCAAGTTTTGACCAACCTGTGCGACAACGCCCTCAAGTTTACCGAGTTGGGAGAGATTACCCTCGCCATTTCTTTTGAAAAACAACAAGAACAGCAAGGCATCTTCCATTTTTCCGTGGAAGATACCGGGATTGGCATTGCCCCAGAACATTTGGCAAAAATATTTTTGCCCTTCCAACAAGCCGACACCTCCACCACCCGCCGTTATGGCGGCAGCGGCTTGGGATTGTCCATCTGTCATCAACTGGTGGCCATCATGGGGGGGAAAATTCAACTGGAAAGTGAACAGGGGTGTGGCAGCCGCTTTTCTTTCAGCCTGCCTTTTGAGGTAAGCGGCCAACAACCACCCTCCTCCCAACTGCCTGACTTCTCCCATCTGCAAAAAACTTTACTGGTTTCAAATCATGGCACCTTGCGCAAGGTTCTGCAAAAACGATTGCAAGAGCTGCACCTCCCCTCCTCTGAGGCATCCAGTGGAGAAAAGGCCAGCGAACTTTTTTTGCAGGCCAACCGAAATAATCATCCCTATCAACTGGTGATTTTGGATTGGCAATTGGCCAGTGAAAACAGTCTGCTCATAGCACGTCAATTACGCTCCATGGCCACCTCACAACCCCCTGTCATCCTTTTCATGACACCAGCCTACGAGCATACCACCTGCCAGGAAGAGTTACGCAAGGCTGATTTTCCCGAAAGGCTACCAAAACCGGTTCTCGGAGTCTCCCTCTCCCAAGCCCTTCTGGCAGCCATGGGCAAACAAAAAGTAACCATTGATAGCCATTGCCAACCGGTTGTCCCTGCCAAAACCACCTCCCTGCAAGGCTTGCATATTCTCTTGGTGGACGATTATCAAGACAACCAGGAGTTGATCCAGGAAATTCTCCATCGGCGGGGAGTCACCCTCACCCTTGCCAGCACCGGCCTGCAAGCGGTAAGAGAGGTGGAAGCAGCCCCCCATCCCTTTGACCTGATCCTCATGGATGTGCAAATGCCCATCATGGATGGCTTCCAGGCAACCCGCCAGATTCGCCAACATTGGGATCTCCATCAATTACCCATCATCGCCATGACGGCCAGTGCCATGGTCCAGGATGTGGAAAATTGCCTGGCTTGTGGCATGAACGATCATATTGCCAAACCCATCCACGTACAGGAATTAATTAATAAAATAATTCTATGGGCAAAATCCGGCGAAAAATCCTCTCCCGTTCCTGCCCATAAAGCAGAAACCCACGACTGGCTCGCCCTTTGCGATCAACTTGCCACCGCTTTGAACAACCGGGATATGCAAAGCGATCATCTTTTTGCAGAACTGAAAAAAACGTTTGAGACAAATTCCCTATTTCAGGCTACCATTGAAAGATTGGAAAGACTCATCCATGAACTGGATGTTCAAAATGCCCTGGTAGAATTGGATGCTATGAAACGGAACTTCAACACCAAAGCTACAGACAACCATGGACAATCCTGATACCAAACCCGCCATCCTGGTGGTTGACGATTCACCCAACAATGTCCGACTCCTTAGCAGAATACTGGGAAATGGATACCGGGTGTTGTTCGCTACCAATGGTCCCGATGCCCTCGCCATCGTCCAATCCCAAAGGCCGGACCTGGTCTTGCTGGATCTCAAAATGCCAGGAATGGATGGTTTTGCCGTTTGCCGTGCCCTCCAGGATCATCCGGCGACGGCAGATATTCCCATTGTTCTGGTGACCGGGGTTCAAGATCCCGAAGTGGAAAGCAACGGCTTTTCCTGTGGAGCGGTGGACTTTATCACCAAGCCGGTAAACCCCCAGGTGGTGCGCGCCAGGGTGAAAACCCACCTGGCCATCAAAAAACAGCGGGAAGCACTGGAAGAGACCAATCTCAAATTGACCAAAGAGGTGCAGGATCGCCAACGCCTGGAAGTGCAATTACGGGAACAGGCCGAGTTTGACAGTTTAACCGGCCTGCCCAACCGCAAACTTTTCCATGATCGCCTGGAACAAGCCACCTTGACCGGCGAGCGCAATGAACGCTCCTTTGCCCTCCTGTTTCTGGATCTGGACCGCTTTAAATGGGTCAACGATACCCTGGGACACGATGCAGGGGATGAATTGCTGATAGAAGCTGCCACCCGCTTGAAAGGGGTATTACGAAAATCCGACTCTCTTGCCCGTCTGGGGGGCGATGAGTTTACCGTTATGCTGCCGGATATTCTCCATGAATCCTATGCCGAACTGGTGGGACGTAAAATACTGGAACAATTGAGCCAACCCTTCTTCCTCACCAAGGGAGAAGTAACCGTCTCTGGTAGCGTTGGCATTGCCATCTTTCCCTATGATGGCATGACAGCCGGTGAATTGATCAAAAATGCCGATGCCGCCATGTATCAGGCCAAGGCCGCCGGACGTAATGATTTGCGCTTTTTCTCCAAGGAGATCAATGATCGCGCCCACCGCCGCATGCAACTGGAAGCCGACATGCGCAAGGCTTTGTTGCGGGATGAATTTCTCCTGGATTACCAACCCAAGGTGGATATTCTTTCTGGGGATATCGTGGGAATGGAAGCCCTGTTGCGTTGGGATCATCCCCATCATGGCATCCTCTTTCCCAAAGATTTTATCTCCTTGGCAGAAGAGACAGGACTGATCATTCAAATTGGTGCCTGGGTGCTGAAAAAAGCCTGCCAGGATGCCATCCATTGGGCTGAAGCCGGTTTTCCCCATTTAAAAATGTCGGTGAACCTCTCCGCCCTGCAATTTCGCGATGGGGAAAAATTGATCGAGCTGTTGGAGGATACCCTGGCCGAAACCGGCTTTCCTCCCCAGTTGCTGGAACTGGAAATTACCGAAAGCCTGATGATGAAGGATGTGGAAGGCATTTCAGCCATTCTTCTTCGCTTGCGCGCCATGGGAATCACCTTTTCCATGGATGACTTTGGAACCGGTTATTCCTCCCTTGCCTTGTTGAAACGACTTCCCATTCATGTCCTGAAGATTGACCGCTCCTTTATCCACGACCTGGCCATGGACGGAAACAATACCGTCTTCATCTCGGCCATCATTTCCATGGCCAAACAGTTGGGATTGCGGGTAGTGGCAGAGGGGGTGGAAAACACAGAGCAGTTGGAAATATTGCGCCATCAGGGAGGGGATGAAGTGCAGGGCTATCTTTTCAGCCCACCTTTGGGACAGTTGGCCTTTACCGAGTTGTTGCGGGGAGGTATTCCCATGGGGGGTGGTCAAGAGTGAAAAAAACGGCAGGGCTGGAAGAACCAGCCCTGCCATCTTGCACAAATCAGAACTTTTCAAAGGCGTCGTCAGCCATTCCCTCGTCCATGGAAATATTGGCCCCTTTATCTGCATGGTGAGGCAATGCCTTGGGGGTATGGCGTACCGGGGCGTGGGCCACCGGTCTTTTTTCCCGCACGGTCTGGGTGGGATGGCTCTTGGCGGGCCGTCTGGCCTGCCGCTGGGAACTACGACCTTCCTCACCGGTTCTGAAGAAACTGATAGACTGATTAAGCTGATCGGCCTGGGAGTTCAACTCCTCGGCGGTGGCGGCCATCTCTTCGGAGGCACCGGCATTTTGCTGAATCACTTGATCCAACTGCTGCATGGCCTTGTTGATCTGCTCCGCCCCTGAATTTTGCTCACGACTGGCAGCGGCGATTTCCTGAATCAGTTCAGCCGTCTTGCGAATATCGGGCACCAGTTTGGCAATAATGCCACCCGCCTGTTCAGCTACAGCCACGCTGGAAGAGGAGAGCTTGCTGATTTCACCCGCCGCCGTCTGGCTGCGTTCCGCCAATTTGCGCACTTCCGCCGCCACCACTGCAAAGCCTTTGCCATGTTCCCCGGCCCGGGCCGCTTCAATGGCCGCATTCAGGGCCAACAGGTTGGTCTGGCGGGCAATTTCTTCGATGATGGAAATTTTGGAGGCAATTTCCCGCATGGCGGTTACTGCTTCCACCACCGAACGCCCACCCTCTTCCGCATCCCGGGCAGCCTGGGAGGCTATTTTTTCCGTCTGTTGGGCGTTGTCGGTATTCTGCTGAATATTGCTGGTCATCTCTTCCATGGAAGAGGAGGTCTCTTCCACCGAAGCGGCCTGCTCCGTCGCCCCTTGGGAGAGTTCCTGGGCAGAAGAGGAGAGTTCCTGGGCACCGGAAGAAACATTGTCAGAGGCAGAGCGTACTTCACCCACCACACTACGCAATTTATCCACCATGGCCCGCAAGGCATCCGCCAACTGGCCAATTTCATCCTTCTGCTGAATACTGATGGTGGCGGTCAAATCACCATTGGCCACACTGGTGGCAAAGGCAACCCCTTGCACCAGGGCGTTGACAATCAGACGGGTGATGAAAAGGGCAATCCCAATCCCCAACACCAGAGCCAGAATGCTGCCCGCCGTGATCATGAAGGTGGCATTGCTCACCTCCTGCT
>JADFXB010000096.1 GCA_015233935.1 Magnetococcales bacterium | reverse complement strand
TGGGTAATGATGACCGATGGTAATTTAAAAGGGAAAAGTTCCGTCATAGAGATTGTCAAATGGATGTTGCGGGGTCAGCCATCTTCAGGCTTGCGGGAGGATATCAAGAGATGGTTGCGGAAAATTTCGTTGGATTTTCAATTGGGGGAGAAGCACCTCAAGGTTGAAGTCGAGAAAGTGGATGACGGGATACATGGAAGACTGCTTCAAACCAAAGAGAGTCGAGATGAACCCTTGGTTCTGGCCAAGTTTTCTTCTCCAGAAGGCTTCCAGGAGACCATGTCATCATTCTTCATGAAAGGGATGGATCTCGATATCATCCAGGCTTTTCGGACGAACTCGGAAGAACTGACCACGCATGACTGGCAAGCTTTATCTGGAGCACTGTTCATTGGCACCGACTACCAAGCCTTGCTGGGTGAGGTGGTACAAGATGGATTGGCAGGACGTTTGCTGACCATGTACCTGGCCTGCCCTGGATATCCACACTTTCCAGTGCCAAAGCCCACTTGAAAGTGGCCGAACGTGAGCAAACCAAGCAATCGGCCCATCTTGCGGAGGAGCGGCAGAGATATCAAGCAAGGCTTGAGCAACTTGATGCTGAGTTGACGGAAAAAAGAAAGCAGCTCCAGAACACCCCTTCGGACAAAGAGATTAGAAAGCAGCACCGGGAGGCAACAGCCAGAAAGGCACAGATTGCTAATCAGCTCCGTCAACTTGAGGCACAAGAGGTTATTCTCGTCAAAGCTCTGGACGAGGCAACCTATGCCTACAATAGTGACCGCCGGGAACTGCTGCGCTTTCAGGAGGGAGAGGAAGCCCACGCTGTATTCAGAGCACTGGAGCCGGAAATGTGCCCACGCTGTGAGGGTCACATCGGGGAAGATCGCCGCCAACGAGAAAAAGAGACCCATGGGTGTTCGGTGTGCGGTGAGCAGATTCATATGAAAGCCGATGACTCGGAAGCATTGCGTCAGCTACTCAAGGAGCGGGTTGATGCGTCCCGCAAAACCCATGAGCAGTCGGAATCCGCACTTCAGAAACTGAAAAAGCATCAGGCTGAACTTGAGGCAGAGGAGTCTGCTATTGATCAAAAATGTGACCAACTTGGTCAGAGCTTGGCCGGTGGGTTTGACAAATATTACGATCTCCAGGCTGAGATCCGAATACTGGAGAAAGAGCGTGTCTCCCTGACCCCTCCCTTGACTGGTAGCGTGCAAACTCCCCCTTCGGATTTGGAAATCTTGAAAGCGGTGGTCAAGGAAACAGAAAGTCAGGTAGAGGACTTGAAGAATGAACTGCTGCATGAAGCTAGCCAGGAGATTGTCAGATTGGCTCAAGAATTTGGGATAACGGCCATCACCTCTGCCACTCTTCGAGGCAATGCCAGTCTGGAAGTTATCATAAATGGAACAAGAGACACCTATTCAAAGCTCACAGGGGGAGAACAGTTGCGCCTCAAAGTGGCAACCGTTCTGGCCATGCTGAATGTTGCAGAAAAGAAGGGCGTTGGACGTCACCCGGGTTTACTTTTCATTGACTCGCCCCAGAATCATCAGGTAGTTGATGAAGATTTCAGGAATCTCCTGAGTGGCCTCCGCTCTGCTGTCGAAACGCTTTCCCATCTTCAAGTGTTCGTGGCGTCCACCTCATCTGAGATTTTACGGCAATGGGTGGGACAAGAGCATAACCGAATCCGGCATGCCGTGGGTGAAGAGTATCTGTGGTGATGGGATGAACGATGTGCATCTTGGTCCATTGGAAGAGAGGCTTGCCAGTATTCTGGAAAATGGCCGGGAGCCTGCTCTTTCCGACTTGGGTGGACTGGAGGCTCTCCGGCAAGGAGCGGATGAGATTGCCTTGTCACCCCTCCTGCCCGAATTCATCCGCCTGCTTTTGGCCGCTACCGCTTCCGATGAGAAAGACAGGGAATCCATCCTGGATCTGACCTTGCGATTGCTCGTCCACGTCCGGTCCTTGGATATGGATGAGGTGATCGATGCCATCCTGTCCAGCAGGCATCTCTCAAATTTACAAGAAAAACAGTTTTTTCATAATCTTTTGGAAATTTCTTTCAACCATGACCGCGATCCACTGTGCCGCTCATTTGCATTGGATGGTGCTTTGCGCCTCGTTGGAGATCAAATTCCAAGACGTCATACAATTCTGGCAAAATTAACCGAAGTTGAACACAGTGATGATCCCATTTTTCTGAGACATGCAGCCAAAATCATTGGAATCGCTTTTACATGGTGGCAATCCGATGGCTTGGTTGACCGTCTTAAAGACATCGTTAGAATTGAAGGTGCTGATGATGAGGCTGCTTTCGAGTTGGGAATGGCATCGCTGGTAGAAGGGGTGATTGCTCAAGATGTTGGGATCGTTCAAGTAAAACTCAATGAGGCGCAGGAATGGTTCAGATCTGCCATTGAGAAACGCGAGCACCGTCCTGATGCAGCGTTGTATGTAGCAGCCATCCAGTCATGGTTAGACTTCGCTCAAGGATCTTCCTCCGGCAACCTGTCCAACTTGATTTCAGAGATCAACCAAGAGTTACTCACTTTATACGCATGGCACCACAGCCAACATTCACCGCCCTGGCTTGGTGCAAGGTTTTCGGAACAGGCTTCCTGGCGATTGCTTACTGGCCGTCTGGCCAGTTTTGTGGGTAGATTGGGCAAGCCCTCCTGGTTTGATGCAAGACTTGTCATTGAGCAGGAATTGATCGGCATCATCACTGCCAGTCGGACCATTCGGGAAACAAACTGGAAAGGTGGATTGGAACTGCTTGCCGTGCCAAGGATTATATCTGGCATAAATGGGAATCCAGGTTTGATACAACATCTCCGCGACTGGGTTGAAAACACTCCAGAACACCCCCATGCCATTAGCGTAAAAGACTTGCTGAAAAATGTAAAAAGTGTGCAACCATCAAACGACGAAGACCATAAAGGGATTGGTGGCAGGGCAATGGCGGCACTCTATGATATTGTGTCTGGGCCATCCCCATCGAAAATGGAATACCAACTATTAGAAGAGTGCAGCGATGTTCTAAAAGATGCTGATGACTATGCGGATTCACAACAGAGAGATATTTTTAATGCCATTCTACTTCTTGCTTTCAGATACCTAATTTCCAGGATGGATCTTACCATAAAAAACGCTCCATATCTTTCCTTTCTTCTTAAACCTGAAAAAGGATCGAACCTGCCAACTGAAGACAAGCTCCAACAGGATTTTCATAGTTTTCTTATTGGCCTTGTAAATTCTGGAAACACTCAAGCTGAAGCATGGGATATTGCAGCTGGTCGCGCAGATATTACCGTAACTGCAGGCGGGTATCGATTCGTGACGGAGATAAAAAGAGAGATACAAGATGCTTCTTTTGATAACTTAAGATTATCTTTTGCTAACCAAACAGTCGAGTACCAAAACACGGGCATTCGTCTTGGCATTCTTCTTGTTTTGGATCTTACTGAAAAGAGCCCAGGTGTGGCCCACGTAGATGAGCAAGTGCAGGCCTGCGTGGTACAAAGACCAAACCAAAGGTCTAAACGGGGGGTTGTGATTATTCGTGTTCCTGGAAATAAGATACGTCCCAGTGACCTGACTGCGCTTGCGCATAAAAAATAAAAAGATAATCATTGATGATGAGGTGAAATCCCTGATGAAGCAGATCGTCAATCCTGAACTCAAGCCGCCATGACATCTTGTCGTTCGGCAGGCAGGACAGGGGCAGATTGGCCTTCAGAGAGGATGCGCAGGGGTGAACCGGCGCAGGGCTTTTCGCGGACGATCTGCGGGAAAAAGAAAATGCCAAGATCGCCTGTGGCAAAGCCCACTTCCAGGCATTGGCGAAAGACAACAATCCTGCCCGCTATGTGGTCGCCACCAGGGTCGATGATATGATGGGGCATGTTTGAAACAGGAGGGTTCATGAACACCAATCTGGATACCACCGTTCGCAAGCTGCGGGAGCAGTTGCAAAAGATTCAGGGCCGATCCGCCCCCATCAGCGAGGAGGACACCAAGCGGGTTTTGATCACGCCATTGCTCCAGGCTTTGCGATGGGACGTGCTGGACATTGACGAGGTGCGTAATGAATTTCGTAGCCAGCCACAAGATAATCCGGTGGATTACGCCCTGTTCCTGAATCGCACCCCCTGCCTGTTTCTGGAGGCCAAGGCGACCAATCACTCCCTGGACGAACGCAAATGGCTCTCCCAGATCGTTGGATACGCCGCCACCGCCGGGGTGGAATGGTGCGTTTTGACCAATGGCGATGAATACCGTTTTTACAATGCCCATGCCCCGGTGGATGCGGATCGCAAGCTGTTCAAAAAGGTCGCCATTTCCGATGCCGATCAGCATCAGGAAACAGTAGATACTTTGGAGTTGATCTCCAAGGAACGCATGGCCGACAAACAGATCAACACCCTGTGGCAGGCCCACCATGTGGACAGCAGGGTGAAGGCTGTTCTCAACGAAATTTTGCAGGGAGATGAGAGCCTGATCCGCCTGATTGCCAAGCGTGAGCCCAGCCTGACCCAAGGGGACATCCGTAATTCCCTGCAACGAGCGGACATCAAGGTAACATTCCCCAAATCCCCCTTGCAAACAACGCCTTCGTCACTTGCAAAAGTCAACCAGAAATCCGAACAAAAATATGATGTTCCCGTTACCCCTGTCAAATCTCCAGCCAGACGCATCACCATGAAGGATATTCTGGATGCCGGTCTGCTGGTCGCGCCAGTCAAATTGGAGGCCGAGCACAAGAAGCAGACCCACTTGGCACAGGTTGAGCCAGACGGGACCATTACATTCAATGGGCAATCTTACAAAACACTATCCGGTGCAGGAGACACCGTGGTCCTCTGCAATGGGTGGACATTTTGGAAATACCGGGACCAAAACGGGCAACTGAAAAACCTGGATGAATTGAGAAAGTCTCTGGAAAAATAATGGAGAATGCAGTGTGTTCGTCGCATTCTCTGGCGATGATTTGAGCTTAGCACCCATCCATTTGAGGATGGCCATGCCGTCCATTAATCGTTCCTTGTCCCGTGGGGAACATGGCCGGTGGCGACGTGCTGGCGGGCGGATTCACAATGCTTGTATTGGTCATCAAAAAAGATGTCCGCTCAGAAACAACGTAGGAACTCACCCTTGTCAAGACCGCAATAGAAGAGGTGACCTGATCCTCTTTAGGCATAAAACCCAGGACCGGTTGTACCACCTTCCGGTCTATTGCCGACATTACCAACACCTGATTTTCCACAGATGTGGTGAAAAACTACACGATATTAACCATCACCACAATCCCTGTATCTTCCAGTGGACCGTTCCTGGACGACTTGTCCATGATTATCTCTCCATCAAACGGAAAAAATACACATCCTTTTCTCCCCATGCTGCTACATAATGGCCGTCATGAGAGAAGACGCATCCTTTCAGTGGGCGTAGCACCGGAAATACATGCTGGCACTGGCCAGTACGGAGGTTCCACAGTCGAAGGGTTTGATCATTTGAAACCGACAGTACCTGGGTTCCATCTGGGCTGAAGGTGCAGTCTGTGACAGAACTCTTATGTCCAATCATAACCACCATGGGATGTAACATCGGGAACACCTGCTGGTACTGCCCTGTACTAAGATTCCATATTTGGACGGTTTGACCATCCCGCGAAACCGACAGAACATGTTCTTGATCAAATCCTACAACGTAGTCCGTGTCCGCACTCTCATGTCTGATAATAATTCCAAAATTTTTATTATTATCCGAAATCCATGAGTATATGGTGTTGTCAAATGCGAGAAGGTTGTTGCCAAATGCAAGGAGGATGGTCCGACCATCTGGGCTGAAGGCACAGGTTGTGACTGCCCCAGGCACGATAACAACTTGCGAAGTTTCCCCGCTCGCCACATTCCACAGGCGCAAGACATGGTTTCTAGCTGCGGATAAGATGGTTTTACCATCTGGACTAAAGGCGCAGGCCGTGACGCTATCTTCATGTCCAGTCAGGATCCGATCATTACCGCCACGTTGAGTATCCTTAATATACAAAGTGTTCCCTATTGCATAAACGATGTTCCTCCCCTTTGGGTTGAAGGCAAAGACATAAACACTATCCTTAACCCCCAAGTTCCAAAGGATTTTTCCGCTCTTTATGCTCCGAACATAAAGAGAGTATGCGTCAAGGCTAAATTTATTATAGAGTGTTGAAGATAAGATGGTCTGGCCATCCTTGCTGAAGGCGCAGGATTCATCCTCGTGAGGTGAAATTTCAAAGACTTGCTGCTGAATGCTGCCAGTTTCTGCGTCCCACTTGAGAAGGGTATTTCTATTTGACATGGAAAGAATGGTTCGATCATCGCTGGTAAAAATACAAGACATCACATTACCATTATGAGCTTTAATATTATCCCTGGTTTCGGCGATTTCCACATCCAACAGATGCAGATTTTTTCCAGATGAGAGGAGGATGTTCCTTGCATCAGGGCTGAAAGCAAAGGGGCTGGATTCCTCACAAATCATAACCTTTAGGAGCTGGCCTGTCCCCGTGTTCCACAAACACATAGTACGCTTCGTTGATATAGTGAGGATGGTGTTCCCATCTGAGCTGAAGGCACAGTCATAAACCCGCCCCTTATGTCCACCAGTCAGAATCCGCATGGTTTGACCAGACTCCACGCTCCAAAGACGAAGTATAGTGCCGTTCGATATGGTGAGGATGGTTCGTCCATCTGGGCTGAATGTGTGTCTTATGTCTTCATCCATAGGCCAAGTCCAACCCCGCAGGGCTTGGCCACTCACCACGTCCCACAGGAAAAGAGAGTTATCATTTGATGCAGAGAGGATGGTTCGTCCATCTGAACTGAAAGCGCAATGATCAACACTATACTTATGCTCAAAGGTTCGCAGAATGGTGCCGCTATTCGCATCCCAAAGGCGCATAGTGCAATCTCTCGATCCAGAGACGATTGTCCGTCCATCCGGGCTAAAGGCGCAGGCGAGGACCGTATCTTCATGTCCTGTCAAGATAAGCCGGGTCTGGCCCGTCCTCACATCCCATAGGCGCAAGGTACAGTCCACAGATGCGGAGAGGATGACCTCACCATTTGGGCTGAAAGTGCAGTACCGAACGAGTTGTGAATGTCCTGTTAGAACCTGCAGGGTCTGGCCTGTTTCAGCATCCCACAAGCGTAGCGTCATATCGAACGATGCGGAGATGAGGGTCCTGCCATCTGGACTGAAGGCGCAGGCAAAGATATTACCCTCATGCCCTGCGAATACCGTTATCAGGGCAGGATCAGGAAGGTCAGGCAGAGGGTGGCGAGCTGTCAAACGGGGGCCAGGAGGAAAGGTCCATGCACCCATCAAAACATCTCGTTCAGGCAGTTCCTGGAAATAAGCATCCAGGTAATTCATGGCATCTGCCAGCGATGAAAGTTTTGCCAACTGGTGGGCCAATGGTCGCAACCGACGCAGAAGTAGGGTTATGTGGAAGTCGTTTGGCCAACGCATTACCCCCGCTATTAAGTCCGCAATTACCGCCGAACCACTAAGCAACGCCAGCCCCTTGGCTGCCAGGAAGGACAGACTGCCAATGCAATCCCTCCATATCTCCTCATGCCCGGCATCCTCTAGATGCCATTGTAAATGTCGCCACAGGTAGATTTCATCCAGGGGTAGTTCATGCCAAGTGGTTACTTCGAAGGAGGAGAGAAACACCTCCTGAACCGTGGACAAGTCTGGTTTCCGTTTGGTTCGCAGGTGGGTTCGGATGATGTCGTGAATGCGAACCTGATCTTCATGAAAGTCTAGGCGTTGCAGCAGGGAGAAGCTGACAAGTTTTTGCAATAATTCGGTCCCCTGGTCTTCTTCCCATCCCGCCCTCGCTCTCCATAGTCGATGGATGAGTGGAAGGGGGATGTCAATGTCTTCGGGAAAAATGGCCAAGTCCAGAAAGAGTCCTTGTTCCGTTTCGGTCAGAAGCTCAATGGAGATGTCGAGGTTTACTGCGGCCAGTTTGTTCCGGTCGTTGGTATGGGGTACGTCAATTCCCTGGATGCCCTTGCGTTGCAAGCACTTTTCCGTCTTGCTGATAGCGTCGGCCAGGGACATACGCAAGTTGGTGGCATGGAGTAATCGCTTGTTGGCCAAGGCCAGAAGCAAGGGCCAGTGACCCAACGTCTTGGCCAGGTGGGTCAAGTGGGAATAATCTTTCAGGGTTGGCATCAAACCTGCTGTCAGTGTTGCCAGTGCCTCGTCATTCTCCATCCTGTCAACGGTCACCGGCGTGACCTGTTGGGGAAGAATATGCTTCATGCGGGTGGTGATCAGCCGCTGCACCGTTCCCCCGCCACCATGGAGGAAAGGCTCCAGGTCTTCGGGTCTCCACACGTCATCGACTACCAACAAGATGTACTGCTTTTCCAGCAACTGATTGAATCGAATACGGGCAACATCCATGCTGAATGGGGGACTTTCATGAGCCAGAGCATAAATCAACGCCCCTATTTTGGAGAGCAGGTCTTGCGGTTTTTCGCCCAGTGTTACCCACAAGATGCCAGCATTAAAACGCTTTTGGATCTCCTTATCATGACAGATGGCCGTGGCCAGCCAAGTTTTTCCAAATCCGCCAGCTCCTACAAGAGCAGTGGAAATGGCCACCTGCGATCCATCAGTCACCAGTAACGCTGTTTTCAAAGCAGCGAATTCCTTGCTGCGTTCCACAAAACCATGAGGCATTGGATTGGCCATCATCGGAATGCGGAAGGGCTGACTCGGAGATTGTACTGCCGGACTATTCAACACAACCTTGGCGATTTCCTCCCGGATGGAATTGTCGTCCACAGGACCATCCCTTTCAAACCAGGATGGCTTGACTCCAAGGATCTCGGCAGCAATTGGGATTTCATGCAGATCTAATTTTTCGAAGCGATATCTGATTGAACGGGCAGTGTGGGTGGTTCCCGCGATAGCTCGCCATTTCGAGGCAATCACCCTGTCCGTCAAGCCCAAAGCCTTGGCACCAGCACGGAATATTTGCCCAGCAATCTGCTCGTTGAATCCCATGGCGATCTTGGAACCTGTGCTCGTTCGATACGTTACTCAATCCACCCCAGTGACTTGGCTCTTTTTATGGCCAAGAAATTGTTTCGATGAACACCCAATTTATCTCTGGCAGTTTCGAGCAATTGTTGGACCGATCTGGTTTTTAGGGAAACAAGAACTTCAATATCTTTTCTTTCGATTCCATTGGCTAACATTTGCAAAGCAGCCAGTTCCCTACTGTTTGGTTCTCCAAATTCTTTCCTGCGCTCATATTGCAAGGCATCCTGCATGCAGTTATGAAATGTTTGCAAGACTCCAATGATTTGACCTCCATGATGATTATACAACTGGTCAAACTCTTTGCCTTTCATATTTGCGCCAAATGAACAACCTGCCTTCCCCATGCCATTTTTAGGTGGAAGTGGAATAGTAAAACCAATCTCGAAGCCAGTTTTATAGGCGACTTCTTCTTGGAAATCTCTGCAAGATTGCGACCAGGTTTTGGCTGGGAGTAACCTTTTTGTGGTATCTGACAAACTGTCAATACCGAAACGAAAAAATTCCCTGCCCATGGCTGTTGGACCCGTACCACCATACCAAACATGGCGGATACCAGGATCCAAATTGTGATAACCACACTGTTTGTAAAGAACGCGCCAGCTTTGATCTAAAATACTGTGGAATACCAGTTGGCCTTCATCATGGTATGCATACACAAGATTATAAGCACCCAGTGGTACAAGGCAATCGACAAGTAATTGAAAAACTTCCCGCGATGATTTGGTCCGTGGAGCAAGGCGAGAAAATTCATCCCAAGGTAAGATGTTACGCACACGCCTTGGATGGCAGTTGAATGTAATGTCCAACTCATTCAGTTTTACCTTTGATTGCCCTGTCATTTTGGCATCCTCCAATGAACAGACCAGAATAGCGCAACCTTTCCAAACATTCTTGCGCGTTCGCGCAAGATAATTTCCAGTCCATCAATCAAAATTCCCTCACCTAAGGCAACGTGCCGCCAATGTGGAAGAAGGTGTTGGAGCGGGAGAAAATGACTTGTTAGGTCTTTTGACGAATCGCGCCTTACGGCAATTTTTGTCAATTTTTGTCATTCCCCTTCAATCGACTCCACAACCGGTCAGGCTCTACCTTGTCAGTCAACAGCGCGGATCATCCCTGATGGTTGGTTTCTAACCAATCTCTGAGAGGGGATGGCGAGTACCCAGAAATTTAACCGGCAATGGCAGACTGCTGGAGGGTCAGGAAATGGGACGCCCCACACCTATAACCGAACATACGGCATTATACACAATGAGAATCAAAGGGGTAATCCTTTTTCCACCCATGGATGATGTCGGCCTGCTGGCGCAAAGCCTTATTCCCACCAGTTCACTCCTGGTGGACATTGGGCATGGCTCTCTGTCTTGCAACCGGTTCAAGGGACGTCGCCTTCAAGTGGATAACTGGTCTGGTTTGCTGGAGATTGCGGCCATCGTAGGTGATATCAACCCAGAGTTAGGAGGCAATGCGTACTTCAGCAGGCAGCATGTTACCTCTGTTCGCAGGGGACTTGAGGGAAAAAACCTGTTGGAGGGGGTGGATACCGTTTTCATAAACGGTTGGCATGGCATCTCAACCCTGCTGGACTGGCATGTCCAGGGTCAGGCAGTTGATACCATGGAGGATAGAGAGCCTATCCACAACCATTTTGGCACTCAAAGCGGACAACGGTCCATCCAGCTTTTGCGGCAGTTATTCCGTGCCGGGAAAAAGGGCATTTCCGTCTGGCTAACCGTTCCCCTCAAACCGAGTACCAGTCCTATTCATACCAACCACCTCGTCCCTGATATTGATCAACCAGAAATCCTCCAAGAACTACTGTGCATTTCTGACCTGGTCGTCAGCCAAGCAAGTATCTGGGTGGACGGCGCGGTTCGCACGGTATTGGTCACAGACCCACACAACAAATGGGGATTACCGGCCAAGTCAGCCACTGCATTCGGATTGGCTCCATTGGAGCCGCCAGACTTGTCGGCATTGAGTCGCAAGGTTCTGGTGCAGGTCTCTGAAGGTGGGTAGTGCCTTGAAGGTTTCAGCCAACATTACATAGCCACATCAATTTGTTAAGACTGGCTTGAAGGCAATTTTCCTACTCACTCAGGAGTGGTTTAAAGGGTTCAATAAATGACAAAAGGCGAAATATTCTTCAAATATTGTCTCAATTTTTCTTTGTCGGGTCAGGTAATAGTTAGACAAAAGGTTCCCCATTTTTGAATGCCTGGAATGCCGCGTAATGGAGCAACACGTATGAAAGCTGGAAAAGCAACCACCATTAATCAACTGGGGCAGATGGACAAGGCGGCCCCTATCGTCAAACCGCGCAAGCCATCCCTTAAATTTACCCTCAAGGAACAGGAGACTACGTAATGGGCGCACTTCCGATCATCAGTGCAGAACGCCGCATGGCTGAGAAGCACGGAATCAAGGGGGTAATCTTGGGCAAATCGGGCATTGGCAAGACTACCCTGTTATGGAGTCTCGATCCGGCCAACACCCTGTTTTTTGATCTTGAGGCCGGTGACTTGGCGGTGGAGGGGTGGCCTGGCGACACCATTCGCCCTCGTACTTGGGACGAGTGTCGGGATTTCGCCGTATTCATCGGCGGCCCAAACCCAGCACTCCGAAATGACCAGTATTTCAGCCAGGCACACTATGACGCGGTTGTGCAGCAGTTTGGTGATTCGGCGGTGCTGAATAAGTACCAGACCATTTTCATCGACTCCATCACCGTGGCTGGACGACTCTGCTTCCACTGGTGCAAGGGCCAACCCCAAGCCTTTTCAGAAAAAACCGGAAAACCTGACCTGCGTGGGGCTTATGGCCTGCATGGCCATGAGATGATCGCTTGGTTGACCCATCTGCAGCATACGCGGAGCAAGAACATCCTCTTCGTCGGCATCCTGGACGAAAAGGTGGACGACTTCAACAAACGCTTCTTCGCCCCGCAGATCGAGGGCAACAAGACCGGTCTGGAACTGCCCGGCATTGTGGATCAGGTGATTACCATGACGGAACTGGCCAGCGAGAACGGTCAACTCTTCCGTGCCTTCATCTGCCAAACCCTAAATCCCTGGGGCTACCCTGCTAAAGACCGATCTGGTCGTCTTGGGCTGGTGGAAGAACCCCACCTGGGCCGCCTGATGGCCAAAATCATGGGGCCGGTGGGCCCCATCCAGGAACGTCTTGAATACGGTAAACCGGCACCTGCCGAGACCATCGCAACCAACTGATCCTGACCAAGGAGATTTCCCATGACCGTTTGGAATGATTTCAACGACGCTGATGCCCAGAACAATTTCGACATCATCCCCAAAGGCACCATCGCTCCAGTACGAATGACCATCAAGCCTGGTGGGGTGGATGATGCCAGCCGGGGTTGGACCGGCGGCTATGCCACCCGCGCCAGGGACAGTGATGCGGTCTATCTCAACTGTGAGTTCGTCATCACCCATGGCGAGTTTGCCAAGCGCAAGGTTTGGAGTCTGATCGGTCTGTTCAGCCCCAAGGGGCAGGAGTGGACCAACATGGGTCGCTCCTTCATTCGTGCCATTCTCAATTCCAGCCGTGGTCTGTCGGATAAGGACACCTCCCCTCAGGCCGTGGAGGCCCGCCGCATTCGGGGCTTCGCCGATCTGGACGGCATCGAGTTCCTGGCCCGCATCGATGTGGAAAAGGACC
>JADFXB010000095.1 GCA_015233935.1 Magnetococcales bacterium | reverse complement strand
CATCAAGATCAAGGGGCAGACAGTGCCTCGGTGATTCACGATGCCTTTTCCGCCGCCCGTTCCCGCAACATGGACCTGCTCATCGGTGATACCGCTGGTCGCTTGCACACCAAGAGCAACCTGATGGATGAACTGATCAAGGTCAAACGGGTGGTCTCCCGGCTGGATCCGGCGGCTCCCCATGATATTTGGCTGGTATTGGATGCCACCACCGGTCAAAATGGTCTGAATCAGGCACGTCAGTTTCATCAGTCGATTGGGTTGACCGGTCTGGTGGTGACCAAACTGGATGGCACGGCCAAAGGTGGGGTCCTGGTGGCCATCACCGAAGAGTTGGGACTGCCATTGCGGTTTGTGGGGGTGGGTGAGGGGATCGATGATCTCAAACCCTTCGTCGCCAAGGATTTTGTTGAAGCCCTCTTTGTCAGGGGATAATCATGTTTTTTACTTTGTTTGCCCGTGGAATTAAACGTGTATTGACGGTGGCCGCTTGTGCCGCTCTCGTAACCTCCCCCTTATGGGCTGCCCCGGCAGAAGATGAGGTGGTGTTGGCCTATCGGGAGTTGTTCGCCCAACTGGACCGGAGCGGACCAACCGGCAAGCTTTTGGAACGCTCTTCCTGGCCCAAGAATGATCTGTTGGCCTCCTATCTGGAGTTCGACATTCTGCGCCATCCAGATTTCACCCCTTCGGTCAAACATTTGCGGGATTTCATGGAGCGTTATCCCGACCATCCCCAGATGGAAAAAATTCTCAAGTTGATGGACAATGCCATCACCCTCTATGGGGATAATGACGAAACCCTCATGTGGTATGCCAAACGTCCCCCCAAGACTTCCGCAGGCATTATTCGTACCCTGAATTTACTGATTGGCTTAAAGCGCAACGAAGAGGCGGCCAAACTGTGGAAGCAATTTTATCGGGAAGGCGGCTTGATGCCCCAGAGTGTTTTGGATTTCGCCAGGGATATCAACCTGCGTCCTACCCTTGAGGACAACGAAGCCCGTACCCGTGCCTTGTTTTCCCAGGGCAAGAAAAATCTTTATCGCATTCAGTTGCAAAAGCTGCCCAAAAATCGGCAAACCTACTTTCAAGCCCTGGAGGCGGCCAAGGCCGGTCATCCCAGTTTTCGCAAGCTGGTGCAAAAGTTGTCCGGTGCTGATTTGCAATCTTCCGAATTGTGGTATGAGTGGATCAACAATTTGCGTACCAACAATCGATATGAGGAGTCGAAAAATTTATTGCTGGGACGGGAAGGAAAGTGGCTGACACCAGAGCATCGCCAGTCGTTGTCCTATCGGCAGGCACGGGCCATGCTCTACCATGAAAACAGCCCCCAGGATGCCTTTGCCCTGTTGGAAAGCAATGTGCGGGAGATGGGCGGCAAGCTGGATGACTCCTTGTGGCTTTCCGCCTACAGTGCCTACCTGTTGGGACGCCGCCATGTGGCCTTGGAACGCATGCAACAGTTGGCCATGGAGGGTGCAGGCGGCGAACGGCGCGGACAGGGTGGCTATTGGGCCGCCAAACTGCTGGAAGCGGAAGGGCAAAATCCCAAACCCATGTTGGAGATGGCCGCCCAATATCCTGAACATTTTTATGGTTTGCTGGCCAGCGAAGCCCTGGGCAAAATACCCATAAATCCCAATGAACAGCAGGAGTGTCTGACCCTTAGGGCCAACGAGGCCATTGCCAAGGATATCGACCGCTTGTTGTTGTTGCGGGCGGTCGGTCGCACCATGCACAATATTCAGGAGATTCAAAGCATGGCAGAACGCCATGCCTTGTCCCCCCGCAATCAGGTTTGCCTGGCCATCGCCCATACTGAGGCGGACCATATTGTCAAATTGGCGAAAAAATTTCAGAAAGAAAAAGGGGTAGCTGCCTGGGACGGGCTTTTCCCGGTACCGAAAAACTGGAAACCTCTCACCGGTTGGCAATTGGACCCGGCCTTGATTTGGAGTCTGGCACGACAGGAGAGTGTCTTTACCCCCAATGCCGTCTCCTCTGCTGGTGCCCAAGGATTGATCCAATTGATGCCCGCCACCGCCAAGGGAGAGGCCAAGTTGATGAACTTCCCCGAACCTAACAGCAAACGTTTGTCCAACCCGGAATACAACCTGGCCTTGGGGCAAAACCATTTGCAGGGTTTGATCAAGCGGTTTAATGGTGATTTGGCCTTGTCCATTGCCGCCTACAATGCGGGCAGTGGTCGTTCCATCCAGTGGCGGGAGTTTCGCATCAAGGAGAGCATCCCCCACTTCTATGAAAAAATTCACATCACCGAAACCCGTGAATATGTGAAGAAGGTTCTCCACGGCTATGCCGCTTATCAGTGGGTTCTTTATGGCAAGGGTTCTTTGTCGGCGATGATTCAGCCGGGAACCCCTGGCTTGTCGGCGGTGGCGGCCAATCGTCCTTTGCCCAAACCGGTGGAAGCGACAGCCACCCCCACCCCTTCGATTTCGGAAAGTCCCACTCCTTCTTCCCCCGCTCCCACCTCTTCCTGGGTGAATCCGGTTACTGGCTCGGTGCGGGATTGACCCAACCGGGAGTGGGAGTGAGTTTTGTGGGTCGCACAAACCAACCTCTCCCTTGAGGGAGAGCTGTAACCCAATGAGAATGAACCATCATGGAAGCTACTGCCGATCCTTCTCCTACCCCATCCGGCTCTCCCCTGATTCGCTGGGTGGATCGTCTGCCCTGGGTCCATTTACTGGCCATGGCCATCCTGTTGGGACTGGCTCCCTTTGTGCCGGAACCCCACCTGGTGGAAAAATTGCGCATGCTTTTTCAAGGGGTTTTGGAAAAGCCTATTGATATTTTTGACCTGTTCATGCATGCAACCCCGACCCTTCTGGTCCTCATCAAGGGGTATCGGCAGTATGGTTCGAGGGTGGCATGAACATTGTGTTGACCGGCATTCGTGGCATCGGCAAGAGCACCCTGGCTCGTCGCCTGGCCCTGATGACCCATCGCCATGTGGTCTCCACCGATCTGCTCATCTCCTATGACAATGGTGGACGCTCCATCCCCCAAATTCTGGCCGATCACCAGGGGGACTGGCGGGTATTTCGTCAGTTGGAGTATCAGGTGATTCAAAAAATTGCCCACTTGGATAACCTGATCATCGACACGGGCGGTGGTGTGGTGGTGGACCTGGATGAGAATGGCCAGGAGGTGTACAGCCAGCGCAAGGTGCAAGCCCTCAAACAAAACGGCTCCATCTTATGGTTAAAAGGAGACCCCCTCACTGCCGCCAAACGGGTACAGCGTGATGCCAACCGCCCCGATCTGGACGCCAAACGCTCGGAAGAGGAGATCATGTTACGGCGGCAGCCTTTTTATCAGCAGGCCGCCGATTTGGTGGTGGTTATGGAAGATTGTCCGCCCAGAGAGCAGGCCAACAAGATTTATCAATCCCTTCCTTTCCAGCAGCTATTGCAGCAGGAATCCCGTCCATGAACATTCGCCAGATTCTTTTTTCCAAACTGGCCAATATTTATCTGGGAACCTATCGGGGCTATCTCTTGGAAATTCGCCGCCTGGTAACTCCCCATATTCCCGCCATGGTGGATGCCTTTTACTGGCAGGTACAGGAGGTGGAAGAGTTGGGACCCATCCTGAACAATCCGCAAGTGGAAAAAAAATTGCGGCAGGGTTTGACCTTATGGTTAGAGGCCTTGTTTCAGGACAAGAATGATATGGATGGTATCATCCATGACATCATCGCCCTTGGCAGTCGTCATGCAGAAATCAACATCAATCTCCACTATATCCATCATGGTTTGCGCATTCTGAAACGAGAGATCACCTCCCATTTGGAAGCCAGTGACCACTCCATGGAATGGATCCTGGAGGCCCACGAAGTAGTGGATGAATTGATGGAGATCATTTTTTCTCTCATGTCGGACAGTTATTTTGAAAATCTGGTCAAACACCAAAGCAATCTGCTTTCCATGCGTATGCAGGCCATTGGTCACAACATGGCCTTGGAGTGTGAGCGCATGCGCAGCAAGCTGTCTGAATGGGCGCGGGATACCCTCAATGTTCTGCATGCGGAAGACGCTCATGCACCAGAGATGATTCCCTACCTGCAATATTCGGAATTCGGGCTGTGGTTGGAACATAAGGGGGAGATCTATCTGCCGGAGAACAGTTACCAGGAGCGTTTGGCAGCCTATGTGCAGGAAATAGATATGGAGTTGAGCCAAGCGGCCACCTATCGCTATGAAAACCGCTCCCGACGTTTTCGTACCCATTTGCGGGCTTTTAATGAGCGGGTGAGTCAGGCTTCCTGGTATTTGGCGGGCATGGTGGATCAGGCGGAGCGAGTGGATTCGGGGCGGGACGCCCTGACCAATGTGCTGAACCGTCGTTATTTGGAGACGGTGTTGCGCCGGGAGACGGAAATTTCCAACCGTCAGGGTTTTCCATTTGCGGTGGCCTTGTTGGATTTGGATTATTTCAAACAGGTGAACGACACCTATGGCCACGAGGCGGGGGATGTGGTGTTACGCCAGTTTGCCGAATTATTGGCGGCGGGGGTGCGGTCCAGTGATTTTATTTTTCGCTATGGTGGTGAGGAATTTTTGCTTATTTTAGTCAATGTCCGGCAGGATTCGGCGCGGAGTATTTGTGAAAAGCTGCGCATCCGTTGTGAGGGTCACCCTTTTATCCTGTCCAACGACAAACGGTTGAAGGTTACGTGTAGTATTGGCATTGCCTTGTTTGATGGTCACCCGGATGCGGGTCGTTTGATCAAACTGGCGGATGCTGCCTTGTATCAAGCCAAACGCAATGGACGCAACCGGCTGGAGATGGCCAGATCGTGACAGGAGGGTGGGAAGATGGCAGCGGAGATGAATGGATGGCTGGTATTTGAATGGGGACAGGCCTTGCGGGCGGCCATCACCACCAGCCCTTGGGAGACCGAATTGATGGTGGTCCTTTTTTCTCCAGCGGCCAACGACAAGGAGGATCTCTATCACAGTGCCCTGATTCCAGCCGAACCACCGGTAACGGTGGAGCGTTTGCAACAGCTTTTCAACCTCACCCAACGGCGGGCTGAATATCTCCATCGGGCGATTCAGGAGGCGGTGGAGACCTTCTATACAGAAGAGGTGGATCCACCCCACCATGATCACAAGGTGATCCCTATTTTCACGGTGCGTTAGTGGTTTTCCCAAACATGGGATAGCATACTTTTTTTCTGCATTCCCTTCATTAGAACATTGAAGAGGGAGGAGCGGTACATTAATCTATCAAAAATTGCAAAAATCTGCAAAAAATGACCCACCTTCCCAGGATGTTCCGCTATGCTGATTCAATTCTCCATGGAGAACTTCGGTCCCTTTGCCGACCGGGCGACGCTGAACATGGCCCCCATCCGCTCCTACAAAGAAAACCCGCAAAGCTTGCTGGAGAGTGGCCTTAAAGGGGTTCCCCATGTGCTACCCAGTGTCCTTGTCTATGGTCCCAACGCCTCGGGAAAAAGCACCCTGGTAAAAGCCGCCGGATTTATGAAAGAGGAGGTTCGTAAATCATTTCAACGGGTGCGGGGAGATGAGATCCCGGTTAATCCTTTTTTGCTCGCCACACCTGAGCAATTCAGTGCCCCTTGTGGTATGGAGATGATTTTTATTGCCCAGGATGGTATTCGCTACCAGTATGGATTTTCCGTCAACGCCACCCGGGTATTACGGGAGTGGCTGTATGCCTGGCCCATCAGTCAAGCCCGTACTGTTTTTATGCGAACGTGGAATGAACTTACCAAAAAATATGATTATTCACCCAAAATTTTTGGGGAGAATATTCTTGGTTTTCGCAAACATTGGCTGGAAGATGTTCTGGAAAACCGCCTTTTTCTTTCCGTGGCGGCCCATAAGGGCGGATCTGAGTCGGACGATGTCAGCGATGTTTTCCCAGAGGAAAAGAGTGTCAATACTCGCACAAATTTAAAATTTATTTTTGATTGGTTTCATTTGCGCCTTTTCCCAATGTTCTCTCTAAAAAGCATTCCTCTTAAATTTTCAACCAAAATGATTGACGATTCCGAAGGTAAAAAATATTTACTCGATTGGCTTAAGCAGGGGGATTTGGTATGGGATGATCTTGTAGTGGAATCAAAAATCATTTCATTTGACAAACCTCTCCCCATTCCTGCTGCCACAGAGGTGACAGTTGGTCATATGGCAGGCACCTCCGATGGCAAAGGGTTGAATTTGCAGAAAGTCGGATTTTTGGCCAAACGGGTTCAAGATGAAACAGTCATCCCGTTTCCCAGTAACTTGGTATCTGATGGAACCAGAACTTGGTTGACATTGGGTGGGGCGATTCAAAAAATCCTGGCAAATGGGGAAATTATCTTTGCGGATGAAATTGAGGCCAATTTGCACCACCATTTGGTCCGTCATTTGTGGTCCCTGTTCAATGATCCCGCAACCAATCCAAACAAGGCCCAACTGGTGGCAACCACCCACAATGTAGGTCTATTGGCCGATCCAAACCTGTTGCGTCGGGATCAAGTTTGGTTGATTGATAAAAATCGGAAAATGGCCAGTGAACTCTTTCCCCTGTCGGATTACTCCCCACGCAAGGGAGAATATTTGCTCAAGCCCTATTTGCAAGGTCGATTTGGTGGCATTCCCAGGTTATCGCGGAATGTTTTTCCTTATGCCCAAGGGAGTGACAAAACATGAGTCGCCCTCCTTTGGGGAGTCATGCCAATCCATCGGTCAACCGCAAACAAGGGGGACGGGAGCGGCGGTTTCCGATTCTGATCGTTACCGAGGATACCAAAAGCAGCCTGTATTATCTAAAAGGAATGGTGGAATATTTAGAAAAACAATCCGATCATTTTCCTGAAATTCTATTCCATGCGGCAAGACACTGTGACCCTGGGGGAATTGTTGATGATACCCTGGCGTGGGCACAAGAAGGCTGCAAACCAAACTTCACAAACTATAAAGCCATATTTTGTATATTTGATGGAGATAGCTTTTTGTATGGTGGAACAAAAGCAAGCAACATGAAAAAAGCTATAAATACAGCGCAGATCACCCGGATTAAACTGAACGACGGTCAAAGATCCTAGAATTTTATTCCCATTCAAACGATTCCTTCCACCCCCTGTTTTGAGGTTTGGCTACTGCTGCATTTTGGTAACATGCCCGGTCCTTTTGGAAAAACAAAGGAATCAGACAGGGACAGTTACTGCTTGAGCGTTGAAAAGCAACTCGGTAAAATCATAAAGAAAAGTAATCTTGGTGATTATGATAAAGGCCTTTACTATGACTTTCAGAAAACATTTTCCCTTACTCTTGAAAATGCCTTATCCCGTGCAAAAGCCTGGTCAGAGGATCTGAAAAATACCAGACCTTCTGGGATCCCGGATGGTCTGGAAAATCAAACCCAAATGCACCTTCTGGTGGATTATCTTCGGATGTAATCCTTGCAGACGCCTAATCTCCCAACCCTTGAGTAATCGTTTTGGAGACAACGAAAAATGGCCGTCCAAGTGCATCATTGATCCAATAGTCTGTGGTGCCACGTAAACACAGCCGTTCTGGTGAAACATATCGTCGTGGAAGAATTGTTTTGTCACCGTGATTGACTCGAACGTGACCATCAATATAAAGATAACCAGTTTGGTGCAGGAAGCAGTGGAAACCTTTTACACGGAAGAGGTGGACCCCCCGCACCAGGATCACAAAGTGATTCCCATTTTTTCAGTGCGGCAGAAAGGCATCTTCTCCCTTTATGTTTCAGTCTCCTCCATCGGTGAGTTGGTAAGCCGTACTGCGCCCTCCACTGGCCATTTTGAGTAGAATACCATGAATTATCAACTCGTTGATATCCCGTAGAGCCGTATCGGGTGAGCATTTGGCGATGGTTGCCCATTTGCTGCTGGTAAGATTGCCCTGGAAGCCATCCAGCAGCCGGTTGAGAACCTTCACCTGCCGCTGGTTGAGGGGGATGGTTGCATGGCGGTTCCAGAAGCGTGCTTTCATCAAGATAGCATCGAGGGTGTGTTGGGAACTCTCCACGGCACGCAGCAGGGCAGCAAGAAACCAGTCCAGCCAAGGTGTGACATCCAGTGTACCTTTTTGGGTCACTTCCAGAACATGGTAGTAGGCTTTGCGCTCGCGCTGAATCTGTGCAGACAGGCTGTAGAATCGCTGTGAACAGCCATCAGCGCGGGCCAGGAACAGGTCGCCCACTGCACGGGCGATACGACCATTGCCATCCTCGAAGGGGTGCAGGGTCACAAACCACAAGTGGGCCAATCCTGCTTTGATCAGCATTGGATCGGATTCTGGGGTATTGGCCCAGGTCAGAAAGTGGGCGATTTCCGCCTCCAGTCGCTCCGCCGGTGGTGCCTGGTAATGGACGGTTTGCCCATGCATGGCTCCCGACACCACTTGCATGGGACCGCTGGCATCGTCGCGCCATCTTGCCACCTGAATTTTGCTTCGCCCGCTGTAGCCGAAGGGAAACAGGGCTGCGTGCCAGCCGAACAGCCGCTCTGCGGTCAGGGAATCGGTACAATGGCTGGTGGCATCCATGACCATTTCCACCACCCCTTCCACATTCCGGTCCACCGGTGCCAACGCGCCGATATCCACACCCAGTCGGCGGGCAATGGAAGAACGTACCGAATCCACATCCAGGCGCGCCCCCTCTATTTCGCTGGTTTTCATCACATCTTCGGTCAATGCCGTCAGGCTGGCTTGGTTCTGGAATGGCATGCCCATATCAACAAGCCTGCCCAACAATACCCCCTGGGCGCGGCTGACATCGCTCAATGGTTTTGCCAGGGCAGCAAGGTCGTAGCCCATGTTCGGCCAGTCGGACAGTTGCCAGATATAATGTGTTTTTGATGTGTTCATGCCAGAAGTGTGGCATGTTTTATTTTCTGGTGCAAGCCAATCGCTGCAAAATTTGCGGCGAATAAGTAGTCGATTCTCCGCAAACCTGGCCACGGGAGAGCTGTGAACGGATATGTTAAACTTGGGTTAACCAGTACCCACCTACCCCTACCAATCATCCCGACGGCCATGACGGACATGCAGGATGTACACCGTCTTTCCCTCAATGGTAAAAAAGATGCGCCATGGGGTGCCACGACCGTAGAGGCACTGCCGGATGGAACCGTCTAGAACATCATTTTCGGGGGAAAGCGGATGAGATTCTGGCATGGTGCCCAAGTCAAGGACGGTTTCCTTGATACCCTGGAGCCAACGTGCCGCATAACGGGGATTTTCGGTCTTGAGCCACCCGTGCGCCTCACGGATATTGTCCACCGCCAAGGGGGTGATGACCACGCATTACTGCTTCACGCTTCCTGGAATCCCGTTGACTCAAAAAAAGCCTCCGCATCCATACCCTTCCCTGCCTGGGCCTGGAGTAGTCCCTTCCGAATGGCGGATACGGATTGAGCATACTCGATTGAATCCTGAGTCTCCTGCCAAACCCCTGCATCCATCACCACCAGTGCAGGTTTGCCATCGACAGTCAAAACAGGAGGTCGCCCTGGCTTCCGGAGATGGATAACGTTCATGGCATCCTCTTATCCAGATCGTTTTATTATGCAATACAAATATAAACCGATTTAGTGCCCACGGGAGTGAATTCTACTGCAATCGCCACTCAAACAAGACAATTTCCGGCGGGGCGAAAAAGCGGATGGGCAGGATGGAGGTGCCGATACCACGGGAAACGTAAAGGCGCGGCCAACCCTCTCCATACCAGCCCGAGACATAATCCCCACTGCCGGGGGCGGTCTTGATGGCATAACCAAAAAAGGTCACCTGGCCCCCATGGGTATGCCCGGCCAACACAAAGGTGGGACGGAAAGAGAGACCATCCTTGCGCATGCGATTTACATTATCCACAAAGGCTGGCAGTAAATCATAATAATCCGGCGAATGAATCAACACCAAGTGGTTATCCTGGGGCGTTATTCCCCGCAAGGCATCCGGCACATTGGGTTCCCCCGCCAAACTGTCATCCAAACCTGTCACCAACACCCCACGCTCGGCCAACGTCAAGGTGACACTCTCATTGTTCAACAATCGCGCCCCATATTTTTCATACACCTGCCGATAACGGGCCAAGGTTACATTGGTATAATGCTCCCAATTCCCCCGCACCCCCAGCACCGGTGCAATAGGCTGCAATTCTGCCAACAACTGTTCCAAAAATTCCACCGATTGATCGTTAAACACCATATCCCCAGTCAAAACAATCAAGTCCGGTTTTATTTCCTGTAAGCGAGCAACCACTCGCTTTTCCAAATCACCGAACCTGCGCAAATGCACGTCACTCAACTGCACCACCCGAATGCTCTCCCCCACCCCGCCCGGCGGTTCAACCTGCCAGCGGGAGAGCCAGGGAAAATGGGGTTCAATCCAATAGGCATAGCCCAAGGATAAAATGTATGCGGTCACCAACATAATGCGAATGCGATATTTCAGCAAAAACAAACGCCATCTCATCAAAGGCTTCCCCTCAGGAGAGAAAATCATAAGGGTCCATATCCACCAGGAGTTTTAACCCGCTCACCTCCTGTTTGGCAATGGTCTCCACCACCTGTTGCACCAAACCATGCAGATTTCCATCCAAGGGTTGTCGCAATAAAACTTGCCAGCGATACCAACCACGCAAACGAAATAAATGGGCCGGGGCCGGACCCAATACATGACCTCTCATCCCTGGAGACCATTGCTGGCGCAAATAAGTTTGTAACTGGTTACCCACATTTTGATCCTGGTGTAAAAACCGCACCATGGCCAACCTGGCATAAGGGGGATACCCCACCTCCCGCCGCTCCGGCAACTCCCTGGCCACAAAGGCCTCCCCATCCTGAGACAAGGCCGCCGTGATGGCATGATTGCCTGGATCATAACTCTGCACCACCACCCGCCCGCTTCCCTCCCGCCCGGCCCGCCCCGCCACCTGGGTGATGGCCTGAAAGGTACGCTCACTCCCCCGAAAATCGGGATGAAACAGTCCCGTCTCTGCCAAAATCACCCCCACCAGGGAAAGACCGGGAAAATGATGACCCTTGGCAATCATGCGGGTGCCCACCAAAATATCCACCTCTCCCCGCTCAAAGGCCGCCAAAATGGCCTGCATGGTCTCCTTGCCCCCCGCCGCCACCACATCCCGATCCAACCTGGCAACCCGATGCTCCGGGAACAACTCCTCCACCTTTTTTTCCAACCTCTCGGTCCCCGGTCCAAAATGGGTAAATCCCATTTGGCCACAACGGGGACAATAATCTGGCACCCCACTCACATGGCCACAATAATGGCACATCAATCGAGGGGGCGTCTGATGATAGGTGAGAGATACCGAACAATGAGGACACCCCATGGACAAACCACAACGACCACACAACAAAGCCGGGGCATAACCGCGCCGATCCAGATAAAGCAAAATTTGTCGCCTATTGGCCAATTCTTCCGTCATGCAACGGTGCAAGGTGGGGGAAATCAAACTGTTGGGGGTCATCTCCCCCGCCTGCACCGCCTGCCGCAAATCCACCAACATCACCTGGGGCAGAGGAGCACCCGTGGCCCTGTGGCGTAAATGCAACGGATGATACTTGCCCATACTTACATTATGCAGCGATTCCAACGAAGGGGTTGCACTGCCCAACACCAACACCGCCTGCCACTGGCGACTCAACACCACCGCCATATCCCGACCGTGATAGGGAATTCCCCCCTCACTCTGTTTGTAGGAGCCATCATGCTCCTCATCCACCACCACCAGCCCCAGATCCACAAATGGCGCAAACAAAGCACTGCGGGCACCAATCACCACCCGTGCCGACCCCTCCTTCACCCGCAACCAATGTTGATAACGCTGGCTATCCTGCATCCCCGAATGAAACAGGGCCACCAATCCAGGAAAACGGGCATGAAAACGGGCGGCCATTTGCGGTGTCAAGGCGATTTCAGGAATCAGAATCAATACCTGTCTGCCCAAATCCACTGCCTGACGGCTGGCCTGCAAATAAATTTCCGTCTTGCCCGCCCCCGTCACCCCCTCCAGCAAAAATCCCCCATAACGCCCCACCCGCAAGGCCGCCACCAACACCTGTAAAACTTCCGCCTGCTCCCGATTCAGCACCAAAGGCGGGGAGGGTTCCCCCAGCGATGGCTCATCCACCGCCAACCGGCTCTCCCGAAAGTGCCAACGTTCCTCAATGGATAAAATACCCCGCTTACCCAATCGCTCCAAACGGCTTGCCCACCCCTTGCCCCCGCCCAAACGACGAAGCAAAGTGGCAAACGCCAAACCCCGGCGGCTTTGCTGCAATATTTCCACCACCTGACCATCTTCAGTACTCAATTTTTCAACTGAAATATCTGGCCCCAACCTTACCTGTCGCCCCTTTTCATAACGCAACAAGTGGCTTGGCAAGGCCACCGCCGCCGCCGATCCCAAGGGATGCATATAATACCGAGCCATCCATGTTAAAAAAACAATCTGTTTATCATCAAGAATAGCCTGCTCTGCTAACACCTTGAGGATGGGTCTCAAGGTCACCTCTGGAGAGCAATCGTTTTCCGCCAATAGTTGCCAGACCACCCCCACCCGCTGGCTTTTGCCCAAGGGCACCAATACCGGCCAGCCGGGTTGCACCTCACCCTGGTCTGGGGGCAGGTAGGTATAGCCTCCCTGCCCCACTACCGGGATGACAACCTTGATGAACACCCGCCGACTACTCCAGCCGGTAGTTGGGGGACTCCTTGGTGATGGTCACATCATGCACATGGGATTCCTTCAAACCGGCACTGGTAATCTGCACAAAGACCGGGCGGCTGCGCAACGTGGCAATATCCAGGCAGCCGGTATAACCCATGGAAGCCCGCAATCCCCCCACCATTTGATGGAGAATGGTTTGCAACGGC
>JADFXB010000094.1 GCA_015233935.1 Magnetococcales bacterium | reverse complement strand
TGCCAGGAGTCAGACCATTTCGGAGGAGGAAAACCATGCCCGTCGTTTGGAAGGGAGAGTGCGGGCGTATTGCAGAACAGTGTCAGGCCAAGGGGGTTGTTTTAAGCCATTTTTACCCCATACCTGCCCATGATGAAGCCCGTCGCCAGGAGTGCGCCCGTTATTATGGCGGCAGGATTTATCTGGCAGAAGATTTGGATGTTTATGAGTGGCAGGGAGAACGTTTTCAGCCCGTAAACAAACAATCCACCTGGGATAATATCCAGCTCATGGCCAGGGAATTTCGTAAAAGCAGGATCATCCTGGCCGCCCACAATCTGGGCATCTTTGCCACGCTGGCCCAAGGCAGGGTCACTGCTCAACAACTTGCCCAGAAACGCAACCTCTCCCTGCGGGGCTGTCGCCTATTGCTGGATAGCCTGACATCTCTGGGAGTTATCCACAAAGAGGGGGAAACCTATCTAAATACCCTAACCAGTAATCTTCATCTGCATGAGGCAGGCGAACAATCCATGATCAACATTATGGGCCATATCGCCCACATGGAACGAAGCTGGATGGGTTTGGAAGAGGCCGTACAAAGCGGAGAACCCGTTCATCTGCCCGATCAGGGTTTGATCCACAACCAGGAACGCAATCAAATCTTCATCGGGGCCATGGCGGAAATGGGCCGTGGTTGGGCGCGGCAAATTGTAAAAATCATCGACTTTTCCAATTGTCACAGCCTGTTGGACCTGGGTGGCGGTCCTGGGGTTTATGCCATGGAGTTCATGGCCGAAAATCCCCAACTCAACGGCGTGCTCATCGACTTGCCCATAACCCTGGCCAGTGCCGTGCCCTTTATCCAACAATCTCCCGTAGCCCACCGCCTCACCTGCAAAGGGGTGGATTTTTATCAACCCGATGCGGATATCGGCCAAGGATATGATGCGGTTCTCATCAGCAACGTGTTGCATGTGGAAGGGGAAGAGGCCAACCGTCTGTTGCTGAAAAAAGTTTACGACGCCATGCTGCCCGGCGGCATCCTCTTGTTGCACGAGACCATCATCAACCCGGATCGTATCTCTCCCCAGGAGCGGGCATTGTTTGCCGTCAACATGTTGGTCCACACCCAACGGGGCAATTGTTACACCTTTGAGGAAATGGCAGGCTGGCTCACCGAGGCGGGATTTGTCCGCATATTGCTGGAACCCCGCATGGTTCCCCCCTCCTTGATCGTCGCCTACAAGGATTAAGGGCTGGGTTGGTTATAATGGGGAAATTTGTTAGACTGAAGGGGTGCAGGATTGAACCCTTTTGCTTAAGGATGATTCATGAAACCAACGCCCATGGCTTTGATCATTTTGGATGGCTGGGGCATGGCCCCGCCTGGTCCCCACAATGCCATCCATCATGCCCATACCCCCAACTTTGACCTTTGGTGGCAAGAAAAGCCCACCGCATTGTTGGAAACCTCCGCCAACGCCGTGGGATTGCCCGCTGGTCAAATGGGCAATTCGGAGGTGGGGCATATGAACATGGGGGCAGGAAGGGTGGTCTATCAAGATTTTACCCGCATCTCCCTGGCGGTGGAAAATGGCTCCTTTGGGCAAAATCCTGCCATTGTACAGGGGATTCAGGCGGCACGAGAACTTGGTGGATCGGTGCATATTTTTGGTCTGTTATCCCCCGGCGGGGTCCACTCCCACACCGATCATCTGCTGGCCGCTGTGGCTGCTGCCAAACAACAGGGTGTCAACGCAGTCTATATCCACGCCTTCCTGGACGGTCGTGATACCCCACCCCGTTCGGCCCTTGGCTATCTTAGCGACTTTGAACAAGGCTTGGCCAAGATAGGTTGCGGGATGATTGCTACGGTATGTGGTCGCTATTATGCCATGGACCGGGACAAACGCTGGGAGCGGGTGGCCAAAGCCTATGCCATGCTGGTAGCAGGTGAAGGAAGACAAGCTACTAACGCCCATGCCGCCGTGGAAAATGGCTATGCCCTGGGAGAGGATGACGAATTCATCTCCCCAACGGTGGTGGTCAACCCAGAAGGTGCCCCCTTGGCCACCATTCAGGATGGCGACACCATTCTGGTGATGAACTTTCGCGCCGACAGGGTGCGAGAGATCAGCCACGCCTTTACCGATGGGGATTCATTCACCGGTTTTGCCCGTGCACGTATTCCCAAACTGGCCGCCTACGTCTGCCTGACCCAATATGACGAAACCCTGCAAAACGTATTGGTGGCCTATCCTCCCGACAACCTGAACAACACCATGGGGGAAATTCTCTCCCAAAAGGGACTCTCCCAGTTGCGGGCGGCGGAAACCGAAAAATTCGCCCACGTCACCTATTTTTTCAATGGCGGACGGGAACCCCCCTTTCCAGGGGAGGAACGCATCCTGATTCCCTCCCCCAAAGTGGCCACCTATGATCAGCAACCGGAAATGTCGGCACCCCTGCTCACCCAAACCGTGGTAGAGCATTTGGAGAAAAACCCCTGTGATTTTCTCCTGCTCAATTTTGCCAACCCGGACATGGTAGGCCATACCGGTGACTTTGCCGCCACCCTGCGCGCCCTGGAAACGGTGGATCACTGTTTGGGCATTCTGGTCAATGCCATCCTGAAAGCGGGTGGTGAGGTCTTGATCACCGCCGATCATGGCAATGCAGATCACATGGTGGAGGAGTCTACCGGTCAACCCCATACCGCCCACACCCTCAATCCCGCCCCTTTGATCTATCTGGGAAGAAAGGCAACCCTTAAAAACGGCAAACTGTGTGACCTGGCCCCCACCCTCCTCCATCTCATGGGTATTCCCCAACCAATGGAGATGGAAGGACAAATCCTGGTTACGCTGCTGCCATGAAACCGTGGCCGCTTTTTTTGCTGCTGATGATTCTGGGTCAATCCTCCCTGGCAGCGGATGACCTGGAATCTTCACGGGAAAAGCTCAAACAAATTGTCCAACAGTTGCAAAAGGAGCAATCCGCCCTCCAATCGGTACAAGACAAGGAACGCTCCTTGCTGGATGAAATGGAACTTTTGGATCGTCAACTGGATAGCAGTACCAAAGATTTGGAAAAGGTCACCGGTAAACTGGATGAACAGCAAAAACGGTTACCCCTGCTGGAATTAAAAGTGGCCACCCGCCAGGAAGAGTTGCAACGGCGTAAACAACAATTGGGGCACCATTTGCGTTTGGTCTATGGCTTGGGGGAACCGGGCATCGTCAAACTGGCCTTTGCCAGCGATACTGTTCATCAAGCCAGACAGGGATTGCGTTATTTCGGATACATGGTCCAAGCCAGGCAGGAGGAGTACGCCGCCTTTCGCGCCAGTCTGGAAGCCCTCAACCAAACCCTGTTCGAACAACAACAGGCCATGCAACAACTTGCCCTGCTTCAGGAAGAGTTGTCCGCCTTCCAGCGTCAGATCAACAAGGAACGGGGACAGAAAAACAATTTACTGGCCAGTCTGCAAAAAGATGCCACCCTGCGGGAAAAACAAATTGCCGAACTGAAAAAAGCCTCGACCCACATGAGTCAATTTGTCAATAATTTACAAGAACAAGTGGAAAAAACTATCCTCCAGCGCACATCATTTGATAACATTTACGAACGCCGGGGAAAACTTTTACCTCCCCTCTCCCTCGCCAGCAAGGAAAAGGGACCAGGATTATTTTACGCCGGACCGGTCAATATGCCGGTGACTGCCATCTTTCGTGGTCAGGTGGTCTATGCCGACTGGTTTCGGGGCTACGGCTTGTTGATCATTGTGGATCATGGCGACCACGTTTACTCTCTTTACGGGCACAATCAAAAGCTTCTGGTTGCCCAAGGAGATTGGGTGGAGGCCCAGGAAAAAATTGCTACCCTGGGAGAAACCGGTGCCGTGGAAGGAGCTGGCCTCTACTTTGAGATTCGCGCCAAGGGGCGTCCCGATGATCCGGGCAAATGGCTGGCTAAGAACAACAAAGTTGATTGAATTTTCTTGCCCATTGGTTCATAGGGATTCATAATCCGTTTTTCCTGTCTTAGGGAAGCAGGATCATCAAGAGCAGGATAGATTTTTGTCATACTACCATCGGGAGCTGGATATGAGAGGTTTGTTCCGCGGAGGGCGTCTTCCCAGTTTGGGCATGCTTGGTTTGGCCCTCCTGGCGTTTTTTTATCTGGCCTCCAACAATGTTCTGGCCGTCAGTCAAATGACCTATGAAAAGCTTAAGCTTTTCTCCGAGGTCTATGCCTTGATCAAACAGAACTATGTGGAAGAGGTGGACGAAGAATCCATTCTCTACGGTGCCATCAACGGTATGCTGCAAACCCTGGACCCCCACTCCTCCTTCCTCAATCCTGAACATTTCAAAGAGATGAAGGTGGATACCCGTGGTGAATTCGGCGGTTTGGGCATCGAGATCACCAAGGCCAACAATGCGGTCAAGGTGGTCTCCCCCATTGAAGACACCCCCGCCCATCGGGCTGGCATCGAATCCGGTGACTTGATCGTCAAGATCAATGACGAATCCACCCAGGACATGCTCCTGATGGATGCGGTCAAAAAGATGCGTGGCAAGCCAGACACCAAAATCAAGTTGACCATCATCCGCAAGGGGGTACAAAAACCTCTGGTGTTCAACCTGGTTCGGGCCATCATCCATATTCGTAGCGTCAAGAGTCGGGTGGAAAAAGGCGGCTTGGGTTACGTGCGTATCACCCAATTCAACGAACAGACCACCACCTTGCTGGAAAAAGCCATTGCCGATATCCGCAAGGAAATAGGAAATGATGGTTTCAAAGGTTTGGTGCTGGATCTGCGCAACGATCCCGGCGGTTTGCTGGATCAGGCAGTGCAAGTGGCCGACGCCTTTTTGAATGATGGGCGCATCGTCTATACCAAAGGTCGCATTGCAGGCAAAGACATGTCCTTCGACGCCCAGAAAGGGGATTTGATCGATGGTGCCCCCATTGTGGTGTTGATCAACTCCGGTTCCGCCTCTGCCTCTGAAATTGTGGCCGGTGCCCTGCAAGATCATCATCGTGGGGTGATCATGGGGACCAAATCCTTTGGCAAAGGCTCGGTGCAAACCATCATCCCCCTGGCGGATGGTTCCGGCTTGCGCTTGACCACTGCCCAATACTACACCCCAAGCGGTCGTTCCATCCAAGCCAAGGGCATTGTTCCAGACATCGAAGTGGAAGATCTGGCCATTTCCGGCAAACGCAGTGACGGAGAACGGCGCACCGAAGCAGACTTGAAACGTCATCTGAAAAATGCTGACGAAAATAACGGCAGCTCCAATGGCGACGAAGATTTGTCCAACATGATGGACGAAGAATCCCAGCCAGCAGAAGAGTCACCTGCCAAATCCAAGGAAAAGGATAAGGGCAAGGACAAAGATAAGAGCAAGGACAAAAAGAGCGAAGTGGAAGAGGAAGAACGGGACAGCATTACCGGTCGCAGCAAACAGGATTATCAATTGCAACGCGCCCTGGACCTGTTACGCTCCTATAACATTTTCCAAAAACGGAAGGATGCCGGTTCAGGTCAGACGGCACGCAAATAACGGACGTGACGATTGGCAACACCTTCCCGAAGTCGAAGTCGCCGTAGCAGAGCCGTTCGTTGGGATTATCTGCTGGCTGGGACGCTGGTGGTCGTGTTGATGGCAGGGGTGGGCTACTTTCTCTGGAAGGATTACAAGGGAAAGGAGACCAAGAGCCATGTCATCACCGTACCACCGCGTCCCAATCCCTCTGCCAAGCAACGCCTTGAGCAGACGGTGATGGCTATCAAGGAGCCTCCTGCCCCAGAACCTGCCAAAGAACAAACCAAGCCAACCACCAAAGAACCCTCAAAGGTGGTTGACGAGGAAAGTCGTCCCCTTTACGAAGAGCATTTCAGCGGCAAGGAACCCCCACCTCCGCCCATGCCTCCCCGTCGCAAGGTGGTGCCCCCACGTACCGGGGAACCCAGTGTTGCGGTGGCGGTGGTGATTGATGATCTGGGCTTTCATGCCCATGTTTCCAAAGCCATTGCCCGACTGCCTGCCGATATCACCCTGGCCATTTTGCCCTATGGTCCCTCCTCCAGGGAGGTGGCGGAGATTGGTCACAAGGTGGGCAAGGAGATTATTTTGCATCAACCCATGGAGCCGGTGGAGTATCCCCGTATCCACCCTGGAAACGGGGCCATCATTACCGGCATGGGAGATGGGGAAATTCAAACAATCGTCAAACAAAACCTGGATTATTTTCCAGAAGCGGTGGGCATCAACAACCACATGGGTTCTCGCATTACCACCCAGGTGGCGGCCATGGACAGTGTGATGAAGGTCTTGCGCACACGGGGACTGTTTTTTCTCGACAGCCGCACCTCACAACGCTCGGTGGCCTTTGACCGTGCCCTGGCAGCCGGTATTCCGGCAGCCTCCCGTCAGGTGTTTATCGACAATGTGCAAAGGGCAGATGTCATTCTTTCCCAATTAAATCAACTGGAAAAAACAGGGCGACAACACGGCGGTGCCATAGGCATTGGCCACCCCTACCCGGAAACCCTACAGGCCCTGGAGCAATGGCTGCCTGGTTTGGCCGGTCGGCAAATCCGGGTGGTGCGGGTTTCTCATTTTTTGAGTCACAACAAAAATGGGAGCGGAAAATCCCCATAATTTCAGATTTCTACTTAAAATTTCCTTCCTCCTGCAAACGATCCAGTAGTTGAGCCAATGCCGGCATCAATTGCCTGGTAAAAGCCCTCGCCCCATTTTCATTTAAATGATTATTGAAGTAGAGCCGTTGCAAATCAGCATCACCCAAGCCCGCAAACAGCCGGGAGCGGGGAGCCGCAAGATATTCATCATCTGGCCCTATCCATCGTAATGGGTTGAAGTTGGCTTCCACCCGGTGACCACCATAGACCAGATGATAACGGGGAATGTGAACATACACCAATTCAATACCCATATCCCGCAAATGACGAGCCAGGGCACGTTGAATGATCAACAAAGTCTCATCCGGTGACTCATTCTTGAAAAAATACTTTTCCTGAAGATCATCACGATAAAACAATTCCTCCGCTGGTAGCGGCAACAATTCGGGATTGAAATCAGTAAACTGGGTGAGATTCCTAAAATTTCCTCGCAACGGATTAAATCCATTACTCTCAAAAAATTTTTGGCGTTCTGGTAAATGAGCCGGTCGGTTAGGCCGTAACAACGAAAGCAAATGACGCGGTGCCCCCAGAATACTTTCGGTATAAAACCCAAAACTACTTTTGATTGGCAATTGCCCCATTAAATTCCAATGTTCCGTCAGTAACCAACGTCGAAAAGCATTTTCATGGGGCGTGGAAATGGGACTGAAAAAGTCGTTGATGATGACCATGCGTACCTTACGCCGCATGGTCAAATTTTTTACGAAAAGGTAGGTCTGGTCTTTGCCTTCGTTCAAAGCAATGTTGATTGCACGAAAGGGACGCCGATACCGCTCAGAAAAGGCTTGCTCCAACACCTTGGGATCCAAACCGTTCCAGGCATAGGACCCCCCGGCAATCAGCACATCCAAAGGAGTTTGATCCACAAACGTCTGATGATGGATAAAACTCATCTGGGGTTCGTCCCCACTACTCTCCAGATAGGACTCTTGGACCGACCAGCCTGGATAAAACGGCAACAACATCAACACCAGCAATACCACTACCATTCCCACCAAGGCATGATCACTAAGCGGTACAGAAAAAGGTCTGTCAGGCATGGTCAAGCATTCTGTCAATCAGTGCGACAAACTCTCCCACATTGGCCATAGCCTCGGTCTGTCCCACCCGAAAACGAATGGAAAAGGCTTGTTCCGTGGCCAACAACAGGGAAATGTGCATGACTGAGTCCCACTCCTCAACATCCCTGGCAGAAAGCTCTGGGGTGAGGGTAACCGGGGCGAGAAACAGATCATCAAAAATAGATTGCAAAGTACGGTAGATTTCCGCTTCGCGGTCGCTCATCACTGGTTCTCCTCTTGGAGTGTCACCTGAATATGGGTAGGCCGTTCCTGGAACGATGCCACCTCCATCCGATAGTATCGATCTCCACAGGGGTCTGTAGTTATTAAATCATAGCCCAGATTATCAAGCAGATGGACAACCAAGCCATTTTTTTTGCTCACCAGATAACTGGCTGTGATTGTGCCACACCCTCGTGTCCGCGCACAACGCACCAGATGGTTCTGCACCAAGTCTTCCACTTGTCGAGATAAAACACGACAAGACATTAACCAGGTATCAACAGCCAGGTTATCTTGCTCTTGGAATGCCACCAGGACGCCAATCAAACCATGATCGCCATGTCGATCACGCAATCGCACAGTGAAAGCACAAACCTGGGGATCATGGATCAAGTCGGATACCTGGGCCATGGTACGGCGTTGGGTGGTGAGATTGAACTGGTTGCTTTTATTAATCAATTGGGTAATACGATTCAAATCTGTTTCATTAAACTTGCTGATGGTGGCCTGCATTTCCAACGAGGACAAATAACTATTAAGATCGGTAAATGAAAGACGCCACTGCTCATACTGAACTTGGCGGCTATAGAGGTCGGCCCGGGTAAAATCTTCTGCAGTGAGGGCAAGGGGTTCAAAAGAACGAAGACTATCCAACTGCATAACATAGTCACTGGGATCGGGACCAAGAAGAAGGGTAGTAACCTGGGGGAGGAATTGCCGGACCTGATGGATTTCTGCTGGTGAATCATCTATAAAAACCATGCTATCCAGACCGAGATTCAATTCGGCAGCGATGGCATATAAGTTATCAGGTTTGGGTTGCCAGTTGGCCTTAAAGGAGGCGAAATCCTCAAGTTTTAGGGCCATGTGAGGATGCTGAATAAAGGGTATACGGGCGTTTTCGTCCTGATTTTTTGAACAGACAGCCAGGACAACGCCCCGACTGGACAACTGTTTGATGTAACGCTGAAAGGCCAAAAAGGCTTCACCACGTGGTGAGGGCGGTCCTAATTCAATGTGCTCAACACCATCGTCACCAATAATCCCCCCCCATAGAGTGTTATCCAGGTCACACACCAAGACTTTTTTAGCAACGCCGCGTAACTGCCGGATCAGATGCACCAGCTCTTTGGCTGCGGTCCATTGAAAGGCGGGGGAGCCGGGTTGTCGGGAGGCAAAATGGCTGCGGGCATCCCAGGAATTGTCAAGCCCCACCTGACAAGAGATGAATTCCCAGTCCCAAATGGTTAACCAAGGGGGTGCTGCCAGGCCTAATTCCATGTTGAGCCGCTTGGTAAAGTTCCAGGGGGTTGCAGCGATTTTACTGCGCAACATTCCGGGGTCGTAGAGGGAAGGAAGACTGAAATTGGCCAGAATAAGATCCGATGTCCTTAACAGATGGGCCTGTTTACAAAGGGACAACAGATTATGGGCCATTTCAACGGCCACCCCTTCCACCTGTTCGCGGGGAGCGGAAAGACTGCATGGGCAACGCCCTGCCTGCTGGGAGGGCATCACCACACAGACCTGAGGAGGCGGTTTCAGGAGGGTACTGCCCTCACCCAACAACTCGGCCACATGGTTGTCAAAGCTACCCAGTACCAGTTCGGGGGCAAAACCGGCATGAACCAACAGGAGTTCAACCACTTCAGCAAAGGGTTGTGTGGTATAGCCACCTAATAATGCCACACGGAGGGGTTGGCCAGGTTGTGGCTGTTTCAGAGTTTGGGCAGCCTTGCGGGCCAGACCAGCCAAACGCAAGGCATCCGCCCATTGTCCGCACCGATCCACCGCCACAGAAAGGGCGGGCCAAAATTCTGGATTCCGATCCAACAATAGCTTTTTTAGAAGATCGGTACTCATCGGACCCCGTTCAATTGAATGTTCAGACAAAACAGCCCCCAGAAAAAATTTGCCTTAAGCCGAGAATAGCATATCCAGGATCATGATGATCCTGGTGAGGTCATTCTCAAACAGAAAATATCCGAAACTGACATAAAAAAAGGTCAAGGTGATACTGATTGCGGTAACCAGGGGGTGATTCAGTACCTGGAGCAGGGATCGACCGAACCTATCCTTGAGAAATTTGCCGAAGTAAGTCAGCCAGACAATCCCTAATGCGTGATAAAGGCCGAAGAGCAGATAGTTCCAACTGTTGCCATGCCATACACCGATGAGCACAAACACCACAAAACTGACTATGGCGGTTACCAGGTGAACACGACCGGGAAAACGGCGTAACAGGAAGCGGCTGGCAGGATCATAGACCATGATTTGTGCATAGCGGGTTAAGGAGATGTGCCAACGGCTCCAAAACTGTTTGAGGTTGCGGGCGGAAAAGGGACGATCAAAGTTTTCAAGCACCGGAATGCCCAGGAGTGCAGAGCATCCAATTGCCACATCGATAATGCCGGAAAAATTGAGATAGATATAAAAATAATAGCCAACGGAGGAGATCACAAAATCACCCAAACCGTGCTGATTCCCATCCATCCACAGCACTCCAAAGGTGAATTGCAGAGCAATGGCCCCCAGGAAGTTTAATTTGACCACCCCGATCAGAATGCGAAAAAGTGCCCAACCTAGATCAGATAGGGTAACGTTGCCCTGGCTCAACCCGGACTGATGATTGGCCAGTGGGCTAATGGGTCCGACCACCAGGGTAGGAAGAAAAAAGGCAAACCCCAATCCCTCTGCCAAATTGGGAAGACGGGCTTGGCCATTGGCTATTTCAATGGAGATGGCACTCAATCGAAAGGCCATGTAGGAAAAACCCACCCAATAGATTGGAAATTCAATCCCTTGGACCGGCCAAGCCTTGAATACCACCAGAGCGAGAACCGGTAGCCATCCACACCAAGAGAGCCAGGAGGGACGGAAGTGTGCCAACCAGCGCAGGGTAAGCAGGTAAACAATCACCAGTGCCACATAGGCAACAAAGGCTTTATTCTCAAATTTACCAAGATAGTACAGACGGTAGGCCGCAACAAGATTGACCAAAGCGAAGAATGGGGAACGTATGGCAGGCCATGGCAGGACCAACACCAGCTTTGCGAGTAGCAGATAGCCAACCCACAATTGAACAACCAACCAGCTTTCATCATTCATAAATGTGTACCGCTGTCAGGTCACATGTTCTTATAGACCAGTCCACCTTTGAGTGAACCAGGTTGAACGGTAGTGGTTAGGCCCACCACAACTAAGCATAGTACCACCAATAGGGCATAAAGAAACCAGCGATAACCATTTTTGGACATATTGTACTAAATTCCAATGTAACTGAAGAGAAGATTATTCAATCACCGCAAAGGAGGTATAGGAGTCGAAGGGAAATCTCTCGATACGCAACTTGTTGATTCCCAATGTCTCCACAACAGCCAGGGTCTCCCCTGGAAAAACTTTGGCATTCAGTTCGTCAAAGGCGATGATGGCCCCCTTGGGCATGCGGGGGACAAAAACCTCCAAGGCTTTTTTGGTGGGGGCATAGAGGTCAAAATCCAGGTACAAAAGGGCCACCACCAGGTGGGGATTGTTTTGCAGATAACTTTCCGCCGTTTCGCACATATCCCCTTGCACCAGTTCCACCTTGGGAATATGGCTTAGAGGGCGATTGAGGTCATAGACATGGATGGCCTTTTCTATATCCTCAATACTGCTGCCCACCATTTGGCCTGCCTGCATGCCATGAAATGTTCCCGTGCGGGTGTCCTCTTCACTGACCGATGGAAAACCGGAAAAGGTGTCAAAACCAATAATACGCCGCACATGGTTGACCGGCTCGAAAATGCTGCTCAACTTGGCCCAGGTCATCAATCCTGCCCCATTCAACACCCCACACTCCACAATAGAGCCGTGCACCGGCAGAATGCGTTTAAATATTTCATACTTGGCCAACACTTTGGCAAAGGTCTGGCGGCTCACATATTTGGGGAAGGCTTCAATCTTGTTGATCAATGCATCATGATCATCCATAAACAACTGGGCGATGGCACTGAACTGATTGTTATCATTGGCATGTTGACTACTCTTATCCCGATAGTTGACCAAGCTCCCCCCTTTTGCCTGCACAGTTGATAAACCCTGGAAGGATGGCGTGAATAATCTTCCCCCTCAATAGAAATTAATTTCAACACTCCCTGCACCCATGAATTTATTACCCAGCAAGCAATAGCAATGGTAAGGCATGTTGAATATTGGTATAACCTGAAAGAACAAAGAGATTCTGCCCACAATAAGAGGGAATACCCATGCTCCAACTGCTGCAAACCCTAGTGCACCTGGCTAAAGAAGAACCCTATTCCACCCTGATGACCAGGGGTCAAAAGCCAGAAACTCTGTTGGAAATAGCCAAATTGCTGGAAGAGCAAGGCCGGGCAGCGGAAATCATCCCCTTGGTCAACCAGGTAAGCCAAACCCCATCCTTGCAGACCGATGCCCTACGTCTCCTCACCCGTGCCCAAGCCAACACAGGCCAGGTTGAGGAGGCCCTGCAAGGATTGTTGAACCATAAACAACAACAGGAAAGCCTGCTGCGAGAAATCATGCACGGTATTTTCGGTCAGGTGGCCAGTTTGCAAAGCGAGTGTCTTGCCAGCGGCCAGGTAACCCGTGCCGTTCATATCACCCGCATGGTTTCCCAACTCCTGCCAGAGGTGGACTTTTCCCAACAATTGGCGGCATTGAACGCCCTGGAATTTGAAACCCTGCAACAACTCCTGGATGCGGCCAAGACCGGCCACCATTATGAACAGGAGTTGCAATTAAGACTGATGCTCTTTCGCCATCCCTCCCGTGACAAATGGTCCCAGGCCATGCAGTTGGACAACATCTATTACGCCTTGAGCCTGTTGTTTTATGACACCATGGATGCTGGCAAAATGCAATTGTCCAGAGAGATGATCACCTATACCCAATCCCTCACCCCCAGGAAGTTTAATTTGACCTCCCCGATCAGA
>JADFXB010000093.1 GCA_015233935.1 Magnetococcales bacterium | reverse complement strand
AGTTTTGCCATTATTTTGTTGCTTACCGTTGCTTTGGCCTGGTTGGCGCGGGAGCAGTTGTCCAATGTTCTGGAACGTGCGGGCAAAGTGGAGAGCAGTTTTGAAATTGATGCCCTCATGAGTACTATCCGCCAGGCGGAAAAAAATTTCATGCTTCGGGACGACCAGAAATTTGTGGAGGAAGTCAAGAGCGAGTTGGCCAAATTGCAAAAAATGGCAGAGACCTTGAAAGCCTCTTTCAACAACCCCGCCAACCGGGAAATGATGGATACCATTCTGGCCAACAGCCAAGCCTACGGTAAATTTTTTGCCCAGTTTGTGGAAGCCGATGATGTAATGGAGAAAGAGCAGGAGGAGTCCCGTGTATTGGGACGGGAGATTGAAAAAGTCGTGAAAGAGCTTAGTACAGATCAATCCAAGGAACTTGATCAACTGCTGAAAGACAAGGCAGCGGAAGATGTATTGAAAGACAAGCTGCTCAAGGAGCGTTTATCCCATGACTTGATGAACGATGTACTGAATGTGCGGCGACGGGAGAAAGATTTCATCCTCAGTCGCGATATGAAATATGCCGATGAGGTACGCCGGGAGTTGGGACTCTTGTTGGATCAGGCCAACCAGTTAAAATCCTCCTTCAAAAAACAAGACAACATTGAAATGACGGATAAAATTATCACCGCCGCCAAAAGTTATCTCACGGGTTTTAACGAATTTGTGGAACAAAACAACCGGCAGAAAAAACTGGAATCGGAGATGGTTGCCAATGCCAGGGCCTTGAATGCAACCGTGGATAAACTGGTTCATACCCAGGAAAGTCAAATGATCAACGATGCCAAAGAGGCTGCTCTGATGCTTTTGTGGGGAGCGGTCTTGTCGGTGGCGTTGGGCCTTCTCTTCTCCGTTCTGGCTACCCGTGCGGTGACCGTTCCCATGAAAAAGCTGGTGGATTTTCTCAGCGAAGTTGCAGCCAATGCAGACTTTGCCAAGAGTGTCAACCATCAAAGCAAGGATGAAATTGGCCAGGCAGTGGCGGCGGTCAACCATTTGATGAGCAACCTGAACCTGGCCATTGGCGAGATCAATGACAGCATGGAGGCGGCGGTCAACGGCAATTTTAAACAACCGGTCACCTCCGATTTGAAAGGCGACCTGGCCCTGTTGAAAAACAGCATCAACCATCAGTTGACCAGTCTGGACACCGCCATTGGACAAATCAACGGGGTGATGACCGCCGCAGTTGAAGGCAACTTTTCCAAACGGGTTGAGGTGGATCTGAAGGGAGATCTGTTGAGACTCAAGGAGAGCATCAACGGCCAGATGACCACCTTGGAACAAGCCATCGGTGAGATCAATCAGGTGGCCGAGGCCATGGCAGGTGGTGAACTGCGGCGGCGGGTGAAGTTGGAACTCAAAGGCAGCCTGGCCCAGTTGAAAGATAATCTCAACAACATGATCAACCGGCTGTCCAGCGTGGTGCAGGAAGTGGTGCATGCCGCCGATGGGGTGGCCGAGGGCAGCATGGCCATGACCTCCAGTGCGGAAGAACTGTCCCAGGGCGCAACGGAACAGGCGGCGTCGGTGGAAGAGGCTACTGCGTCCATGGAAGAGATGGCGGCCAGTGTCCAGGGGAATGCGGACAATGCCCACCAGACCGAACAGATTGCCAAACGGGTGGCCCAGAGTGCCCGTGAAAGCGGTACTGCCGTGGTGCAGACTGTCAAGGCCATGAAGGAAATTGCTGAAAAAATCAACGTGATCCAAAAATTGGCCGATCAGACCAATTTGTTGGCCCTCAATGCCGCCATCGAAGCCGCCAGAGCGGGTGAACATGGCAAGGGCTTTGCCGTGGTGGCCGATGAGGTACGGAAGTTGGCGGAGGGTAGCGAACAGGCTGCCGCCGAAATCAACAAGCTGTCCACGAGTAGCGTTCAGGTTGCGGAAGAAGCCGGAAAAATGTTGGAATTGCTGGTCCCTGATATCTTGAAAACCTCCGAGTTGGTCCAGGAGATCAGTGCCGCAACCAACGAACAAAAAAGCGGTGTCAATCAGATCAATACCGCCATGCAACAGTTGGATCAAGTGGTGCAGCGCAATGCGGCAGCGGCAGAAGAGACCAGTTCCATGTCGGAGGAGTTGTCCGCCCAGGCTGAGCAAATGCGGGAGGCCATGAGCTTTTTCAAAACCGAACAGAGTGAAGTGCGTCGGAGCGACAAAACTATCCCTAAACGGCGCACCTCACCCCATAAAAATGCAACTGTGGTCAATGCCAACCGCAAGGGATTGCCAGCCCCCGACTACCGTACCACTGCCGCAACCAACCTGGATATGTCGGCAGATGAGCATAGCGACAAGGATTTTGAACAGTTTTAAGAGAAGGTTTGCCAAACTTTACGGGGGAGGTGATTTTTCACCTCCCCCTTTTTATTGTGATGCAGAGAGGTGGAAGGTCCCTGTTACTTTATTATATTTCAAAATAGAATTTTTCCGGGTTGTGTCTTGGCGAAGACTCCTATAAAAATAATTGAGTGACTGTTCTTTTTCCCTTCAGCTTGGCAGGAATACCCAATGATTGAAAACTTAAAGATAGGTTATAAAATTGGAATCAGTTTTGGTTTGCTCCTAATTTTAACATTTGGTGTCGCATGGATGGGTAATCATACCATCGACAAACTGATTAACCGTGCAGGAAAAGTGCAAGAGACGGGTGCCATTGCCGAAGAATTGGCTGATGCATCAGGTCACGCTGTCAAATTTGAAAAAACAGGGGATCCAAAAGTGGCTGAAGAGGTTAAAGCCCTGTTAAAAAGTACCCTGGAACGGGCCGAAAAACTGGATGAAGCCTTTACCGATCCCAACGACAAAGCCTTGGCTACACAGCTTAAGGAACAGGCTACCGGGTTGCAGAACACCTTCCGCCTGATGGCGGAGCTCAAAAAGAAAATGAGCGATGCCAGTGAAAAAATCAGCAAGACCGGGCGAGAGATTGAAAAAGCCGGGCGGGACTTGGCGGATAATCAAAATAAACACTATCGCAAAATGCGGGATGATAAGGTGGATGCGGATCAGTTGGATCAGGTGATCAGCAAAGTTCGCAAGGCGGATGAAATCGCCTATCAAACTTTGACCGCTCGTCGCAAAGAAAAAGATTTCATGCTGCGTGGTGAGCCAAAATACATCAAGGAAAATGATGAAGTTGTGGCAAAAATCCGCGCCATTACCCAGGATTTGAAGAATGGTTTTCGTTCAACGGATGAAATTAAATTGTGTGACGGCATTCTGGCTTCCGCAGATGCTTATCAGGACTCTTTCCACAACTATGTGGCCACTGATGAGGAAATGCGCAATGCGGACAATAAGCTGGATGAGTTGACCCAAAAGGCCAACCAGTTTGCCGAAAAGCTGCAATCCATCCAAAACCGCAAAATTCAAAGTGACAGCGACAATGCTTTTCAGACCATGACCTTGGCCACTGCCATTGCCCTGGTTCTGGGTGCCCTGATGGCGGTGGTGACCACCCGTTCGGTGACCCAACCCATGGGTAAACTGGTGGCCCTGTTGACTGAAGTGGCGGAAAATGCGGATTTCAGCAAGACCATTGAACACAAAGGTAAGGATGAGATTGGGCAGGCTTTACAGGCGGTCAATACCCTCCTATCCCAGTTGAATCAGGCCATGGGAGAGATCAACCGCATCACCGGGGCCATGGCCCATGGTGATTTGCAGAATAAAATCACCTTGGATCTCAAGGGAAGTTTAGCCCAGTTAAAGGGCAGCATCAACACCATGGTAGATCGTCTGGCGGAGGTGATGGAGGAGATCAAGGTGGCCTCCGACAGTGTTTCCGAAGGCAGTATGGCCTTATCGGCCAGTGCCCAAGAAATGTCTCAGGGGGCTTCGGAGCAGGCGGCTTCGGTGGAAGAGGCTTCCGCCTCCATCGAGGAGTTGGCAGCCAACTTCCAAAGCAATGCGGATAACGCCAGTCAGACGGAGAAGATAGCCAAGAAGGCAGCGGAAAATGCCCGCGCCAGTGGAACTGCCGTGGTGCAAACGGTAAAGGCCATGAAGGAGATTGCCGAAAAAATTGGCATCATTCAAAAATTGGCCGATCAAACCAACCTGTTGGCCCTCAATGCGGCCATCGAGGCCGCCCGTGCTGGTGAGCATGGCAAGGGTTTTGCGGTGGTAGCGGACGAAGTGCGTAAGCTGGCGGAAGGAAGCGAGCAGGCGGCAGCGGAGATCAACAAGCTTTCCACTTCCAGCGTGCAGGTAGCGGAAGAAGCTGGCAAAATGCTGGAGCAATTGGTGCCGGATATTTTAAAAACGGCAGAACTGGTGCAGGAAATCAGTGCCTCCGTTTCTGAGCAGAGAAGTGGTGTTGAGCAGATCAACACGGCCATGCAGCAACTGGATCAAGTGGTGCAGCGCAATTCGGCTGCATCGGAAGAGACCAGTTCCATGGCAGAAGAACTCTCTTCCCAATCAGAACAAATGCGGGAAAACATCAGCTTCTTTAAAATTCATGCCAGTGTTGTGACCGAACAACGCACCATGGCAAGGTCAGATCGGGGAGTGGTCTCCCGGGGGAAAAAATCCCCTGCTTCCCGGCAAAAAGAGATACGGGCCATCACTGTTCATGGCATGAGCAGCCATCATGGACATACCAACGGCATTCATCTGGATATGAGTGACAAAATGGGAGATGGTGCGGACAAGGAGTTTGAAAGTTACTGAGTACAGTTAACGGGGGAGGTTTTGTCAAACCTCCCCCGCTTTTGTTATCCCATACGAACGGGTATCCGTTTACTTCCCCAGGTACCAGGCTTGGCAGCAAAGACCCCAGGACAAACCATCCCGCAATGTTGACACGCCCCTTTTTCGTTTAAATGCCAAGCGGTAATATTCCAGCCGGTGCGGCCAATGGTCAACTTTCCGCAACCAGGACACCAGGTACTACCGCCACGGGGGTCCGCCACATTACCGGTATAGGCATAACGGACACCATTTTTGCCAGCTATTTCCATGGCCCGATTGAGAATGGCCAGGGAAGTGCGGGGTTTGTCCAGCATGCGCCAGTCGGGGTGGAAGGCGGTAAAATGAATGGGCACCCCCTCCCCCAAATGATCCACCATCCAACGGCATTGGTCTTCCAGCTCTTGTATTGAATCGTTTTCGCCGGGAATCAATAGTGTGGTTATTTCCAGCCAAACCTTGGTCTCTTTGGCCAGGTATTCCAGGGTTTCCAGCACCACCTGGCGATGCCCTCCCACCAGACGGCGATAGAAGGCATCGCTGAAGGCCTTTAGATCCACGTTGGCAGCATCCATGTGGCGGAAAAATTCTTCCCTTGCCGCTCCCTGAATATAGCCAGCGGTCACCGCCACCGTTTTTACCCCCTGCTGGTGGCAAGCGATAGCGGTATCCACCGCATATTCCAGGAAGATGACCGGATCGTTGTAGGTGAAGGAGACGCTGCCACAGGAAAAATGACGGGCTGCACGGGCAATGGCCTCTGGGGTGGCTTGTACGGCCAGATCATCCACCTGGCGGGATTTGCTCATATGCCAGTTTTGGCAAAATTTACAGGTCAAGTTGCAACCTGCCGTACCAAAAGATAGGGTAGCCGTTCCCGGCAAAAAATGGTTGAGGGGTTTTTTTTCAATGGGATCCAGGCAGAAGCCGGTGGAACGTCCATAGGTTTCCAGGATTAATCGTCCCTCTTGACGCGTTCGGACAAAACAGACTCCCCGCTGCCCTTCCGCCAATCGACATTCACGGGGGCACACCTCACAACAAAGACGGCCATCGTTCAGCAGGTGCCAATATCGGGCCTCCATAGCTTCCTCCTGTTTATTTTTTCAGGATAACATAACTGAAAAATAAAGGAAATCTTCAATTGACCGACTCGCTTTCCAAGTAGCTGGTTGAATTTCGGCCATTTTTATGTCTTAATGACGCTCAATTGAACATATAAGCAAACTAACCCACGCCTGTTTCTTCAACCAGGAGGAAGCAGCCATGACCTGGAGGAGCGCATGAAATCAGCCACAGAGGTGTTCAAAACTGCTCTGTACAATGAAGTCAAAGCCAATGCCTTTTATGCCAAGGCGGCTGAAATTACCAAAAATGATGAGTCTCGCATGCTGTTTCTCCAATTGGGAGACATGGAAGACGATCATGCCAGAATGTTGGTTAAAAAAGTAGGCGGTTTGCCCATGGTGCAAGGCTTTAATGCTGAGACCTACCTGGAAGGACTGGAAGCCAACGCCCACGCCGTCATCGATGAAAAAGAGATGGCGGTTCTCAACACTGGCTCCATGGCGGAAATTTTACAACTGGCTGTCGAGTTGGAAAACAAGGCACAAGATACCTACCACAGCCTGGCGGAAAAGACCACGGATGCGGCAGCACGGGATTTTTGTCTGGAATTGGCCGCCGTTGAGGAAAAACATGCCACGTCTTTGAAAAATTTACTCAATTCACTTACCATGGACAGCGAAGATCGCCCTGGTTTGTGATGATTCTAAAAGAGTTCCCCGCCTTACGCGGGGAACTCTTCAGTCAAAAGATCAACCGTCTGCGTTGATTTTGGCAATCAATTCCCCCAACACCCGGTCAGCGTCCGCATGGGCCACTTGGCAAGTACCGGCATTGGCGTGTCCACCCCCACCGTAGGATAAGGCCAACTCGCCCACATTGGTGCGGGAGGTACGGTTGAGAATGGATTTGCCGATGGCAAAGACCGTATTCTGTTTTTGGAATCCCCACATGGCATGGATGGAAATATTGCACTGGGGATAGATGGCATAGATCATAAAGCGGTTACCCGCCCAAATGTTTTCTTCCTCCCGCAGATCCAACACCACCAAATTTTGATAGACTTTGCCGCAGCGGATCAACTGTTCATGGAAGAGGGGTTGCTGTTCCATGTAGAGGTCCACCCGTTCCCGCACGTCGGGCAGTTCCAGGATGGCATTGATATCATGTTCACGGCAGTAGTCGATCAACTGCATCATCAACTGATAGTTGGAGATGCGGAAGGTGCGGAAGCGTCCCAGACCGGTGCGGGCATCCATGAGAAAGTTCATCAGGTCCCAACCTTGCGGGTTGATAATTTCATCCCGATTGAACTGGGCGGCATCCCCCTTATCCACCGCTTTCATGATATCTTCGGAAACCCGAGGAAAGGCCTGGCGACCACCGTAGTAGTCATAGACTACCCTGGCGGCAGAGGGAGCGGTGGAATCGATGATATGATTATCCGGTTTGATCCCTCCCCAACGAATGGTTTCGCTCAAATGGTGGTCAAAGGCCAGATGTACCCCCTCCACATAGGGAAGGTTGGTACTGATGTCACGATTAGTGATCTGAATTTTGCCATCCTGCATATCTTTGGGATGGACAAATAAAATATCGCCAATCAGGTCCAGTTCTTTCAAAAGGACTGCACAAACCAACCCATCAAAATCGCTGCGGGTTACCAGCCGGAATTTGTTATTCTCGGACACCGGATCTTCTCCTCCAACTGAAGTCGCACCAGGAATTACTCACCACACGGTACAGTTTTGGACTGTTTCCGAATCCTGGCAGGATACCATCGATGGCTGTTACAGAACAATGAAAATCCACTTCACCTAGGGTCTTTGCAATCGCCAGCAACGATGAATCCGGGGAGAACGACTGAAATCTTCCGGGGTGGTCTCTTTGGTAATGTCGGTGAAAGACCAATCGGCGGGCACCAATTCCTGGTTCATGCGAAATTTTCGATAGTTGCACGAGAAGATTAAAATGCCTTGGGGAGCCAACAACTGCATGCATTTTGTCAACAGATTTTCATAATCCCGTTGCAGAATGAAGGTGGAGTCCATGGCTTTGGAGTTGGAGAAGGTGGGGGGATCGAGAAAAATAAGATCGAAGGATTCCTTCTGCTGATTTAACCAAGCCAGACAATCGGCCCGCACCATGGAATGGCGGGGAGCGTCCAGACGGTTAATGGCCAGATTGCGCCAGGCCCAATCCAGATAGGTGTTGGAGAGGTCCACGGTGGTCGTGGTGGTGGCTCCCCCGTCAGCGGCATAGACGGTGGCGGTGCCCGTATAGCCGAACAGGTTGAGAAATCGCCTGCCGTTGGCCAACTGACGAATCATGGAGCGGGTGAGGCGGTGGTCCAAAAAGAGGCCAGTATCCAGATAATCATGCAGGTTAACGAGAAAGCGTAATCCGCCTTCGTGCACGGTGAGGAACTCCCGCCGTTCGTCCCGTTTGGGATATTGTTCGCCGCCTTTTGCCCGCTGCCGTTGTTTGAACACCATGTTTTCCGGGGGAATTTGCAAGGCTTGCGGGACAGCCCATAAGGCATCGGCCAGGCGTTGATTGGCCTTCATGGGGTCCACTTCGGCGGGTGCCCGATATTCTTGCAGGGAGACCCAGTCTTCATAACGATCCACTGCCACCGCATATTCGGGAATATCGGCATCGTAGAGGCGAAAACAGGAAATTTGCCGTTTGTCAGCCCAGCGTCGCCAATGTTTCCAGTTTTTTTGCAGGCGGTTGAGGAGCATTTCTGCTCCTGGACCGGGAGCCAGACTGTAAGGATCGGGCAGCACCGGTGGGCGAGGAGGCAGAGGTTTGGTAGCAGGGAGCACTGTTGGTGTCTTGTTGAGGGTGACACCAAAACCGCTCAACCATAAAGTACAGGGGATGGCTCCATTGAAGAGTTGACTGGTTTGGGCCCCTGGGGTGACGTCATCCCCCAAGGAGGTGGCGGCGGAAAACAGGGCGATGCGCCATCCCTGGAAACCTTGCAGGGTTGTGGCCAATTGTTGGTAGAGGGCTTCCACCCCATGGCGATCCCCCAACCTCTCCCCGTAGGGCGGGTTGACGGCCAGCAAACCTTTGGCAAACGGGGGTGAGAGGGTGGCGATATCCCGCACCTCCACCTGGACAAATCGCTCGATGCCTGCCAGTTGCAAATTGCGGCGGGTCATCTCCACAGCGGCAGGATCCCGGTCATAGCCCTGGATGCCACTGATACGTCCTGTTTCTTTGCGGGAGAGGGCTTCTTGCACCAGGTTCTGCCATTGAACGGGCTGATGGCCCAACCAGCGGTTAAAGCCGAACTGTTTGCGCAAGAGTCCTGGTGCGATGTCCCCCGCCATCAAGGCGGCCTCGATGACCAGGGTGCCTGAACCACACATGGGATCCAGAAATGGCCAGCGTTCTTTGGCCAATACCGGCCAATCGGCGGACCACAGGATGGCGGCAGCCAGGGTTTCTTTGAGGGGAGCGGCCCCTCCTCCACTGCGATATCCCCGCCGATGCAGGCTTTCACCGGCCAGGTCGATGCCCAGCCAGGCGGAATCGCCGGTCAAGCGGCATTGGATGCGCACATCCGGGTTGGCCACATCCACGTTGGGACGGCTGCCAAAACGCTCCCGCAGGCGGTCCACCACCCCGTCCTTCACCCGTTGTCCGCCGAAGGCCGAGTGGATGATGCTGGCGTTGGTGCCAATAAAATCCACGGCAAGAGAACCACTGGGGGAGATATGGGATTCCCAATCGATCTGTCGGACACCGTCGTAGAGGGTGTGATGATCGTTGGCAGCCAATCGTTGCAGGTTAAGGATTACCCGGTTGGCCAGACGGGACCACAGGCAGACCCGGTAGCCAATCTCCAGGGGACCGCGAAAGGTCACCCCGCCATGGGCAAGACGAACTGCCCGCCCTGCCAGTTGGGTGACCTCTTTGGCCAGCAGAGGTTCAACCCCTTTGGCGGTGGTGGCAAAATAGGAAAACTCCATTAAGTTCAGCTCATCCCCAGGGCTTGTTTGTAAAGATGAAGCAAATTTTCCTCTTCATCTACCTGGTGTTGTTCCATTTTGCGAATGCGAATGATATGCCGCATTACTTTTGGATCAAACCCGGTGCTTTTGGCTTGGTTGTAGAGATCTCGCACATCAGCAGCGAGACCGGCTTTTTCTTCTTCCAACCGTTCGATGCGTTCAATGAATTGGCGCAATTGATCCCCTGCCAGTTCAACGCCTTCTTCGTTCAATTTACGTTTCGGACTCATGCTTTGCTCCACATAAAAATGGACCGATTCCAAACTTCACCTAAGACCATCCCGACTCTTAAAAATATAAGGTCGGGCAGATGAACTTTTGCAAAAAAAGACCAAAATGTGAAATACTGTAGAATCATGTCCGCCAAACCATGGCGGTATCCCGCTCCATTGCCCAATCTCTGCCAAGGATAGGAATCCAGCATGAGTAAGCCTGATAAGCCTGTTTCTCCCCTCTCCCTGGCGGAAGCCATGGCCATTTTAATGGCACTGCCAGAAAACAATAAAGAGGGATTTCTCAATATTGCAGAACACATGGGCAATTTTACCGGTGTCTTTGCCACGGGAGCCAGTCGAGCCACGGCGGTGCGGGAGCGAATGAACTCGGCGGGAGAGTTTGGGCTGGCCACGTTGAAAACGGACATGAACCGCACCTTCCGGGAGATTGGCACCACCATCACCGCCCTGGATAGTATGGCGGGAAAAAATACGGCTCTGCTTAACCGATTGGCCAAGGCTGTGGAATGGGGCTATTCCCTGGAACAGGATGCCATTCTCCCGCCAATTTCCGACCAGATCAAGGTGAAAAGTGGCGATGCCCTTGAACTGCAAAGCCTTGCCTCCATTCTGGACAATTTATTACATCAAATTCGTCCTCTGATTGCAGAATTAATCTCTGGCTGCCAACAAACCCATGCCTTGATCAGCCATCTCAATCGTCGGATGGTGGCGGATTTGGAATCCTCCCGCCAGGGATTACAAAGATTAAAAAAACAAACTCAGCATGTCCTTACCACCATGACCCATCAGGTGGGAGAAATATCCATTGTCTGTCGTGACATGGAAAAGCGTTCCCAAACGGTAAATGCCATGTTGGGGGAGTTGGTGCAGGCCATGCAGTATGATGACATCACCGCCCAACGGGTCAGCCATGCGGTTATTACTCTGGGACAGGTGGAAGAAAAGATGCTTCTGCTTTCCCAGCAGGAAAATTTGCGTCCCTGGGTGGTCTTGGCCATGCGTATTGTGGTGGATCAACTGGAAGAGAGCAGTGCCGATCTGGTGACCGCCTTGCAAACCATTCAACATGAATTGACCCGCATCTCCGATCATGCTGTGGACCAGGCCAAAGGGGTGCAACAGTTGCGGGGGGTGGGACTGGATTTTCGCCAGGCGGTTGCCGAGTTGACCCATCATTTAAATTCCGCTTTGCGACTGGGTATTTTTGATGAGGGATTGCCGGGTGAATTTTTGCGGGTGGTAAGCCAGGCGGAAAATGGCATTTTTCAGGCCAAACGGGCCATGAGTGCCATTGCATTGTCCGCCGGGCGCATGGAAAACCTGGCTGGCTCTTTGCGTAATCGGGGCAATGAAAGGATGCAAATATTGACGGGTACCATCCTGGAATTGAGTCATCGTGTTCAACAGGAAAAAGACACCGTCCAATTGGAGTTGACCTCTGCTGCCGAATCCCTGCATCAAATCAGTAACATTTTTATGGAACAGGTGATGCCCATTCTTATGCGCAACAATGCCATGTTGCGTCGGATGCCTTTGTCGGTGCAGCAGGTGGATAATCATAACACCGACAACCTGGCCGCCCTGGCAGATAACCTGGCAGAAGCCCAATCTACAGTCATTCAAATCATGCTCCTGGCCGCCGAAATGACCTTCCATGTACGCTTTAAAAAGCAGGTACAAAAGGTGGTGGAGGGGTTACAGGAGATGATTCATGAATATTCGGGGGGCAAGGATTTGGAGGGGGATTTGGCCTCTCTGGCTGCTGAATTTCAAGATTTGGCTGCCCTTTATACCATGGATAGTGAACGTCGAATTTTGCAACAAGCTCTTAATCTGGACAGTGATGCCACTCCTGCTCCTCCTGCGGAAGATGATGGCTTCGAACTTTTTTAGGGCAACTTGCAACTCATTGGTGTAAACTGGGGTTTTTCAGGGTGGTACAGTATTTAACCGGGGAAAAGGGAGTTTTTCTCATGCTTTGGCAAGATTCTTTCGCGGTGGGCATTGCTGAAATCGACGAACAACATCAGGAGTTGTTCGCACAATTGGAAAAGCTGATGGATGCCGCCATTGGCGACCCGGACCATGTGGCCATGGAAGAGATCGTGATTTTTCTCGATCAATATACCAAGGACCATTTCAGTGGCGAAGAGCAGCGCATGGTGGAGAGCCAGTATCCGGGATATCAGGATCACAAGGAAATGCATCGGGAGTTTATCCAAGAGTTGGCCTACTTGAAAGAAGAGCTGCAAAGTCCCTCCGGCAAACATCCTTCCCTGACCAACCTGATCGGCTTTCTAAGCGAATGGTTGATACAACACATTTTGGATATGGACCAGCAAATGGGTAACTATCTGATTCGCCATGGCATGGCTTGAGCTTGACTCTGACCACTCCTGGGGCAGCCCCCTCTGCCCCATATTTCTGAAAACCACCTGTATTTCTGCCTCTTTCCCTCTCTTTCCACTTTCCCTGTGGATAACTCAGTGGATATCTTTTGGATAACCATCGCCAAGCCTTGCCCCAGTTAGCCAATAAGCAAATTGCCTGTTTTTTCACCATCATCAAAACGTGAACTTTTTCAACAAGATAAAATCTTAACCCCTCAAGCTGTAACCTTCGGATACTCCCTATGCAGTGAGTTTTCCACCTTAATTACAGGCTGTGAATATTTTGCAGGTTTATTGGCAAATCAACGAATCTTTAACTGAATTAGAACTGAATTAGAGGGAATGTGACAAAGTAACGCCCTTTTTTTGTCCAATAACCTGAATCAAAGAGGGCAGGTAACAACTGGGGAAAAAAGCAGCAATTGCCTGAAAATTCAGCAGGCATTTGGTGGTCAGATTTTGAAAATTGCATACAT
>JADFXB010000092.1 GCA_015233935.1 Magnetococcales bacterium | reverse complement strand
GCCAAAGTTTTTTATCGCTTTTTTGGAAGACGATAAATTTATTACCAAAAAAGGATTGGTGATACCTGGTTCGATGGCTACAATCCAAAGAGCAAGGTGGTAGGTTGGGACGAGGGAGTCGGAACGAAATCAGCAGACAAAAATAATCTTTGATGTGGGCTTTTGATGCAAATAAATAATCTCATCGAATAATCAGAGTTTTTCAATACTTAGAAGCACTTATTTTTGGCAAAATGATGAGTAAATTTTTTATCGCATTGATTTTATAGAGAATATTATTGCAATCTGTCAAGAAAATCTTAAAAAAAAAAGCTTGAAGGCTTTGATAAGTTGAAGTATATAAATTCTGTGACTGGTCTCAGTGTAGATCGGTACAGAGTAGGAGGTGTCAATAGCTTTGCACAATTTACAGGAAGGGTAATACGATGAGTGACCCGTATCTCGGTGAAATCCGCTTGTTCGGTTTCAGTTTTGCTCCAGCCGGTTGGTTGGCCTGCAATGGGAGTACGTTGCCTATAAACCAATACCAGGCACTGTACTCCCTGATTGGCAATCAGTTTGGCGGGGCCTATTCAACGGGCAACTTCAATCTTCCCGATTTGCGTGGGCGAGTGCCTTTTGGGGCTTCATTTCCCTCTCAAAACAACCCGTCCTCTCAGAGTTACCAGGGATACTATGGAGGAGCTGAAACGGTAACCCTGGTTGCAAACCAAATGCCGGGGCACATTCACACGGTCAATGTTACTGCTCAAGCTGGCAACAAGACAAATCCCAGCACCAATGTCTATGCCCAGGCTCCCACTGGTGTGAACATCTATGCTTCACCGTCGGGTCCGGGGGGGGCACCGGTGGCACTTTCACCGGACAGTATTTCACCTGCGGGGGCGGGTGGTGGGCACAACAACGTGCAACCCTTCTCAGTGGTCAATTTTTGTATTGCCAAAACAGGAACGTATCCTTCACGTCCCTAATGGGCAGGGAGTCAACCTTAGTTTAGGAGGAAATCAAAGTGGGTGATGCATATATTGGTGAAGTTCGCATTTTTGCAGGCAACTTTGCCCCCAGCGGGTGGTTGATCTGTAATGGCTCCTTGCAAAATGTTACAACCTATCAAGTGCTGTTCAGTCTGCTTGGAACCACTTATGGTGGTGATGGACGGACGACTTTTGGTCTTCCCAATTATATGGGCAGGGTGCCTGTTGGTATGGGCCAAGGTCCTGGCTTGACGAATCGTGTATTGGGACAAACAGACGGTGCGGTGTCTGTGGCTTTAACTTCCAACAACGTTCCCTCTCACACCCATAGTCTTTATGCCACCACGAATGCGGCTGCCACAAACATGCCTGGAACAACGAATATGCTGGGTGTCAATACCAAGTATTATTCCTACATCGATATGGCACCGCCGGATGCCAACAGGAACACCATTGTCTTCGAACCGGAAGCGATATCCGACACCCCTCAGGGGGGTGGACACCCCAATGTCATGGCCTGTATGGCTTTAACCTTCATCATTTGCGCCACTGCTGGAACCTATCCCAGCAGGCCTTAAGGAGGAAACATGGATCCTTTTATCGGTGAAATTCGTTGTATGCCCTACACGTTTGCGCCTGAAGGCTGGTTGGCTTGTAATGGTCAGCAGGTTAGTCAATCCCAGTTTCCGGCACTCTACGCGATCATTGGTACTCGTTATGGGACTGGCGCCGCTTCTGGCATGTTTAAACTGCCGGACCTGCGCGGTCGTGTTCCTTTGGGCAGTAATACCACTGACATCACTACCGTATGGTTGCCATTGGGACAGACCACCGGCAGCGATACAGTTACCTTGACCTCAAACCAGTTGAGTTCCCATTCCCACGGTATGAATGGGGCTTTATCAAGCACCGTCAGTTCCAAGAAAACGACCCCCACCAACACCACCAGGTTGGGGAACGTTGCTACGGTTGAAGCTCCTGGGGTAACTCCGAAAACTCAGACGGCTTTCTTTGATACGACCACTCCGGAGACCAGTTTTATAACAAGCAGCATTGGGCCGGACAACAGTTCTGCTCCGCTGCCTCACAACAATCAGCAGCCCTTCCTGTCCCTCAACTTTGTCATCTGTTGGGATGGTATTTTTCCGACACAGGACTGATATTTCGCAGACTGGGGATCGATCGGATCCCCAGTCGTTTCAATGCAGGGAGAATCTACTTTTGAACATTTCCTTGCGAGCGGAAACCGAAGTGGATATACCCTTTCTTCGCACCCTGTATATTTCAATGCGTTGGGATGAACTGGCCATTTTGATCGATTGGAGCGACGAACAGAAGGTTGCCTTTCTTGAGTCTCAGTTTGATTATCAGCGCAGACATTATCGGAATGCATATTGGGATGCGGAGTTTAATGTTGTGCAACTGGATGGCCAGGATGTTGGGCGGCTCTATCTCCATAGGGGAATAAAAGATTTACGGATAGTAGATGTGGGAGTATTACCCGCCTTTCGCAACCAGGGTGTGGGTACCCAATTGTTAAAAGGTGTCCTTGCCGAGGGGGACGCCACGGATAAAACTGTTTCCATCCATGTGGAAGTCTTTAATCCGGCACAACACCTCTACCGTCGATTGGGTTTTCGGGATGTCCATCAGGATGGTCCTTATATTTATATGATACGTAACCTCCGTGGGCAGGAAGAATAAGAGGATGCAGATTAATACCTTTGCAGACGCCGCCCCCCTGGCAGGACTCACTTTTTCCATGGTGCTGGCGGACGACTGCCATTTGACTTTACTTTTAACCGAGGTAAAGGATATGGGGCCAGGTCATGATTATCCTGGTAAAATCCGCACCCCTTTTGCCTTATCCTTTCAGGGAACACGCAACCGCTATTGCCCGCAAGGTCTCTATACCCTGACCCATCCCGAGGTTGGGGCAGTGGAGCTATTTTTGGTTCCCCTGGCATTTGACAAGGATACGGTAGATTATTTTTATCATGCCTTGTTTAACTAGAGTCTACTTAAAAACCTTTTACGGGTTTTTCTGTCCGACACTTTAAGGTTTGCGACCAACTCGTAATTTCCAGCACCAACATAGTCACGATTTTCAGCCTTATTGAGCCACCTCGTCTGACTTGCTGCCTTGCTGACTTTTGGGCATTCTGGCACAGAGCAGTACCTAATGGTAACGATTGCGATGGTCTGGCTCAAACCATTTCTGGCAGTGAAGACATTTTCGTTTTACTGGTTTTCGCATGAGAATCCCTCCCTGGAGAATTCTGCATGCAGGAAAAACCTCTTACAAATCAGTTTTCTGATCGGGATTGCCAAGGTGGGTGAGATAGAGAGGGCAGGAAGGAAAAGGGGGAAGAAAACTTAAATAATTATTAAAGATATATATATTCTTGTTTAGTAAAATAAAAATAAAATGGCACTGCATTTTCAAACAGCCATTATTGGTACAATTTCAGGCTGCCGCTGACACTTACGCTTAAGTTAGGGTTTTCCCCCTCTCACCAAGGACTTGCTCCCCGGTTGCTGGTCCTCTGGAACGGGATTCCCCCCCGATGGGTTACGCAACATGGCCTGGCTGCACCGAACATTGCTCATTTTTTTCCTCCCCATGGTTGAGAATGTCCAAAGCTTATCATACTGTCTAGATTATTGAGAGCATTATAGTTTTACTTTCAATCTGGCAGTCGTATGGATGCAGGATAGTCTGGCTGTTTCCGCCAATAGTAGCAAGCATAATCACTAATTACTTTTAATGTAAGTTTGTTTCCATTTTCTAAACCACCGAAATCACGCCATGGTTTAAATTTTAGATAATTAAATACAAACCTCAAATCACTGGTGATCTTTGATGCCTGGAATAAATGGTTTTCTGCCAGGGAATAGTCCCCCTGGAATGTGGAAACGATAGCCAAATGGTTCAGGGAAATTTCCATATGAGGATATTTTTTGTCGATAGCCATAAAAATATGCGGCAATGCCTGTTCAGGTTCTCCTGCACGAAGGTAGGCCCCAGCCAGATTCATATGGGCGGAGTGGTGGCCGTCCAGTCGGTGCAAAATTTCTATATATTCATGAGTAGATGAATAGTTTAAGTTTATAGAGTCACCATAGACAATCATAAATAGTTTAATATAGTCGCCAGATTTCTTTTCAGGCAGATAGGAGTAGTTTTTTAAAAATTTACGATAATCCTCCCTATAAAAAATTTCATTTCCAAGCCCCTTTTCTTTTTTTAATGTTTCAAACCCATCTGTCCCCGGAATGAATTCTAGAGGATTGAAATTGGCACTGAATGGGTGGGCTTCGTGGATTAATTCAAAACTTTGTTGAATGGTTTCCAGGGTTTCGCCCCGGTTACCAATGATCATGTAAAAACGGACTTGGATACCATATTTTCTGGCCAGGTGGCTGACTTCCACCGCCTTGCGGGGATAGATATTTTTTAATGGTTTGCAGTATGGTAGGCGAGCCTGACTCCCCCCCAGGCTGATCCTTCGGCAGCCGGCAAGGCACCTGGTGCGCAAAATTTCTTCATCCAGGGAGTCGGCACGGGTGTCACAACTCCAGATAAAATTAAGTTTTTTCGTAATAATTTGGTGACAAACAGCCAAAATTCGTTGTTTGTTTGCGGTGAAGGTGTCGTCTTTGATGGACAGAAATTTTTCTCCCCGTTCCATGACTATTTTTTCCCACAAGCGCAAGATATAGTTTGGCGAGTTCATTACCAAATTTTTTCCCCACTGGGAAAAACTACCGCAAAAAGTACAGCGCGATGGACACCCTCTTGTGGTCAGCAAAATGGGTGAATAAAAATAATCGTGTGGGGAGGCGAGGCTGTCCAAATTTTTGATACGCTCTCTTGGCGGGGCAAACTGGACGGATTCCTGACCGCGCCAGACTGTACCTGTAACTCCCTGCGGTGGTTGGCTGGCATCGGCCTCCAGTCGTTCCACAATTTCCAAAAAAGTATTTTCTCCTTCTCCGATGACGACGATATCTATGGATTCCTGATGATTCAACGTTTCTGCTGGCAACGGGGTAACGTGGGGACCGCCAACCACGATGCACGCCTGGGGATGACGCTGGCGGATCAACTGTGACAGGGCTTTTATACCAGGAAGGCATCGGGTCACACAGGATATACCTACCAGATCAGCATGGATGGCGTTGATGATTTTTTCGATTTCCGACCATAAAAAACTTGCCAGGTTCAGCACCAGGACCTGCCATCCGCTTTTTAATAATTGGGCTGCAATGGAGAGCATGCCATAGGATACCCGGATGCCATCCTCATTTGGGAAGGTTTTATAAATTTGGATCGTTATGGTTGGTGCCTTTCGGCCAAATTGTTACATTTTCGGAAATGGATCTTTGCTTTATGGCCTCTCCCAGTTGGACCAATGCTGGGGGAAAATTGGCTGAAAACCGCATGGCGTCCCCAAAACAGGTGTGGGCTTGTAAATTTTTTCCTTGTTTCAGTAAAGCCTTGCCAAGCAGCTTGAGTGCATCGGCATCATTTGGCTTGAGTTGCAATGTGCCAAGGGCGCAGGCCTCAGCTTGGGCATAGCTTCCCTGCTTGTAGAGAATGATTCCCAGGTTGTAATGTGCGTCGGCAAAATCTGGTCTTGTTATCAATGCCTGGCGATAACAGGCTGCGGCCTCCGCAAAACTTCCCTCATTTTGCAAGGTGCGTCCCATGGCATAATGGTTCTCTGCGCAAATCAATGGGTCTGTTGAATTTTGACTGGAAACAGCATGGTCCACAGGCCATCCTCCATCTGGAGCAAAGAAAAAATCATCTTTCTCCAGTCTATTCTAACAATGGTATCCGGTTACCCAAGTCACGATGTGGCGCATTGGTGAGGTGAAGGGGGGCAGGTGGGAGAATTGATCGTCAGGAATCGCAGTCAAGCCCTAGCCCATGTTTAACACCTTATCAAAAAATTATTGTCTAATCAATATTTTGCATGGTAATTTTTTTGGCGAGTGGCCCTACAAAGTTTGAATTTTTTGTTTTGGTAGGTCAGACGACTATTTTTCATGAATCCCGCAATTACTTAGATTTTGGCAGATAATTTTAACACATTGATAGGCAACCACAGTGATATATAAATGACCATCGTAGCGTTCCTCCTTTTGATGAAATACTGGACGTAGCCCAAGCTCTAATTTGAATGACCGGAAAGACTCCCCTGTGGATGAATTTCGAGTTTGTGTTCGTCGCATGTACAAGCATGTCAGAATTCGAATTGTAAACAAAAAAATCAAAAATCATATGTGTAATTATGGCATTACAAGGCGTTTATTTGAAGTGAGCGACAGGGTCTATCGTCCGGTGTGTTTAGGAAAAACAGAACATGCGGCGGCGTACCGCCGCATCTGTGACCACTGTCTCGATGAGCCATGACCGGGTTCTCCCTTGATAGGATGCTCCCCAGAGGTGCCTACCTCTGTTTTATCCGGCAGTTCCAACTACTTCTGAAGTTCGGTAATAGTCAAGGTGGAGTATCGATAAATAATCAACATGGTATCCCCATACCTCAACTAACAGAGAAGGGGGGGATTTATATGTCGCCAGGGGGCAGTTTCCGATGTCGCTTGACAACAGGATATGAATACAAAGTTGCGCTTGCTATTTGATTTGAGAATAGGTACTGTTTTTGCAGGGATAAATGAATGCTTCGCCTGGGCTGCCACACTGTTTGACTTGGGATCAAAAAATGTCAGAGGAATTATTGGATATTGTCATTGGTGGTCGTAGTGTGCGGGAAAATTTGGCTGCTGCTGTGGAAGGCGGATTTCTAATCCATCATGAAGATGGCACGTGGGAACCTTTGCCGGACCAACCAAGCACGTGGCTATATAAACCGCTGCGTCAGGGACCACCATGTCAGTTATTAATCTCTTTTTTCAGTTATGCCTACAACTATTCTGCTGTTCCTTATGGTTGTCAAAACTGTTACAAGGTCAAGGTGGTACCACGCACCTTAAGGCAGACCTATGCTTTAATTAAAATTATGGATCAGATTCCCTGTAGTTCTAAATGTGGCCCAGAAATGCTTTCACAACACAACTCTGATCTATATGGGGGCTTTTTCTACACCTTTCATTTAGATGAAGCGCGGGATATTTATAAACTGGTCAGGCAGGCAGTAAACGAAACGCCCAGCTTGGGAGCCGATGTACCGGTAAAAATTAAACGGGGTTGCACACTGTTTGAGGTGCATTGTGGTCCTTCGGATCACTATACCTTTTTGCCGGAACTTCCTGAGTTGGAACGCTATTTACAAAGTCGTTTTCGCCCCGCCGCCAAGAGTGCCACTCCCAGGCCAAGCAAGGCCAAGCTTATGATGCAATGGATCGATCTGGCGTTCAGGATAGGAGACGAAACCTATCTGGATTTTACCGGAGGGCGGCGACGTTTTCCAAAAACGGTGGAATATCAGTAAATCAAACTGGATTGTTGTCTTCATCCAGATAGCCGAAGCGGCGCATCATGGCTGCATGGTCGTGGATGAGGCGGGCAACTTGTTCTGGTGTCAGGCTGGACCGCCAGTTACCGCTGCTGCCATTGCGAAAAAAACGCTGCATAGAGGCAGGGGCTTCCTGAAAGCCATGCTCATTTTCCTGTTTGCGAAGCTCCTGGAAGGAGGAGTAACGAATGGCTTTGGCCACGCGCTGAGGATCGTCGGGCAGTTGCAGAAAGGTTGCAATATTCGTAAAGGTGGTTTGGGGATGAGCAAGCATGTCTTCATACCGAATCGTGAGACAATTCAAATTTTTAGCATCCACCCAGCTTGATACATGGTCCGACCAGGAGAGGATTCGTTGCGTAACCTGGTCACCCATCCCCGTTGTAGATTTGCTAAATTGAGCATTGTGATTTCCCATATGCTCAATGGCTTTGTCGATGGCACAATTCCAGTGATTGGCGGCGGAAAGGACCACATCCAGGGGGTTACGCAGTAGGTAAATAGCCCCCAGGGTGGCTTCATGACTGACCAGAGGTTGTTTTTCCATGGTAAAGGTATAGGCATCATGTATTTTTCGATAAGCAATCTGCGGATCCTGCAAAGACCAACGATAGACATAAGGACGAAGTATTTCCACCTCTTCCGCCAATAAGTCAGCGGTATCAAACCCCAAGACATCGTCCAACCATACACGCCCACTGGCAATCCCACCGACAGCTATATCATTGATAGGGATTGGTTTATCACGGTCATCCTGCAGATTGGCAATAAAAATGCGCAACCAGGTATTGCCTGATTTTGGATAGGATGACAACCAATAGATGCCGCAAGGCTGGTTCACGGGTGGTTCTCCACATCGGCCAGAATGGTTTCCACCAAATGATCCAGAGAAAATCCCTGTTTAGGTCGGTTGACCTCCACCAAGCGAATTTGGGCCGCCAATTGACCACAAAGTTGCAAATGATGGGGAGCCAATGCCATGCCCTTCATAAATCGCCTACGATATGTATGATCCATTAATGGTTTATATCGTTTCATACCTGAGATTGGCTTTATGGTAATGTCGGATTGATTATGCTGGGAAAGAATATAGACCCAGCGCACCGGCACAGGGTTGATTTGGGTGGCGGCCGGAAGTGGAAAATGAAATTTTTTCAATCCCGGCCGGATAGGATGGAGATTATCCGTTGGAATGGCCAATTTTTCTGCGGCATCCTGCCACAGTTTGATCCGGGGGAAACCCAGCAGGGCTTGGCACTGTTTATTGATAGGAACCACATCATCAGCCAGAATATCATAGCCGCGTTGCCATAAGGCGGCGGCCAGTGTGGATTTGCCGGCACCAGAATCTCCTGCACAGATCAGACAGGCGGAGCCAACACGAACGGCATTACCATGCAGAACGAGAAATCCCCTTTGGAAGAGCAATACTCCAAAAATTGTTCCAAGCAGAAAAACCCGAAGACTGTGCTCATCGGCGGTAGGTTCGGGATCAATGATAATGTGTTGGGAACTGCGCACCCAATAGCGGGCTACCCCTTTTACCTGGAGCCAGAATTCATCCTGTCCTACCCATGAAAAAGGCCCCATTTGTTGTCCATGGGGAAGCCCTTGCTGGGGTGTTGTTCCAAAGCATATCTTAACATCCGCCTTTGGTTGGCAAGATTGCAGCTCCATCACCAGTTCTGGCAAGGCCAGCTCACTCTGAATGAGAAGGTCATAACAGCGATAGAACATTACTTGTTGTCCTTAAACAGAATAGTTGCCTGAGAGAGAGGAATGGGATTGTGAGGGAATACTAATTAATATTTTATTGCTAGCAAAACTCTCACCCCCAGTAACAGGCACCTTACCAGCCACCACCCAAGCATGGGCTGCAACGGGGGGAAATGCGGCTTGTTGATTACGGGTAACCCCAAAAAAGAGGGTATAAGCAACACCGTACAGTTTTAGCAAAGTTATAGCTGCCAATGCCTGGGGAAAACAATCGGAAAGCCATGGAGTGTAACGAGCAGCCAGGGAAATCACCCTTTGAATGGCTCTGGCGCGCTCCTCCAAGGGAGCTGTCAGCAGTGGCACCCAGGGATCCATCCCCTGGTAATTTCCAAGTCTGGGAGCAATACCTTGAAAGGATAGAGTTAATATTATCCCTCGATAAATACCCAACAGGCCCCATACTGGAATAAACCACAACTGGGAAAAACGATCCAGCTTACTAAAATTTTTTATTTTGCGTAACAGGACATCTATCAATTCTATCCCCGTCACTATAAATTTTTGTGAGCAATCTTGATTTGTAATATTACTTTCTCACAATATTCGGACAATATTATTTTTTAAAAGACGCGGAAAGTACCCCAACAAATCTGCGAGGCATTTATCTTCATCAACCTCAAATTCAGCACAGATCAACTGGCAAATTTCTCCAATGGAGATTGGCTGTTGCAATATTTCCCATATCCGACTGCCAACGCCCCCCACGCCAAAATAAAGCCCGCGTTGCACATCCAGCATGATAAATTCTCCATCCATGTCCGTAAAAACCAATTCCTGATTGCGAACGAGGACGGTCTCTCGATTCAAGTCAGACATAGCAAGCACTCCGTATAGGAAACAGAAAAGAAAGGGTGGGCGGTTTGTAAATTTATATTGTTATTTACTCCCAATGCTACCAGCAAGAGAACAACATGGAAAGCAAGCGGAATAATGACGAAGAAGCACCAGACTCCATAATAAAAATAATATAAATAATTAACTAATCAATGGTCACAGCACCATGATGGAGCCAGCGATTGGCGATACGAAGCAGCCTGATATTCATAAAAAAGGCAACCGAAAACGCTCTCTCGCAATTTCCCTTTTTTGCAATAAGGATATACTCACGTAACTTATTTCGGTCTACAAGAGCATCCAGAGCGGGATGAAGGCCTTCTTCCACCTGCTGAGCCAAGGCCGCCATATGGACAATTCCAACCGATTGCTGATGGTTTAAAACGTCAGCGAATCCCAGATCCTTAACCGCTTCCCAGGCATACCCTGGGGGAACAAAATCAGCCATCGCCCGACGGTGCAGATAGCGATTAACCCCTTTTGGACCCCGCTTTTCAATGCTTGGGGTTGAGAGGTAGCGTTGGATAAGGCGGGAATCCAACATGGGCCAACGATATTCAACGCCAAAGGAACCGGCCAGCAGGGTGCCATTTTCCAATCTGACCGCCAACTGGGCTGACCTTATTTGATCCACTACAAAGTCATTAATGCGGCGAAAAGGGGCATCCCAACGCGCTCCATCAAAATATCGCGACTGAATGTCCAATCTTTGAATGACCTCAGGACGCAACAGGCAATGAGACCAGCGACTTCTCCATGCTGACAAGAAGCTCTTATTATATTCCACAGGTCGGCGTAATCTTATCACTTCTTTTGCCATGCGAATGGGACGAAGCAAGAGAGAGCCGTGAATCCCTTCCCAAAGCTGACGATACAATGCGCCATCCCACAGTTCGTGAGGTAAATGCTGACCAGGGCAGGTTGCGGCCTCATCTCCACCGCTGCCGGAAAACAGGGTTCTTATTCCGTAGAGCGCGCATTGCTGATAAAAGGGGGCGTGCTTGGTGGCCATGCTTGGTTCCTCAGGATAGCCCAGCACCGCCAGGGATCGATCCACCAATTCATCATCTGCTTCCCAGTAAACTGAAAGAATATGGTTATAGCGAATACCACAGTAACGGCCCAGAGATAATATCCGGGTGGGTTCCAGGGTTGCCAAGGCATAGGAAAAACTATGAAGGCGATCTTTCGGATCTCCCAATAAATGGGCCACACAGGCTGTAACAGATGATGAATCAAGCCCACCACTATTTTCCGATCCAATAGGATAGCTGCTGATCATACGACAGCGGACAGCTTCTTCAAATTGAGCCTTATAGGCATTGACCCATGAATCTTCTCTTTTGGTGGCAAAGGGTGGGTCATCTCGCCAAAAATGCCATTGGCGCATGGTAAGTTGGCCATTGCCATCCACCAACAAGGAGTGGCCTGGCAGCAGTTTGTAGACATTTTCCAGGGCGGTTTCTCGTGTACTGCGAGACACATTGCCTAAATACAAGGACAACCAATCCAGTCGGGTTTTGGGCCTGGCAGCCTTCAACGTATAACAAGCTGCGGCAGTGGTGGAAAAGAAAAATGCTCTGGCATCCGAATAGTAGTAAAGGGGCTTGGCTCCAACAGGGTCACGAGCAAGAAAGCATTTATTATTCAGGGGATCAAGAATGGCAAATGCAAAATCACCCACCAACTTTTCTGGCAAGGTTTCACCCCAACGATGCCATCCTTGAAGCACCATCTGGGCATCACTCAGAATGTTTGCATCGTCTTGCGGCAGATTGAGTTTGGCGGCGATGTCCCCTCTATTATCCAAACGTCCCCAAAAAGTGACCAGAAGCCTCGAATCGGGACACTGACAAAGAGTTGGATGAAAGTGGGTAAAAGGCCTGTTACGAATCTGAACTTCCAACAAAAAACTTCCACCATCCGTCCAGGTTCGGACAGCATCTGTGGAATGAAAGGGGGTGAAGACGGACTGACACGCTTGAATATCTATAAGATCAGCAACCGCCACATCAGTATGTTGGGATATCAGTCCAGCAAACATTTCCCCGGCTCTTAAATATTTTGCCCCTAATGGGACTGCCTCACTCCAAGGTGCCCCCCCTGTCAGCCTCCCTTTAACTAAGGAAAACCAAGCAGGATGGGGAAGCACACCTGACCCCTGATAGGTTATGGCTGTCAGTCAGGATGGAGGAATATTAGATGACACGTCAGGCCCTTCGGACCCCTTTGCGGAGGGAGAAAACTCTTCCAGCTCCTCAAAGGTTGGCTCCTGATATTGTTTGCGAAGAGTTTGGCTGGAAGCCTCTTTAACAATAAGGGAATCAACGCTCGACATTGTAACACTCCTCCTGTGATTCTACTTCGATTCTTGACTAAAGGACTCTGCATGGATACAAAGCCACAATGGATACCATTCCTGGCTGAAAAAACACTGGCAATACACAAACTTATACCAACCCATCATTGAATTACTAACTCAATCTACTTATTAACGATTGCTCCTTTTCCATTTGCCTCGTGGAGCATGCTTCAGGGACTCACTTTAACAACCTAACCCACCCAAATCAAGAAAAAATGAATGGTTGACCACTCAATAAGATCTTCCCATATTGTTTTGTTAAGTTATTTCTATATAATTTTAATTACACCAAAAGGATTTATAATTTCTCCTGCGATAATATACCGTTTTTCTGCCATAGAACTAATTATAACAAACATATAGCCAGAATATACCATCCTTTCTCCAAATTAAATTTAAAATATTTAAACTTTTATTAGCTTTATTGCTATTATATGCTAATTACCATAGTTTTATTCGGACACGACTCCTTCTGGTTCTTTTATCCAGTCCATCACTCAGTGATCGCTAATGATTTTTTATCGTTCACAATACCCGACTGGATTGGTTGTCCTTGTATTTAGGCAATGTGTCTCGCAGTACACGA
>JADFXB010000091.1 GCA_015233935.1 Magnetococcales bacterium | reverse complement strand
CCAAAACATCGGTACATACCACACAATGAAAAGAACGGTCCACAAAAGGTAAACCACCCCTCTCCAAATTGACGATCACATCTGGGGTACCATGTACCGAATCAACATCCACCCCTATATACTGACACCCACTGGGCAATAACGGTTTCAAACAACATTGCCAGGAACCCACATCCAAAACAGACTCCTGCAAAAGAGGTTGATAGTTTCGAAATACATAACCAGCACGTGAAGCACGATCCCGATACCCCACATCCGTATGACGACGAAAATCCATCAACGGCGCATCCACCTTCCTAAATCAGCAGGTTGTCTTGGATATTTCCAAAATAAAAAAAGCATGAATAGACATATAGAGACACTTCCCGAATAGCAAGCAATTTGAAGCAGGAAAGTAAAATTTTTTCAAGATTCCTAAAAAATAATCTACGGTAAATCCTTGGGTAAAAATCAAAGTTTAAAACTAAAAAAATATGAAGTTTCCATCCAAACAAAGATACGCGCTGGATACCCAATCATGATTCGAAAAAAAATAAGACAAGATAGATCATGCAACATTCCAAAAAAAATTGGCAAAGAATATACCAAAAAAAATTAAAAATGGACGGCAAACAATGAAAAAAAGGCAGTTACGCACATTTCTTTAAATAAATTTATGCTAGTTTGCCACAAACACTTGAAATTTTTTACCAAGAAAAATTAATGAGAAGACAATAAATAAAAAGGTGTAATTAAATAAACATTTCCAAAATAGCATGCAATAAAAACTCAGCATTGTCTTATCTTTTAAACATAACCGTACCATATAATATATCCAGACGCTAGTGTTAAACATCAGGTAGTGTAAGAACATTATAAGAAATATCGAAGCCGTAAACTATGATATAAACGGAGTATTTATAAATTAAATAGAATTTAAAAATAAAACGCAAAAAAATAGAATATTAAACAATAAAAGTCTGGTGAACGACTTCTGCTTATTACAGAAATACAATCAAAATCAACAAAATCGTATTGACAACACTTTTTCCGAAAGAATAGACTTGTTACACGAACAGGCGATTAACATATGATTGGTTTCCCTAGCGCATCCTTCTAACAATTAAATTTGGTTTAAATAAACAAGAATAAACAATCCATACATAGATAAAAGCTTTACAACCGAGACAAAAAACCAAACCGCCCCCACAATTTACAAGAAAACTGAAACAACAGGAGATTCCATGCAAAACCAACCCACCAGAAACCGAAAAAAAATTAAAGCTTGGATGATCCAAAAAAACATCACCGGATCCTCCATCGCTAAACAACTCCAACTATCCAATGCTATCGTCTCCGCCACCATTGCAGGATTTCGAAATAATCGAAAAGTCCTTAAATCCCTGGTCGCCTCCGGTTGCCCTAATCACTTCCTGGCACTACCAAACGACATGATCCAGCTCAACTTACCTACCAAGGAAATACCATTCTCTAAAAAACAAAATCCGGCTAAACAAACCTAAAAATAAAAACCTTAAACCCACCAAAAAAACATCTGAAAACGCGGAGATAACCATGACCAACCTGGCCCAAAGTGGTAACCTTAGTCAAAATGAAAAAGAATACATTATTAAAGAAAAAGATATGCCTGAATCCCTAAAGGAAATTAAGGAAACCCTTGGCATGGACGCCGCTATGGCCATGCTACAAAATTTTGCCGGCATCCGCCTCTTCATCCCAAAAAAAATTAACCCGACCCACCTCCTGTGCGAACGCCTGGGTAAAGAACTCGCCTCCCTCCTCTCCAACCACTTCGGCGGCGAAACACTCACCATCCCTCGCGCCGCCCGCGCCATCCGACAAATGCGCAACATCGAAATCACTACCCAATACGACAAAGGCGCATCCGTCCGCCACCTGGCATCCCAATACAAACTCACAGAACGACAAATCTATACCATCCTCTCCGAAACCATCCTTGAATAACTGAAAATTACGTTCAAAAAAAACAAAATACCGAATCCCGAGTTTTTGCGTCGGACACGACGCAAAAACTCGAAAAGGTCAAGAAATCTAAACCCAATAAAAATATTTACATTGGCAATGTAAGACACTGTCTAATCAAGAAAACTTTTATGTACATAAAAAGCAAAACAGGATTGTTAAGATAAAATTTGGATGGTATATTCAACCCATAAATTTCATCCAACATAAAAGAAATCCGCCCACAAGGCAGAGTAACTACTATGAAAATTCACCAGCCAACAAAAAAAAATTGGCAACCCGGCATCATCCGCATCCTGGCCGCTGAAGACGAACAACCCCATAGAGACCTGCTGGCAGAAATATTTGACTCCAACGAATTCTCCATTCACTTCGCCATCAATGGCCGCATCGCCCTGCAAATGCTTAACAACGACGAATACGACGTGGTCCTCCTGGATAATAACATGCCAGAAATGCAAGGCCTGGAAGTCCTGCACCACATCCGCCAAAACCCCGCCACCAGCCTGCTACCCGTCATTATGATCACCGCCCTCAACTCCCATTATGATTTGGAACGAGGACTTAAAAACGGTGCCGACGACTTCCTGGGTAAACCCTACAGCCCCATCGAACTCATCGCCCGCGTCCGCTCAGCCGCCCAGCGCAAATGGACCACCGATCAACTGGACAATGCCGAATCTATCCTCTTCGCCCTGGCCCACCTGGTGGAAGCCAGAGACCCTACCACCGGCCACCATTGCGCCCGCCTGGCCCACATCAGCCAAGCCATCGGTAAGGAATTGCAACTCCCCAGAGAAGACCTCACCGCCCTAAGACGCGGTGCCATTCTCCACGACATCGGCAAACTGGTGGTTCCCGACGCCATCCTCTCAAAAAATGGCCCCCTCACCCCCGATGAACGTGAAATTATGTCCAAACACGCCATCATCGGTGCCGAACTCTGCAAAGGCCTGGCCACCGTCCGCCCCGCCATGCCCATCATCCGCCACCATCACGAACGCTTCGACGGCAAAGGCTACCCCGATGGCCTCTCCGGTGAAAATATTCCCCTGCTGGCCCGCCTCTTCCAAGTCGTAGATATCTTCGATGCCCTCTACAACAAAAGACCCTACAAAGAAGCCCTCCCCCTCCCACAATGCCTGGCCATCCTCCAACAAGGCATGGAAAACGGCACCTCCGATCCCGACCTAACCCGAATCTTTATCCAAATGGCCACCACAAACCCAGCCTGCCTGCAGCCCACACTCAACGGCTCCAGTGAAGGCGAAAGCATTTACCAATCCATGGAAGCCTCCGGCATGTTAAAAGGAACCCGCTTTGATGGCTCCGAAAATCCGTCCCTCTTCCGCTAAAAAAACTCCCACATCCATTAACTTTATCATTCCACATTCTAAAACATAAATTTAGCTTCTTTAAATAGCTGCCTATAAATTAGGCAAGCATCCCCCTTTATACCGCAAAATTGGCAAAATTAAGGTTAAATTAAAGATAAGACATGGTCTTTCCAACCTGCTTTTGCTAAAAATATATACTGGCGCGGGGCCATCAACCTTTAATGATGTTCAAGGAGCCATCATGAAAGATTTAAAATTGGGACTCAAATTGGGGCTTGGCTTTGGCTTGGTCTTACTCCTGGCTGTGGCCGTCGGTATCACCGGCTGGAACGGACTCGCCGGCGTCACCACCCGCATCCATAACGTGCAAACCATGACCCTGATGGCCGAAGAATTCATCAAAGCCCGCATCTACGCACGTAACTTTATGCTGAGTAAAAAGCAGGACGATGCCAAGGAAACCCTGAACAGCCTGGAAGATGTGCAAAAAAAGGCCGCAGACGCTAGAGATCACCGCTTCAAAGACCCCCTGAACAAGGATCAAATGGACCGGGTGATTAAAGCCAGCGACGCTTACAGCAAGGAATTTCAAAATTATATGGCCGTGGAAAAACAACGGGATGAACATATGGAGGATATGAGAAAATTCTCAACAGAAGTCATCCATGAGGCCAATTTATTGAGCGCAGACCAGCAAAACCAATTGCAGGAGACCCTTGCCAATGCAACAAAAGATGAACAATTGGCTACCCATCGCAATGAAATATTCAATAAAATTCAAGACAAAATTTCCAAAACCATCCAGGCGGATGATTTGATCAAAATCTACGTGGAAGCACGTAAGAATGAGAAAGAATTAATCATTAACAAAGATGAAAAATATGCCAAGCTGGTGCAGGAAAATCTTGCCAAGATGAAGCAAAACGCCACTGCCATGATCTCCTCCTTCAAGCAGGAAAAAAATATTCAACAAGGCCAAAAATTGTTGGCCGCCCTCGCCCATTATGAAGAAGAGTTTGACGACTATGTTGAATTGATGCAAAAACAACAAGCCACCTTCCAAACCATGGGAGTTGCCGCACAAGAAGCTGAAAAACAAGTTGACAGTGCAGTGGATAATCAACAAGTCAAAATGATGGAACAAATCAAAACCGCCGATGAGTTAATCATCGCCGGTAGCATAATTGCCATCCTGGTGGGCCTGTTGGCTGCCTTTCTGATTACCCGCACCATCGTCTCCGCCCTTATGCAAGGGGTCACCTTTGCAAGCCAGGTCGCCGAAGGTGATTTGACCGCCACCATCGAATTGCAACAAAAAGATGAAATCGGCCAATTGGCCGATGCCATGCGCAACATGGTAGCCAAATTACGCATGGTGGTGGAAGAAGTGCGGCAAGCCGCCGACAATGTTTCATCCGGCAGCATCGAATTGTCCTCCTCCTCTGCACAATTGTCCCAAGGGGCAACCGAACAGGCCGCTTCCGTGGAAGAAACCTCCGCCGCCATGGAACAGATGAGCAGCAACATTCAACAAAACACCGATAACGCCCAAACCACGGAAAAGATAGCCCAAACAGCCTCCAAAGATGCGGTGGAAGGGGGTCAGGCCGTGGCCAAAGCAGTGGTCGCCATGAAAGAAATTGCCGGCAAAATTTCCATCATCGAGGAGATTGCCCGCCAGACCAACCTGTTGGCCCTCAATGCCGCCATCGAGGCCGCACGAGCAGGCGAACATGGCAAAGGGTTTGCCGTGGTGGCGGCTGAAGTGCGTAAACTGGCGGAACGCAGCCAAATGGCAGCAGGAGAAATCAGCCACTTATCCGCCTCCAGTGTACAAGTAGCTGAGCAGGCAGGAGCCATCATCAACAAGCTGGTTCCCGATATTCAAAGAACCGCTGAATTGGTACAGGAAATTGCTGCCGCCAGCCGGGAACAAAACCAGGGAGCAGAACAAATTAATGGTGCCATCCAACAACTGGATCAGGTGATCCAGCAAAATGCAGGGGCCTCCGAAGAGATGGCCGCTACAGCCGAACAGTTAAGCTCCCAGGCCGATCAATTGCAATCCACCATCGCCTTCTTCCGTACCGGCACCATGACCACGACCCACTCGGTCAAAAGAAAGCCCCAAGCCCCTAAACCATTGGCCAAACCGGTAGCCGCCACCAAGGGCAGACAAGTTACCCATCAAGCCGCTAAAAAACCGGTGGCAGCCTTGCCAGATCGCCGCAGCGCATCAGGTGGGGCGGACATTCAAATGAGAGATGACCACCACGATGGCGATTTCGAACGCTACTGATGGCCTACACAGGCGGGTGATTTTCACGAGTCACCCGCCTTTTATTCTGAAGAGACACAACCTATTGGGGGCACACTAGGCAACCAATGCAGGAGTTGTAACAAAGACTCCCGTTGCAAGGAAACCTGAGCCGTCAACCCCAAACTTTGCTGCCACTGCCGTATGGCCGCTTTCGTCACCGCCTGTTTTTTACCGTTGACCGTCCCCCCATCCAACCCCAAATGATTCAATCGTTTCTGCACTTCCATCAACACTTCCTGCTCGGACCACAAGGTGGCAAAGGGCAAAAAATGATCCAAAGATACCAGCAAAGCCCCATAGGTCAGTCGCCCTTGTTGAATCCATCCCGGACTTTCTTTACCTTCCTTGATCAATACTTGCAGCCCCCGACGCAAGTGACCTTCCGCCAACCAGCTCATTCCTTCATCCGCCATGGCTTTACCGAGAGCCATTTGCACTTTGGCATACTCCACCCTGTTCTCTTCGGTATTCAAAAATTTCAAGGCCCGCTGATAAAGAAGAATGGCCTGGGGGGTATTTCCTACCTCATGAAAATTATTGGCCATGGCCACCTGCAAACGGGTAAAACCTTCATTCTCGCCCCCCCATTGTTGTTCCGCCAAAAATAGGGCGCGGGTTAAAAATGGGGTTGCCAAAGCGGGTTCCCCCATATCTCCATAACAGAGAGCCACCTCTTCCAACAGGGGAATCAGGGTAGCATGCTGATTATCACGCATACTTTCTGCCAGAGCCAAAGCCGGCAACAAATAGGTCATGGCCTCCTCATGACGATGTAGCTTTCGATAATCACCAGCCAACTGTTGCAACAAACGCAGCCGCAAGGCGTGATAGGGACCCTGCAGACGGGTAGCCAGGGCAAGGGCATTTTCACGGGCCGCCATGGCTTCGGAGTAGCGTTTGCCCTGTTGCAATAAATCTCCCAGGCGACTCCACTGGACGATCCATTCCGGGGACTCACCCCTCTTTTCCTGCAAGGCCAGGAGCTTTTGCTGCCATTGGATGGCTTGTGGTGGCACCGTCTGGCGCGCCAATTGGCTATACAGGGGAATCAACCAGGGATTGTCCGCACCAAAATTTTTTTCCGCCAACGCAACCGCCCGTAGCAACAAGGGAACGGGTTGAGAATGAATTTGTGCCAATTCCATGAGTAGGCCAATGAGTAGATGAGACTCCTTCCCTTGCTCTTTCTCAACGGCGAGCAGAGCGCGTAGCAAAAAGGCTACAGCTTTTTCCTTTTCGCCCCGGGAATTTAAATAGCGACCATAATCCAGTAGAGATTGTACATTTACATTTTGCTCCGTACCCTGCAAGAATAGTTTTTCTGCTTGCTGTGGGTTTTCCTCACGAACAAAATGCCAAGGGGTGGACTCGCCCGCCAGGGTTGTCTGACAAGGCCAGCAAGCCAAAACAAGAGTAAAAAGATAGACAGGTTTCACAGTGGGACTCATTCGGGGGTAAAATACAAGAAAGTTGAGTCTAACCCCTTAATGGGAAGAAGGGAAGGCAGGGATGAAGGGGAGAGGAGAGTCAGAGGTGGTGGTGACCGCCACCAATCGTCTGGCGCGCCAACTGCTCACACAATGGGATCACCAGCAGGCGGTTGCTGGCCGGATGGTTTGGTCTACCCCTTGGATATTTTCCTGGCAGGGTTGGCTGGATCGCTTATGGCAGGAATTGCTGGATCATGGTGAGGCCATACCTGGCGGATTGCCCCGTTTATTGACCCCCTATCAGGAAGAGTGGTTATGGCAACAGGCCATCGAGGAGGAAACCGATCCGGCCACCTTGCTGGATGTGGCCGCCTTGGCCCGCCAGGCTATGACTGCCCACGCCCTGTTGAGCGATTGGCAGCGCGTTCCCAGCCCGGATGATTTATTGGATCATGAAGATGGGCGTGCCTTCATGGGCTGGCGACGTAAGGTCTTGCAACGATGTGCTGACCAGAGATGGTTGTTGGCCGCCGATCGCCTGCTCCTCCTGATGCGGGGCGTGGATTTTCTGCCCCTTCCCCAATCCCTGCGCCTGGCAGGCTTTGATAAGTGGACCCCGTTGCAGCAAAACTGGCTGGCCCTGCTTCAGGAGCGGGGTGTTGTCATCCAGGAGGATCCCCCTCACCCCGTAGCCAATCAATGCTGGCGGGTGGAAGCTGCCGATGGTCTATCCGAGATCCACATGGTGGCCCAATGGTCCCGCCACCACCTGCTCAACAATCCAGAGCAACACATTGGTGTGGTGGTGCCCCGTTTGCATGAATTAAAAGGGGAGATTGAACGAATCTTTTTACAAACCTTTGCCGGTGGGCAACTCTTGCAGGGAAAGACCAACTCGGAAACCTTTGCCCTCTCCCTGGGAGAGTCCTTCCAAGGTTGGCCCATGAGTCGGGAGGCGTTGTTTTTACTTTCCTTACATCCTGAACAACCCCTGACGGTGGGGGAGTATACCAGTCTGCTTCACTCCCCCTTCTGGCGGGGGAGTGATGAAGAGTTCATGGCACGTTCCCAACTGCAAGCCTGGTTGCGCAAAAAAAATCTGCCCTGGATCACCCTGGCCCAACTGGCGGAGATGGACGGAGTGCCACCCCAGTGCCGCTCAACCCTGCAAAACCTGCTCCCCCTCCTGAAAGAGGCCGCTGGGCAAACCCTCTACCCGTCGGTATGGGCCGGACGATTTCATCAATGGTTGAAAGTGTGGGGTTGGCCGGGAGAACAAACCCTGGAGAGCCATGAAATGCAGTTGCAAATGGCCTGGTGGGAGTTGGTGGGTCAATTGGCCACCTTGGATGATCTCTTGGGAGTCCTCTCCTGGCAGGAGGCCCACCACCATTTATCGGCCATGGCGGCTCGCAAGCTATTTTTACCCGAATCCAAAGAGGCCCCGGTACAAATTATGGGTATTCTGGAGGCGGCTGGGGTGGTGATGGATCACATGTGGCTGTTGGGATTCAGCGACGAAAACTGGCCGCTTCCTCTCAACGTCCACCCCTTGCTGCCTGCGGGTTGGCAACGCACCATGGGTTCTGCCGCCCCCGCCCGCCATCAACAGGTATCCCAAAGCCAGTGGCAGCGTTTACTCTCCTCTGCAAACCAAATCATCATCAGCCATGGCAAACGGGAGGGGGATCGGGAGATCCGTCTTACTCCGTGGGCGCAGGAGTTTCACCTCTATGCTGGGGAAACTTTTTCCAAAACCACTGCTTGGCCGCGCCAGGATATCCCGGTGCAGCTTGAATCGTTCCTGGATTGGCAGGCCCCGGCCATTCCGGAAGGGGAGCAGTTATCGGGGGGAAGTGGTCTTTTTAAATCCCAGGCCATCTGTCCCTTTCAGGCTTTTGCCCGCTATCGTTTGCGGGTGGAATCCCTGCCGGAGCCACAACCGGTGGCCGATCTCCGGCAGCGAGGAATGCTCATCCACTGGGTGTTTGAAGAATTTTGGCAAATGGTCACCAGCAAGGAGCGATTGCTCGCCCTCACCACCGATGAAATTTACCACTGGACCGGCAGGGCGGCCCAGGCAGGGGTGGAACGCTATTGTCAAAAATTTTCCCATGAGATGGCCCCTCCCATGCCGGAAATGGAGATCGCCCGCATGCAAAAGATGCTCCTGCATTGGTTGGAGCTGGAATTCAAGCGGGAGGATGATTTTCAGGTGATGGCCAGGGAGCACAAAGAGGCCTTGGAGATTGGCGGGCTGACCGTGGATTTACGTCCAGACCGTTTGGACCAGTTGGCCCAGGGTGGTCTAGCGGTGGTGGATTACAAGACCTCCCTTCCCAGTCGTGCCAGTTGGCGTGAGGAGCGGTTATCTGAACCCCAATTGCCCCTGTATGGCCTGTTGCGGCGGGAGACGGTGGATGTCTTGGCCTTTGCGGTGGCCAGGCCGGGAGAGATGGAATTTCGGGGGGTGGGACGCCAGGCTGGAGAGTGGCCAGGGGTGACCAGGTTGGAACAACAGGAGTGGCATAACTTGCTGGATCACTGGCACCAGGCGTTGACCAACATAGCGGAGGAGTTTCGCCAGGGGGTAGCCTTGGCGGCTCCCCTTAATGCCACGGCCTGTCAACAGTGTGATCTGGCCCGTTTGTGCCGCATCGGCAGTCGCAACACCGGGGTGGGAGAGGAAGATGAATCCATTGAACACCCTTGATGCCCAGGCACGACAGGAAGCCTTGGATTGCCAACGCTCTTTCATTGTCCAGGCCCCGGCGGGTTCGGGCAAGACCGGACTGTTGACCCAAAGGGTGCTGAAGCTGTTGGCCATGGTGGAGGAGCCGGAAGAGGTGGTGGCCATCACCTTCACCCGCAAGGCTGCCGCAGAAATGCGGGGACGCATTCTCCAGGCTTTGCAGAATGGCAGTGGTGACCCACCGGAAAAACCCCACGACCGGTTAACCTGGCAATTGGCCCAGCAATTGTTGCGTCATGATCAGCAAAAGGGCTGGGGAATTGGTCACAATCCCTCACGCTTGCGCATTTTGACCATCGATGCTTTGTGCCGACTCCTGGTTGGGCAATTGCCGTTGGTCTCGGGCATGGGTGGGGAGGCGGGCTTATTGGAGGATGCCACCCCTTTATACCAGCAGGCGGCGCGGGAGAGTCTGCGGGGATTGACTGAGGGGGCTGCCTGGGGGTGGGCGGTACGCACCTTGTTGGAATATTTGGACAATGACCGCCTGAAAGTAGAAAACATGTTGGCCCAGATGCTGGCCAGGCGGGATCAATGGTTGCGCCATGTGGTGGAAAAGCCTAACCGTCAGGAGTTGGAAGCGGCATTGGTGATGGTGGTGCAGGAGGGTTTACGGGAGTGCCATCAGCAGTTTCCCCCAGTCTTGCAGCAACAGGTCCTTCCTCTTGCTGGTTTTGCGGCCCAACAACTGGCCGAACAAGGGAACAATTCACTGGCTCCCTTGCGCAATCTGGCAGAGTTTCCCACAGCAGACCCCCAGCTTAGAGAGCAATGGTTGGCCTTATCCCAGCTTTTGCTCACCGCAGGAGGTGAATGGCGGCGGCGACTGACGGTACGGGAGGGATTTCCCCCCCAGTTCAAAGGGGAAAAGGCCGCCATGGCCGATTTGTTGGACACCCTCTCCCTGCATGAAGGGTTGCGCCAAACCCTGGTGGCCATCCGTCTGTTGCCTCCCCTGGTCTATGGGGAAGAGCAATGGCAGGTGTTGAGGGCACTCATCACCTTGTTGCCGCTGGCGGTGGCCCAGCTTTGGCTCTTGTTTTCCCAACACAGCAAGACTGATTTTTCCGAAATTTCCCAACGCGCCTTGCTGGCCTTGGGGGAGAGCCACGCCCCCAGTGATTTGGCCTTGCGTCTGGATTACCGCTTGCGTCACCTGTTGGTGGATGAATTTCAGGATACCTCTCTGCCCCAGTTCCGTCTGTTGGAAAGGCTGACCGCTGGTTGGAGTGAGGGGGATGGGCGCACCCTCTTTCTGGTGGGTGATCCCATGCAATCCATCTATCGTTTTCGGGAAGCGGATGTGGGGTTGTTTTTGCGCACCCGTCAACAAGGGGTGGGGAGTGGTTTTCGTATTCATCCTCTCACCTTGCAGGTCAATTTTCGCTCCTGCTCCCAGGTGGTGGAGTGGATCAACGGGGCCTTCACCCATGTTTTACCCCAAAAAAATAATCTATTGACCGGAGCCGTGAGTTACGCCCCCTCCACCCCCCACCAAAGCCCCCTGCCCGATCCCGCCGGGGTTTTTTATCACCCCCTGCCCGATGGCTCCCAAGAAATGGAAGCGGATTGTGTGGTGGATCTGGCCCGCCAGGCATTGAGCCAGGATCCCCTTGCTTCGGTGGCCATCCTGGTTCGTTCCCGCGCCCATGTGCCCGCCATTTTAACCGCCTTGCGCAAGGCCGAAATGGCCCATCATGCGGTGGAAATTGGGCGATTGTCGGATAGTCCGGTGGTGCAGGATCTCTATTCACTCACCCGGTTAATTCTGCAACCGGCAGAGCGATTGAACTGGTTGGCCGTGTTTCGTTCCCCCTGCTGCGGCCTTTCCCTGGCCGATTTGACCGTGTTGGCCCCAGTGGATCCCCAGCTCCCCTGGACGGGTGAGGAGGAAGGCTTGTCCCTGGAAGGGCGTGCACGTTTACAGCGGGTATTACCCATTCTCCACCATTTTTTAAGCCGCCGTCGGCGTCTCCCTTTAAGACTGCTCATGGAAGGATGCTGGTTGGCCTTGGGGATGTCCGCCACCGTACAAAGCTCCCCACAGTGGGACGATGCCATGCGCTATCTGGAGCTACTGGCGGAGATGGAAGAAGGGGGGGAGATCCGGGATCTGGAAGAGTTACACCGTCGCCTCACCCTCACCGCCACTGCCGGAAAGCCGGGAGAAGGGGGTGGGGTGCAGGTGATGACCATCCACAAGGCCAAGGGATTGGAATTTGATTGTGTGATCCTGCCCGGCCTGGCCCGCCGTCCCCGTCAGGGAGAAACCAGGCTGTTGCATTGGCAGGAGCTGTCGGACCGGCAGGATGGCTTGCTGTTGGCTCCGGTACGTCAAAGTGGTCAGCAGCGGGAGGCCATCTCTGACTATTTACGCTGGTTGGATCGGCAAAAGGAGGAGTTGGAAACCGGTCGTCTGCTTTATGTAGCCGCCACCCGTGCCCGCCGCTGGCTCCATCTGGTGGCCACTCCCAGGTCCGAAACCCAGCATAAACCCGTGTCTGGCAGTCTCTTGGCCGCCCTGTGGGAAGCCTTGTCCACCATGGTGGAGTTGCCTGAAACCAGAAATGAGGAGGCCCCTCCCCCACCATCAACCCAGCCCCCCTTTTATCTACAACGTCTCCCCCTGGCCTGGTCCCCAACCCCTCCACCGCCATGGCACCCTGAAGAAAACATTTCCCCCAAAGAGGTGGTACAAACCATCGACTTTGAATGGGCTGGGGAGGTGTTACGCCTGATCGGAGTGGTGGTACACCGGATGCTTTGTCGTCTGGCACAAGAGGGGGAGCAGGCCTGGCCCCCTCAGCAGTTGGAGAGATTACGCCCGGTCATTCTCACTCATTTATCCACCTTGGGGGTTCCCCACTCCCAAATGTCCACCGCTTCCCAACGTATTCTTACCGCCCTTCGTGCCACCTTACAGGATGAACGCGGTCGCTGGCTCCTTTTTTCACCGGGTGAGCAGGAGTTGGCCTTGACTGGCAAGATTCAGGGGCAATTCAGACGGGTGGTCATCGACCGCACCTTTGTCACGTCCCATGGAATTCGCTGGATTGTAGACTATAAAACGGGCTATCATGCGGGCACGGATATTGAGCATTTCTTGGATAACGAACAAATTCGCTACCAGCAACAATTGGAAAATTATGCCCGTCTTTTCCGCTATACCGAACATCGCCCCATTCGCCTGGGCCTCTACTTCCCATTACTGGGTGGGTGGCGCGAATGGGAATATGGGGAAGAACCTCTCCCCCTACACCACCACAGTCTTAACAAGTAAAAAAATAACGAATTTCCTAAACGGCGATTCGGATTAATAAATTTTTCTCACTCTTTGCCCTTGTCAAAAAGGAAATTTTTCTTCCTATCTAAGCAAAATTCCTGTAACCTGAAGCGACATGGTCGTTTAATTCGTCTAGGAGTGTGAATTCATGAAGCTTTCTCAAAAAATTCTTGCACTTGCGGCAGGTGCTTCTTTCATCCTGTTACCCATCGTGCTGGATGCAGCCCCCAAACCCCCTCCTCCCCACGGTAGCGGCGTGGGCGGTACGGGTGGTGGCGGTGCTGGCGGTGGCGGTGGTGCTGGCGGCGGCGCAGGCGGTGGTGCTGG
>JADFXB010000090.1 GCA_015233935.1 Magnetococcales bacterium | reverse complement strand
TGGTGGGGAAGGATCGCCAACAATGGTATTATCAATGGATGGCCAGGCGGTTGGGGATCGGGGCACGGGTTTGTTTTACCGGCGGTCAGCAAAAGGTGGATGAATTTTATGGGGCGGCGGATGCTGCTGTTCTCCCCACCCTCTATGATCCCTTTCCCAATGTGGCCATGGAGGCCATGGCCAGCGGTCTACCCATGGCCACCACCCTTTCCTGTGGGGCCAAAGATTTAATCCAGCATGGGGCCAATGGCTTGTTGGCCGATGCCCTGGATCAGGAAAAATGGCAACAAAATCTCCATACCCTTATGGATGAACAAAAACGACAAACCATGGGGCAACTGGCACGGCAAAGTGCGGAACCTTTGACCATGGAGGTCATGGGGTTGCGCCTGCTGAGTCTCTATCAGGCCCTGTATGCCGGTGGGTTGCGGGATGGCCGGTTATGAAAATTCCCATAAGCGGCATGGTATTGACTAAAAACAGTGCCCTGTATTTACGGGAGTGCTTGCAAGCCCTGCAACTTTTGGACGAGGTGGTGGTGTGTGACAATGGCACCGACCGGGATGATACCCTGGCCATTGCCAAAAGTTTTGCCAACGTCACCCTGGTGGAGACCCCCTTCATCGGCTTTGGCCCGTTGCGCCAATTGGCCGCCCGTCATGCCCGCCATGATTGGATCCTGGCGGTGGACAGCGATGAAATTGTCACCCCGGAGTTGCAGGAGGAGTTGCAAAAGTTGACCCTGGATTCGGGGTGTGTCTACGCTGTCTTGCGGCATAACCATTTTGCTGGCAAGCGTATTCGTTGTTGCAGTTGGCATCCCGATTATGTGGTACGGCTTTTCAATCGGCGGGTGACCGACTACAATGCCAATCCGGTCCATGAAATCGTCGTGGTGCCACCGACGGTGCGGGTGGTGCGGTTGCAGCATCCGGTCAAACATTATACCAGTCGGCAGGTGAGCGAACTGGTGGACAAGATGCAATCCTATTCCACCCTGTTTGCAAAGCAACATACCGGTCGCCGCCACGGCTCTGCCCCGGTGGCGGTGGTAAGGGCTTTGGCCTCCTTTGTGAAGGATTATGTTCTCAAGGGAGGATTTTTGCAGGGGGCAGAAGGGTTGCTCATCTCGGTGACCAATGCCAACGGTGTCTTTTACAAATACATGAAATTGCGAGAGGCCAACCGCCTCGCCGCCAACCCGTCCCAGGAATCCCCATGAGTCGTTCTGAGCGTACTGACAAAGAGTTGCTGCTGATGTTGTATGAACGCATGCGGCCCTATCGGAGTTATTTTATCGTCGCCATCATCTCCATGGTGTTTCTTTCTGGTTTGACCTCCCTGCAAGCCTACTTGATCAAACCCATTCTCGATAAAATATTTATCGAGAAAAATCAGTTCTATTTTGAGTTGCTTCCCATTGTGATTTTTATTGTCTTCCTGGGCAAAGGTATCTGCTATTACTTCTCCCAGTATTTTCTTGAACTGGTGGGACAGAGCATTGTGCGTGATTTTCGTCGGGATATTTTCCGCCATGTACAGAGTCTTTCCACCTCCTTTTTCCATGCCCATTCCACCGGCGAGTTGATGTCCCGCATTTTTGGCGATGTGGCCATGGTGCAATCCACCATCTCTTCTGCCTCCATCGGCATGATTCGGGACAGTTTGCAAATTATCAGCCTGGTAGGGTTGATCTTTTATCTGGACTGGCAGTTTGCCATTTTTTGTTTTGGCTTTATTCTGGTGGCCTTTGCCCCGGTGATCCTGTTCAGTCGCATGCATCGACGGCTGGGCAAGTCCCGTCAGGAGGTGAGTGCCACCATCAGTAAGGTAATGCTGGAGGCCATCCAGGGCAACATTATCATCAAAGCCTTTTCCATGGAACAAGCGGAAATTTTGAAATTTGTCCGGGTGTTGGATGATTTATTCCAGGTAAGCCTGAAGTCGGTGAGAGTGGATAAAATTTCCCATGTGATCATGGAATTGATTGGGGGCATCGGAATTATCGCCATCATCATGTACGGTGGTGGTCAGGTGATGAATGGCACCTCCTCCACGGGGACCTTTTTTTCTTTCCTGGCAGCCTTGTTGATGACCTATGAACCCATCAAGGGCATCACCAAATTGAACAGTTCCATCCAACAGGGGTTGGCCAGTCTGCATCGCATCACCTGGTTGCTGGATCAACGCCCGGAGATTCAGGATCGGGAAGATGCGGTGGAGTTGCCGCCTTTTACGCGGGAAATCAGCTTCAAAGAGGTAAAATTTGACTATGGCAATCCTGAACATGCCATTTTGAAGGGTGTGGATTTGACCATTGCCCGTGGTTCACGGGTGGCGATAGTGGGACACAGCGGCAGTGGCAAGACCACCCTGGCCAATTTATTGCCCCGATTTTTTGACATACGGGACGGCTCCATCCAGATTGATGATCACGACATTCGCCAGGTGACCATTGCTTCATTGCGTCAGCAGATATCTTTGGTGACCCAGAATACGGTTTTGTTCAACGATACGGTACGCAACAACATTGCCTATGGTGCCCCGGACAGCAGTGAGGAGGAGATCCGCCGCATCGCCGCCCAGGCCAATGCCTTGGAGTTTATTGAAGCCTTGCCGGATGGTTTTGATACCCTGATTGGTGAGGCGGGGGTGCGCATTTCCGGGGGGCAGCGGCAGCGGCTGGCGGTGGCCAGGGCCTTTTTGAAAAATGCCCCCATCCTGATTTTGGATGAGGCCACATCGGCTTTGGACACCCAATCGGAAAAGGCGGTACAGACGGCCATTGAGCAATTGATGGTGGGGCGTACCGTGATCATCATCGCCCACCGGTTGTCCACTGTTGAGAGTGCGGATCAGATTATCGTCATGAAAGAGGGTGTGGTGATTGAGCGGGGCACCCACAATGAATTATTGGCCAACCCTGAGAGTGCTTATCGGCGGTTGTACCGGATGCAGGGAGAGGAGGGGGATTAGCCCTCCCTCCGCATGGGTTCAAGATACTCTCACCAGCCTGGCGGCGAAATGGCCGTCCATGTTGTCCTGACCCGGTTCAATGCGCATGAAACCTTGCGGGGTGAGGAGGGTGGGGGAGAGTTGATCCGGGGTTATGGGGTGGATGCGCCAGTTGGAGTGGCGGTCCAGGAAGGCTTGGATCACCTGCTGGTTTTCCTCCTCCTCCAATGAACAGGTGGCATAGACAAGAGTGCCCCCTTTTTCCAGACGACGGGCCACGGCGGTGAGTAGCTGAAGCTGGCGGCGGGCCAGTTGGGCGATGGCTTCCGGTTGCAGACGCCATTTAATCTCCGGGTGGCGGCGGATGACACCGGTTGCCGAACAGGGAGCGTCCAACAATATTTTATTGAAGGTGACCCGTGGTAGAAGAGTGGGAACCATTACATCGCCGGTGAAACACAGGGGGCGACCGGCTGTTTGTAATTTTAAGCGGGAAAGATTATTTTGTAAAAGAGCCATGCGCTCTGGTTCTTTTTCCACCACCGTCACCTGTACCCCGGTGATGGCCAACAGTTGGGCCGACTTGCCACCAGGGGCGGCGCAGGCATCCAGAACCCGATCACCCACCGCAGGGGACAACAAGGGCACCACCAGTTGGGCGGCTTGGTCCTGGGCGGCGAACCAACCTTGATTATAGCCGGGTAGGGCAGGGAAAAAGGGGTTGTCGGGGAGCAGAATGGCATGGGGATTGTGCGGGCCGGGCAGGCAGGCGATTTCCTGTTGTTGCCACTTGGCCATCAGCTGCTCACGGTTTTGCAATGCCGAATTGACTTGCACGGTGAGGGGAGCGATTTGATTGCCCCCTTGCAGGCGTTGCACCAGTTGGGGACGGGAGAGGCTTTTGGCCCACCGCTCCACCAGCCACAGGGGATAGGCATAATAGGTGGCCAGATCCTTTAAGGGGGCCTCCTCTCCTGGTGGGGTGGGAGGGGGCTGGCGGCTGGCGTTGCGCAATACCGCATTGGCAAAACCTGCCTTGGCGGAATAGCGGGAATTTTTAATCAGGTTGACCGACTCATACAAAGCGGCATGGGCAGGCACCCGCAGGAATAAAACCTGAAAGAGGGCCGAACGCAGGGCCGACCAGACCAAAAGTTGGCTGGCGGCCAGGGGGTGTTGCATGCAGGCCAGCAGGCAATGGTCAAGCAGGGCGCGATGGCGCACCACTCCCACCGCAATTTGCCAGGCCAACCCTCGTTCCCGTCGTTCCAGGTGGGGATGTTGTTGCAGGGCCTCTTCCAGAATATCTTCCAGATGGGCGGTTCCCTCTTCCCAGCGGACCAGGGCATGTAAGGCAATGGTGCGGGCGGGAGTCGTCACTGGGCGTTGTCACGCAACTGACGAATCACAGCCGCATAGTCGGGTTGGGAGAAGACCGCCGAACCGGCCACAAAACAATCGGCCCCCGCTTGAAAGACCTGAGCAATGTTGTCCGGTTTGATGCCGCCATCCACCTGCAATTCGATGGGGCGACCAGTGGCTTCAATCATTTGCCGTACCTGGCGTACCTTGGCCAGGGATTGGGGAATGAACTGCTGACCACCAAAGCCGGGGTTGACACTCATGATGAGCACCAGATCCACCAGATGCATCACATGTTCAATCATGCACACCGGGGTAGCCGGGTTGAGGGAGACACCGGGACGCGCCCCCAGCTCCCGTACCATGGCCAGGGCACGATCCAGATGGTGGGTGGCTTCCGCATGCACGGTGACGATATGGGCACCCGCCTTGACAAATTCACCGATGTAGGGTTCCACCGGCGAAATCATCAAGTGGACATCCAGGGGCAGGCGGGTGGCCCGATGCAGGGCTGCCACCACCAGGGGACCGATGGTGAGATTGGGGACGAAATGACCATCCATGATATCCACATGGAGATAGTCGGCCCCGGCGGACTCCACGGCGCGGGCCTCTTCGCCCAGGCGGCTGAAGTCGGCGGAGAGGATGGAAGGGGAAATTTTAATCATGACCGCATGGTTTCCAGGCGTTGAATCCGCTCATGCATGGGCGGATGGGTGGAAAAGAGGGAGGCCAGGGTGGCACCGCTCAACGGATTGACGATGAACAGGTGGGAGCTGGCCGGGTGGGCTTCTGCATTGTAGAAGGGAATCTGCTGACTGCCCATCTCCAGTTTCCGCAATGCGGAGGATAACCACAAGGGATTACCTGCCAGGCGGGCACCTTCCGCATCCGCTTCATACTCACGTCCCCGTGAAATGGCCATTTGAATCAGCATGGCGGCAATGGGGGCCAGGATCATCATGAGGATACCTACCAGCCCGCCACCGCCACCGCCTTCTTCCTCATCCCGACTGCTGCCAAACAGTGCCCCAAACTGGGCCAGGCTGGTGACGGCCCCGGCGATGGTGGCGGCGATGGTGCCGGTCAGAATATCCCGGTGTTTCACATGGGCCAGTTCGTGGGCCATCACCCCGGTCAACTCCTGACGGTTGAGAATGCGCAAAATGCCAGTGGTGGCGGCCACTGCGGCATTTTCCGGGTTGCGACCGGTGGCAAAGGCGTTGGGGGAATCGTCCTGGATGATGTAGACCCTGGGCATGGGCATGTTGCCCCGGCGGGCCAATTCGGCTACGATATTATAGAGTTCCGGGGCTTCCCGCTCTCCCACCTCCACCGCATTATAGGCGGAGAGGACCATGCGGTCGGAAAACCAGTAGGCCCCAAAGTTCATCACCACCGCCATGACAAGAGCCAGCATGGCCCCGTTTTTACCGCCCATGGCATGACCGGCCAGCACGAAGAGGCCGGTCAGAGCGGCAATGAGCACAAAGGTTCGCATATGGTTAAGGGTACTCATGTTGAGAATCCACGCTGGGTTGAAGGTTGGATATGGTACAAACTTTAAATGGTCATGATTTCCTCTCGCGTCAAGGGGTTTGCCATGAGGAATCAACAATTTCCAGTGAAAGAAATGTCTTGACGCATTTGGAAAAAAAATGTAGTTTCAACCCTTCTGCAAGGAGTGTGCGGAAGTTGGTTAGGGTTGCCCGGCCCATTCCCGTTGTGGGATGACGGCATTTAATTATTTGTATGGAGTATTTGATGGGTATTGTCACCAAATCCGGCAGGAAAAAAGGCGGCTGGTTACTGGCTCTGGCCTTGGCGGGGGGCATCACCGGCCTCTCAGCCACCGTGGCGGCCCAGCAGGGAAACATTCCCTGGAAAGCAGAAAATTTTCAGGGACAATTTTTTGAGGCTGATATCAAAGCCGTCTTGCGACAGATTGTCAAGCAGAACGGCCTGGACGTGATCTTCCGCCCGGAAGTGGCCGGTGAGGTCACCATGGAGTTTGAAAAAACTCCGTTGGAAGGGGCCTTCAACCGCATCATCGGTGAGTATCAACTGGATTATAATTATGATGAATCCAGCAAGACCATCACCGTCCTCAAGATCGAAAAACAGACTGGTGGTTCGGTCTTCCTGGTTCCCAAAAATGTGACCCCGGATCAAGTCATCACCACCCTGCGCCAGTTTGAGCTTATGGGTAACGATGTCAAATACCACATCGACCCACAAACCGGTGCCCTCTTCCTGCGGGGACCGGCCCAGAAGATCACCGAGATCCGCCGGATTGTGGATGATTTGGACAAGGCCTACCTGGAACGCTCCAAAAACTCCACCGAGATTGAAAAAGCTCGCATGGAGGTTTTTGAGAGTGCTGCCCGTCAGAAGAGAATCAACGAGGTGGATCCCGCCAACCTGATTCTGGAAGTTCGCAAGCTCAAGTTTGCCAATGTGGGCCAATCCACGGTGACCTTCCAGGGACAGCCGGTGGCGGTGCCCGGCATTGCTGATTCCTTGAAAGCCTTTGTTGGCAACATCACCCTGCGTAAGGATGAAGAGAAAAAATCTGCCGAATCGCCTGGCAAGGTCTACCCGGTGGTGGATGTGGATGCCCGCACCAACTCGGTGATCATCCAAGGCAGCCGGGAGCAGGTGGACAAGGTGTTGAAGGTGCTGGATAAGCTGGATCAGCCGGTGCCCATGATTGAAATCGAAGTGATGATTGTCAGTGGTGTTATGGGGCTGACCCGCAATCTGGGGGTGGAATTCGGTTATTCGGATATGGTCTCCCCCAATAGCAGCGGCATTGGTGCTGCCAATACCGGTGGAGCTTCCAGTACCACCAGTCTGGGAACCGCAGCCGGGGCGCGCGCCCAGGGTTTGCAGGGAGCAGCGGCCAATAATGTGGATAACTTTGCCGCTTCCGGTTTGGGTTTGAGCTTCCTGGTGCGGGGCACCCGTTCGGCAGTGGCGGCCACTTTGGCGGCCTTGTCCAACGACAGCACCACCCAGTTCATCTCCGCCCCCAAGGTGGTGACCCTCAACAATCGCCAGGCCAAGGTGAGCAACACCAACAATGTGAGCATCAGCACCACCAGTGCCAACAATGGGGCCAGCCAATTGCAGACGGTGGCCGCCGGTCTCACCCTCACCATCACTCCTGCGGTGATTGAAGATCCGGAACGCAGCGAAAACCGTTTGGTGCGCATGGAAATTTCCGCCACCAACACCACCCCGTCGGTGCAACAGACCGCTGCTGGTACCACCATCACCACCTCCGGTCAGGATATCCAGACCAGCGTGTTGATCCCCGAATATTCCACCTTTGTTTTGGGTGGCCTCTACACCGACGACCGCCAGGAAGTGGAAAGCGGCGTACCCCTGCTCATGGATGTGCCGGTGCTGGGTAATCTGTTTAAATACAGCAATTCGGCCAACAACAAGCGGGAGAACGCCTTCATCCTTACCCCCCGCATCTACGACTACCTGGATGTGCTGAAACCCCGCAAACATTGGGCGCGGGATTATGTGGACAGCCAGCGGGAGATCCTGGATCAGGGGCAAAAGGGTATGTTGCCGGAAGGCAAATCCGCCATGTCCTTGCGCCATCGGGAAGATGAATAGGGCCGGGGAACCACCGCCATGGAACGTTTGCTCACCTCCCTTAACTTTGCCATCGGCACCGTGCTGGTCTTGATTGCCGCCGTCTTTTATTTTACCCAAGGCGGGCTGATTGCGGATCTGCGCCATGCCAAAGTGGAGGATGTGGTTCGCAAGATTGCCGATGAAGAGCGTACCTTCTATCGCAATCGCAGCAAGTTTTTCAACTTCACTCTGGGGGATACCTCGGTTAACTTTCCCAACAAGACCGTGGATATCAATCAGGCCAGTCGCGACACCGGCTATGTGTACGAGGCCTTTCAGGAGGCCAACGACTATCTGGTGATTCGTGCTCATCCCAGCAAGGAAGAGCTTTTGGCGGCCTGGACCCAGCCCCAGGTGTTGGTTTTTCGCACCCACCCCAAACGCAATGATGAAGTGTGGGAGTGGAGTAAAATCGTCAAGTAATATCCCGGAATCGCCCCTGGGGTGCTCTTTGAGGTATTAAAAAGGAATTACACATGAGAAATATCCCTGTCTGGCTCTCCCTTGCCGCCGCTCTGTTGGTCAGCGGCTGTGCTACCGATACCGCCACCACCCCGCCCCCCGCGCCCATGGCCACCACCATGACCGCGCTGCCTGCCACTGAAACAGGGGTGCCAGAATACAAGGTGGGGGATCGCTGGGAGTACAGCGATGGCTATGGTCTGGAAGTTACCAAGGTGGAAGCAGGTGGTTGGACCACCATGAACCATCTGGATAAATCCACCGTCTTGTCCAACGATTGGATTCAACGGCGGGGCATTTTTACGGAAAACCGCAAGACCGGCAATGAAATGCGCCAGGTGGTCTTCCGCTCCCGTTTCCCGGAACAGGATCTCTTCCCCCTGGCCATTGGCAAACAAAGCCGTTACAAGCGGGAATATCTGGTCAATGGCAAAGATTTGCGTGAACACCAAACCTCCTGGAAGGTGGTGGGACGGGATACCATCGAAGTCCCGGCAGGCAAGTTCGAGGTGTGGATCCTGGACTATGAAACCCAAAGCATCACCACCGACTGGTATGGTCGCGAGCGTTGGTATTACAGCCCGCAGGTGAAAAACTATGTGCGCATGGAATACCAGTATGGCAAGGCTCCCCCCTCGTCACGGGTGCTTATGTCCCACAAGGTAGCTCCTTGATTTCTTTTTCCTCCTCCGGGAGGGAAATGGCATAAATCCTGCTCTTATGTTGAGACAACATAGGGTGGTTTGACCACCCAAGTGGGCGGAATTGGTTTATCTTACCCATACTGGTCGGATGGAGTGTCCACTTTAGTGGATGCCGTCCTGGACAGTAGGACAACAAAGACCTGAAGGAGTACAAACCATGCAAGAGTGCAACAAGGCTGTACGGCGTCACGAACAGGGCTTTACCCTGGTGGAGTTGATGGTGGTGGTGGCCATTATCGCCATCCTGGCAGCCATTGCTGTGCCCAAACTCACCGCCTTCCTGAAAAATGCCCATACGGCAGCCGCTACCGAAAATATGGGGCGCATCTCCCAGTATATTGAAGGAAAGCAGAGCATTAATGCGGGATTTGACAATGGCACCGTCTACTACGTCCTGCCTCCTACAGTAACCTCCGGCACTGGTGTGGATGCCTCCAAGGTGATCGGCGTTGAGTTGGAATCTGGCCACGAGTGGGCCTACTCTGCTTTGATTAAGAGAAATGCTGCCAATGTCAAACAGCTTGATAATGTTTGTATCAAGGCAGAAAATTCCGAGAGCAAAGGTCAAGCCAATCCCCGTTATATCCTGTACTCTAAAACTCAGGTTACCACCAGCATCAACTGGGAAGGAAACTTCTGGAAGCTGGGCTATTTGAGCGACGGGTCCGATACCACAGATAATGCCCTGGGCGACTGCGCTGCGGGTGGTGCTGGTATCCCCGGCAATACCATTACCTGGCCTTGATGAAATACAGAATGCTGGGTTGATGAAGGTTTGCCAATGCGGCCCAGGGGTATCCCTGGGCCGAATTGCTGTTGAAATGGACATAATTTAGATTCCTGGTTGATCGGGATATTTCTTTGCAGGTAACTGGGTCATGATCCAACAAGGCACGGAACGATATACCGACTGGAAGGTCATTGGTGAAGGGGCCTCTGCCACGGTTTACAAGGCGATGGACCAGTTTTTGGGTCGGCTGGTGGCCGTCAAGATCATCAAGGAGCAGTTTCGCGCCAATGAGATGATCATGAACTCCCTGCGCCATGAGGTGATCATCTCTCGGGAATTGCGTCATCCCAACATTTGCCCCATCCATGATTTTTATGAAGGTTACATGGGAGTGGGGATCATCATGGACCTCATCTCCGGCATCGAATTGCGCAAATGGTTGGATCAAAACAGGGGACACCTGCTGGAAACCGCCCAGCAGCGTTTCGAGTTGTTCAAAAAGCTCCTGGAGGCCATGTCCACCGCCCACACCAAAATCGTCCACCGGGATCTGAAGCCGGATAATATTTTCATCATGGATGGGGATCCCACCCGACCGGTGATCATGGACTTTGGTGTCGCCCTGGTGGGCAAAGGGGCCGGGGATGACATGATTGCCGGTACCGCCAAATACATGTCCCCCGAGCAGTGGGAGGCTCCCAATCTGGTGGACAAACGCTCCGATCTGTTTGCATTGGGAATCATGGGGTATGAAATTTTCACCGACCGCATTCCCCCCACCACCCTGAAAAATGTGCTGAAAACCCGCAAGCCACCCCGCATTCCCCTGCATGAGATCGATCCTCCCAGCCAATATTGCGCCGCCATTCCCGCCAGTCTCGACCAAGTGATCATCCAGATGATGGCCTACGAGCAGCAGGACAGGCCCCAATCGGCAGGTGACGTGTTGAAGGCGTTGGAAGGGATCACCCTGGTGGGTGAAGAGGGGGGAGGCTTCGACTTCAGCATTATCGGTGGTAAAAAGGAGGTGGATACCGAACGCACCGTGCTGGTGGAAGGCGGGGTCTTTCTTCTGGGCAACGGGCGTGGTAATGCCAATCCCAACGAAAAACCGGTGCGCAAGGTGACCATTTCCCCTTTCCGCATGTCCATCTATCCCATTACCAATCGGGAGTATCAGCGGTTTGTGGAATCCACCGGTTACGCGCCGCCTCCCTTGTTGCACGATTCCGCCTTTGGTCGTCCCAACAATCCGGTGGTGGGGGTGACCTACGACGATGCCCTGGCCTATGCCAGTTGGGCTGGTGGCACCCTGCCCAGCGAATGCCAATGGGAATACGCCGCCAAGGGTGGGCAAAAACATCCCACCTTCCCCTGGGGGGAGGAAACCCCCTCTTCCCTGCATGCCAATATCGATTGGGCGCAGGAGAGTACCTCTCCGGTGGGCAGTTGTGCGGCAGGTAAAAATCCCTATGGTCTCTACGATCTTTGCGGCAACGTTTGGGAGTGGTGTCTGGATTGGTATGAACCGGATTTTTATGGTACACTGCCCGCTGAAGGGGTGGTGGATCCCTTTAATCAGCGCGTCAGCAAGGCGCGGGTGTTGCGGGGGGGCAGTTTTGACAGCTCTCGTCAGCAGGGGCGGTGCTCCTTCCGCTACTTTGCCGCCCCCAACAGTCGCAGCAATGCCGTGGGATTTCGATTGGTCTTCGCGGCATAATGGGGTATCTTGATTTTTTTCAACCGGGCAACTCGCGGCAACCGGGAGTCGGGGCAATTCATCATGACCAACACCGTTAAGACTTTTATGCAGATTCACTATTCCGGAGGCAGGAAGGAAGAAGTCCTGCTGGAAGGACTCAATGAATATGTGGTGGGACGCAGCATCAAGAAGGGTGGGGTGAGCGTCAACGATGTGGGGTTGGATGATCAGTTCGTCTCCCGCAAGCAGTGCCGTATCTTCTGGAGCAGCTCTGGCAAGGGCGGCAACTGGGTGGTGGAGGATTTGGGCAGCAGTAACGGCACCAAGTTGAACGGTTTTCCCGTCCTGGGGCCTACCCCCATTCCCGACAACGGGGAAATCTATGTGGGGGCCAGTCGCCTGATTATCAGTCCCGAATCTGCCAACTTTCCCCGTCTCGCTCTGACGCCCCGTGACCGCAAAACCCCGGTGACCTCATCGCCGGTGGGAGATGGCACCATGATGTATGGTGGTGGTCCCACCATGGCCATGGCGGGTGAGCGTCATCAAGAAGATGGCGAAGCCACCATGTTGGCCTTCTCCAGCAAACGAACCCCGGTTGCCAAACCCGACGATAGCGAAGAGGACGGTCCCACCATGGTGTTGGGACGCTCCCAGAGTGGAGGAGATGCCACCCTGTTGCGTTCCGCCAAGACAGAGGAAGAGGTCCTGGACCTGTCTGGGGGTAACGATGCCACGGTGTTGCGCTCACGTGAAGACGATGCCACCATGGTGCGCTCCCGCGATGATGATGCCACCATGACCCGTTCTCGTGACGATGCCACCGTCATTCAGGCCAAAGATGAGAATGCTACAGTCACCCGTTCTCGTGATGGTGATGCCACCGTTACCCGCACGGTCAGTAAGGATGCCACCCTGCTCACCGGTGGGACGGCCCCCACACTGACTCTGCCTGCCAGCAAACCCGCTGCCAAAGGGGGAGGAGCGACCATCCTGCCCGGTCAGCAGGGGAAAAAACCGGAGGCCGCCCGCACCGTCATGGGTACCACGGTGGACCATACCACCACCATGGATACCGAGGCCACCATCTCCGACCGCAGGGGGTTGTCCACCCGCATGGTGACCGGAGATTTACTGATGACCCAGTCCCTCAACAGTGGACTGGTGCATGAACTCCTGGAACACAATTATTTGGACCAGCGCACCGCTGTTGATCTTTTGCAACGGGCACGCCAGACCGGTCAGCCCTTTTTCACCATTCTGGCACGGGAAAGCTCCAGTACCTTTATGGAGCAAATCTACCAACTGGTTGCACAAAAATACCGGCTGCCCACCATCACCGATGAACAATCCTTGAGCAACGAGGCCTTGTCCAGCGAATGGCTTCCTTTCAGTCGTTCCCTGGATGCCGGGGTGGTTCTCCTGCAAAGCAAGGACACTAACCGCAGCCGCTACGCCACCATCGACCCCTTCAACATTGCCAACCACGATTGGGTGGTGCGTTGCAGCGGCAAGCCCGCCGATAAGGTGCTGGTGTCGCCCAATATTTTTGTCCCTACCCTCAATCGGTTGCGGGAGAAGGAAAACCAGTCGGAGGAGGAGGTGGGCATCGCCATCGATATCACCGCCGACGAAGAGATGGTCATTCGCGAGCAGATCAGCGAAGTGGATGTCCCCCAGATGGTCAACTTTTTCCTCCATCGCGCCCATGTGCAGCGGGCATCGGACATTCATATTGAACCCACCGAAGATTTATTGCTGGTACGCAACCGGGTGGATGGCATTCTGCATGGGGAAATTTCTCTGCCCATGGCCTTCCATCCCGAAGTGGTCTCCCGTTTGAAAATTCTCTCCGGCATGGATGTGGCGGAAAAGCGGCGGCCCCAGGATGGCCGGTTTGGTGTCTTGATCCGGGACAATCCCATTGATATCCGCGTCTCCTCCTATCCCACCGTTTATGGTGAAAAATTTGTGCTGCGTCTGCTGGACAAAAACGCCTTGCGCCCCTCCATCGAGGCTCTTGGTCTGTTGGCCAGGGATTTGCGGTTGATCAAGGACAAGCTGAAGGCCCCCTTTGGTTTGATCGTCATCTCCGGTCCCACCGGTTCGGGCAAGACCACCACCCTGTACTCCTGTCTCGCCTCCATGGACAAGGAAAG
>JADFXB010000008.1 GCA_015233935.1 Magnetococcales bacterium | reverse complement strand
CCGCCACATCGAACCGGACGTGCGGTTTTCCCGCATCCGGCTCTCGGACAAGGTAAAGCCATGTGCTGTCACTCTGTACCCAAAGCATCCGGTGGAACTGGTATCATCACCGTCCCTGCGGGACGAGAAAAGTTGTTACAACGGGCGGTACTGACCGTGCTTGAGTTTTTGTAGGAGGCCATCTCCTACTGGTACCAGCGTCGGTTTTCCACCACTGAAGGATGTCGTTTCGACAAGGAAGGCCGTGCCATTTTCTATTAATATTGGTTCCAGAGCGATGAACAAACTTTGCGAAAAGTAGCCCGCAACACCCTGGCCATGGAAATCGCCATCTGGAGGAAGTATAGTATGCTGCATGCTGCTGCTCAAGCCTCTGTCTGTCAGCATGCTGGATTGTCAGCCTGAAAGTGATATCGCTGCAATATCAGTCTGTTTTATACTGACTGACTCATTCCATTACCAAATCATTGGAGGACGACAAATGTAAAAATGTCCTTGTTCGCATAAAAAAAACATAGCCGGAAAATTGGGGGCAACTTTGGGGGCAACTATATTAGCATCAAATAAAATAAACGATTTAAAACAATACATTACAAGGCAAATATCAATCCCTGTTCCTCCGCCATTTCCACGTTTCACCCCGTCCTCAAGAGTCCAGCGTTTCCTTAGAATTCTAGTAGATAGTGCTAAAACCCGTCCAACAGTGCCCAGCCAAATCCAGCCAAAGCCACCTTTCCATTGTGGATTGGATTTTGTGGGATCAATGGGTACACAACAGCGTATGAACCCAGCACCTCAATCACCAACTTTCCATTATCAACATGACATAAAGCTTTACCTGCACCAAAAAAATATAAATTATAAATATAATTTATTTAACAGCCGTATTTTATTCTCTTACTTTAATATAATACCATACATGACATTTTCTTATTTAGGACGATTGTTGCAGTTCTTCTTTTTCACAGTAATCATTCAATGGAATACTGCCATGGCGAAGGATCCCGTTATGAATGTTGAAACACTTTGCCGGAAAAATCCGTCTTGTTTGGTCACTCTCATAGCTCGGCTTCCTCATGCCCCGTTCCCCTATGATGGTATGGTGGCGGATACAAACCAACCTTTTTTTGATAAGATGGATCCTGAAAACAACCAACGCCTGCACACAGTGAATGATGCAGTTTCTTATCCTGAAAGCCCCTATTATCAGGATAACAGGGTGTTGATCCACCTCCCGCCCTCCTTCAAACCCAACAAACCTTTCGATATCCTGGTCTTTTTTCATGGTCACAAGACCGAACTTGTAAGAACCTTAATCAAGGAGCAAGCCCTTTTACAGCAAGTTAATAATATTAACCGCAATTTGGTACTCGTTGCTCCCCAAATGGTGTTGAACGCCCAAGATTCAAGCCCTGGAAAGTTGTACCAATCACAAGGTTTTGCCAATATGCTGAACGATGTCTCTCTGGTGTTGGGAAAAAAGTTCGGGAAGAGATTGGCCGCCCGATTTGGCAAGGCATCGGTGATATTGTCGGCCTTTAGCGGAGGATATCGGGCGGTTTCCTTTGTAATAGATCGGGGCTTTTTTACAAAGGACGAGAGAAACCAGAGACTGAAAGGGGTTATCCTTCTGGATGCTCTCTATGGTGAAACAGAAAAATTTGCAGACTGGCTTACCGACAGAGATCGTCAGGGCTTTTTTGTCAACTTTTACGGACTTTCCAGCACCCCGCTATCACAAAACCTGGAACAGGATACCGAGAAACAAGGTGTCGTTTGGCAGCGTAGCCTGCAAGGAAACATTCTACCAAAAGAAATCTATGCACTGTCTGTGGACACCCCTCATCAGACCATTTTTCTGTCAGGCCCACCCGAATGGCCCTTGGTGGACATACTGAAGAGAACCAAACAATAGATCAAGCCCCTCCCCTGGTTTGCCCCTCACTGACCGCTGATGCTGGGCGCAAAAGGGCATTGAAACAGGGCCAAGCCAACAGGTAAAGTCCCGCCGCCAGATAAAGGTTGGCAGAAAGGCCCAGATTTACGGCCACAATGGGGACCAGTACCGCTCCCATCACCGAAAACATACCATTGATGCCCCATGCCCACAGGAAGAAAGGTTCCTTGCCCAACCTGGCCAGCCAAGTCATACCGGTTGCGAAGGGAAAACCCATCAAGAAGGCGGGAGGAAACAACAAAAGAAAGCAGGCTGTCATGCGCCATCCCCCTGGCCAGGAACTCATACTAGGCAGCCAGTAGGCAAGACCCGCCCCGTACAGAGCCAGGATCAAGGCAATAGCCAGAAACACCCTGGGCATCACCTCCCGTGCCCGATCCACAATACGGGTGGCATACAAGGAGCCTAGACCGGTGCTGATGAGCATGCCGGTGATCAAAACCCCGGTAGAGATCACCGCATTACCCAACACGCTGATAAACTTGCCGATCAGGGAAACCTCAACCAAAATATACCCCAGTCCCAGGGAGAAGAAAAAACCCAAGATGCCCATTTTCCCTGGTTGGGGGGCAAAAACCGTCCGCCAACCAAAAATGGCAGGCAGGGAAAGCAGCAACAATCCCGCCAAACCCGCCTGTCCCAAGGTGGCCCACAACAACAAGTATCCCCACTCGTCGGAGATGGCCTCGAAGCGACCAAAAAAGCGTGGCAGATCGTCAAAACGGACAAATCCTGCAAAATAGGGCCGGTCATCCGTCAAAGGAGCGATATCAAAGGGGTAGGCTTGAATTTCGGCTGGATCCCTGCCCCGGATCATCCGATCCAGCATGAAGCGGTAGAGGGTATTCACTGAAAGATCAGGACCTGCCAGGGATGACTCTTCTTCATCAGGGGCGATTGCCTGGTAATCGACCGTGCTGGTTGGGTTGCCGACCTCGCCTTGGTTGGGGAGGGAGCCTTCTGATGACGGGTTACTTTGGCTTTCCCCTTCCTTCAGGACATTGCTACGGAAGCCTGCCAGAAGCTGGGCACCATCCGGTGCAGGTTCATCTCCCGGTTGGTAGACAACATCAAAGGCCATCTCCCGACAGTAGGCGTTCAGGAGGGCGATCTCCTTGGGAGAAAAACCACCTTCCTTGTAGAGTACCGTGGCAGTAGAGAGGAAGACCTGGGCGACAAAGAAGGAGTCAGATACTTTTTTCCCTGCCTGTTCCCGACCAGCCGCAGCCAGGGTGGCGAACAGGCGCAGGGTGGACTTGGGCGGGTCTTCCTTGTTCCACACCGTCACTGCCAGCACCCCACCCGGCTTGAGGGACTCCATATAGGCATTTATCGCCTGTTGGGTGTAGAGATACTTTTCTGTGACCGCAAAGCCGCCTGGACTGGACAGACCAGTGGAATCAGCCAAACTGAGATCCACCACGTCGAAATAACCCTTGTATTGGCGAACGGCCAGATGTCCCTCCACTTGCAGAACGTCAATGCGAGGGTCAGCCAGCAGATTGCCCGTGATATCCCGCACCCCTTGGTTGGCGAAAAGCTCCAGGATCATGGGATTGCCTTCCGCCACAGTGACGTGCTGGGTGCCGGAGGCAAGTGCCACCCTGGTGGAAATGCCCCCGCCAAACTGGCTGACAAAAACCTGTTCCGGTTGCGGTCGGGCCAGGTAGGCCATGGACATGGGGAGATAACGATAGTAGTCGTTACGGGAATCCGGGATATTCTTCATCACCCCAATGGGGCCGTCACTGTCAATGTACATGCCCAGATAGGCATTTTCTGGCAGTTCTTCCATGGCCAATGAGGCCATGTCGCTGAGTCCCGGCGCGAAGTGAAAATAGGAACTGGCATAAAGCTCCAGCAGACCGTGGATACCCGACTGGCGGTAGATACGCTGGGAATCTGGAAACTTGGCGGCGTAGCTCACCCCCTTATAGGGAGAGACCTGGATTTGGGGCAACCATGCCAGCAGACCCAAAGCGACCACGGCAGACAGAGAGACCTTCCAGATGGAACGGTGGTCTTCCCATGCCAAAAACCAGCAGATGGCCCCTGCCCACCACAAAGCCAGGGGCAGCAGGAGTAGTCCTTCCACGGGCAGCACCATCATGCCTGCCAGGCAAGCAAGCCCTGCCACTCCTGAACCGGTCATATCCGCAGCGTAGGTGACCTGGAAACGCCGCCTCCCCACAAGAAAGGCGATTCCCAGCAACAGTGCCCCGGCCAGAAATGGAGCTGCGTAGCAGGAAAAGTTAGCCAAAAGCTTCCATTGCTGGTTTGTATCCGCCAGCAGAAAGATGGGATTGAATTGGGCATCCTGCGCCAGAGCATTGCCCAACACCATCAGGGGTCCGAAGGCGAAGAAGGCATAGCGGGCGATGCGTTCCCCCTTCTGTTCGAACACATTCTGCCACAGGCACATGACCGTGCTGGCCACCCCGAAGCCAAACATGGCCACGCTTACCACCAGGGAGCCAAAATGGGCCCAGCCGGAAATGGCGAAAAGCCGCATGACCGTGATCTGCAAAGCGATGATGGCACCAGCGGTCAAGAAGACGCCTGCGAAAAAGAGAGGGTGTGCCCCTGTTTCCCGATTTTCCCCGCTGGGGGAGCGGCTCACTTAAGTCCCTTTCCGCTCCAGGTGCCGCCTCCCTGACTGGTAAAGGGTACAAAACTTACCGATCGCCGACCTTTGTAGACATCCTTGCGGACGATAGTAATCTTGCCGTCCTGGTCAACCTCTTTGTGGACCTCCAGCAGGGATTGCTTGCCGGGGGGACCTACCGGGATCACCATGATACCGTTGGGAGCTAATTGCTTGAGCAGTGGGGGTGGGATGTGGTCGATGGCGCAGGTGACGATAATCTTGTTGAAGGGTCCCTGCTCTTCCCAGCCGTAATAACCATCCCCGGACTTGAGGTGGACGTTGGCATACTCTGGATTGCCCACCGCCAGCAGCTTCTTGTAAACTTCCTTGGTGCGTTCGTGCAGGGGTTCGATGATCTCCACCGAATAGACGTGATTGGAAAGATGGGCCAGCACTGCCGACTGATAGCCGGAACCGGTGCCAATTTCCAGCACCCGGTCCTCGGGTTGCACATCCAGAGCGGAGGTCATGACCATCACCAAATGGGGACCGGAGATGGTCACACCGTAGCCGATGTCCAGGAATGCGTGATCATAGGCGCGGCTTTTATTGCGCTCCAGGGTAAACTCTTCCCGAGCGGTAAGCAGGAAAGCCTTTTCCTCCTTGCTCCGATAGACATCCTTATTATTTTTCACCGCCTGCAGCCGCTCCCAACGCCAGGTGAGCATCTTTTTGTCCTGTCCTGTCTTCTGCATGGATTTGACGAAGCCATCCTTGTCCGTTACCACCGGGGTCGGCAGGGAGGCCACGTCGAAGGCTGGGGCATGGTCGGCACTGAGTGAAATGGGGTTCAGGAATAAAACGCTGGAGGCAAATAGCATGATCCAACGAGATAAGGGAGAAATCATGATGGTTCACTCGAATGGTCTTGGATTGGGAAGGGGAGGTTCTAAGCTTTCTGGCGGCATCGTCATGTCAGCGAAACACAATCTGCCATGGTCAAGGCAGGTGCAAGGATAAAGCTGGGTTACCTTATATCATGGCCATACTGCAGAGGAAAGATCATCAATGCGATTGACTCCAGCATTTGTGGATCAGGGTGGGGTAATGCACATGATCCTGGCCATGCTAATCATGTTACGACGGAACGTTGACGCAACTGCTCCCATTGCCCTCGGGGTGTCCGGTTGGTATTTAAATGAGCCACATCGTGGACATCGTTGCCGGTTAAGGCTACCAGCCCGTGGGCCTTAGCAAAATGGGTACAGAACTCTTCCTCCTTGGCCGTATGCTTGCGTGTCACACATTCCAGGCCAACCAAAGGAAAATGTTGGACCCACGACTCCAGAATGGAAGCCTCTTCAGGTAGATGCAAAGATTTGCCAGGATGGGCCAGGATCAGCACTCCAGGAATCAAGGGAAGAATCTCCTCAGCTTCCACCCCTGGAATGCGCCACACAGGATCTCCAGGGGGCATCAGATAACGAGCCATGGCGCACACATTTGCCAGTCCCAAAGTTTGCAACCGGTGCCAATTGGCAGGATGGTTCCATACTGCGTCCACAACTTCCCGTTTTGTGGGAGTGGAGCGAGAGGAGATCAGCTTGCCAGTTAACAGACCTTCCCCTCGAATACATTCCTGAAGGCGGGCGATGACCTCCCTGCGTTGACGTTGCAATTCCTCCAACAACACATGAAAACCTGGTGCAGGCTGCGGCTCCAACACCAACACATGAAAGCGTCGGCCCGAAAAACGCACGCTCAATTCAATGCCTGGGATCAGGAGAATACCCCAGTCGGTCACCTCCTGCAGTTGTCTCGCACCATCCAGGGTATCATGATCCGTGGCCGCCACAAACGAAAGACCTGCCCGACGTACCGCCTGTGCATCAATATCACCATCGGAAGCACGGGTATGAAGGTGCAGATGACCCCAACTCATCCCGTCCTCCTGGTCAGCTCTGCCAACCGCTCCCTGGCCCAATCTTCAACATCGGGTGGCCTTACCAGCATCCGAATCACCGTGGAGACCGGCATGGCTTGGCTCTCCACCAAAAAACTCTTGCGATCCCAACGCTCCAGGTCCATCTGGTCCAGAACCGAGACATCCAAGCCTTCCAACTCCTGGAAGGGTGTGTAGGTGGAGACCCGGGGTTCTATCCCTTGATCCAGACAAAATAGATAGGTATCCAGGAGATCATACTCTGTCTGACCAGGAAGACCTGCCATGATGTACCCTTTCAGCCGCAAGCCCCTCATTCTGGCATAGGATGCAAGTTGTGATAACCGACGGCGGGAAACCTTGAAGCCCCGGTTGCTCTGAAATATCAGGCTTTCCACCCCCAGACCGATCCGTTGGCAGCCGGATGCAGCCATAAGATCCATATGGCTCTCGGTCAGGGTGTTTCCATGAACACAGCAGGTCCATGGAAAAGGCGACCCCGCCTTCACGAATGCTCTTGCAAATTCCTTGAGCCACTCCGGGTCGGCGGCGAGATCGGTACTGTGAAGCTGTACGCAATCAAAACGATACCGCCTTACAGCTTCAGTGGTCCACGCCACCAGGGCATCTGGCAGGCGTCGGCGATCCACATCCCCTTCGTGACGGGGGGCGTCGCAATAATGGCATCCCCGGTGACATCCCTTGGATGGATAAATGCTCAGTTCAAACGGAATCTTTTTGAGAATTGCCAAGTTCCGATAGGATTCCAAAGGCAGAGCCTCCAGATCGGCCCATCCCCAAAGGGCGGAACCCAACCGGCGACCAGGATAGGCCGGTGGGCCACCGACCTGAACCACCCCTTCTGGATGGCCATCGCCATTCAAGGCGTCAAAATAGGACAAAATGGCATGTTCCTGGTCTCCATCTACATGACAGGCGGTAAAGGGAGGACGCTGAAAGTAGGCTGGTATCCGCAAGGGACCCTTGCCATACACCAAAATGGGCAGGTCTGCTACCAGTTGGTTCGCCAGTGTGGCCAGACGCCGGGTGGCTGGGGCCGTTGCCACATCGCTGAACAACACCAGCCCATCCACGCCCTGGACAATCTCCCGCAGGATGGCACTTTCCACGGGAACCACCAGGCCATCCAAAAAACGAAATCGCCAATCCGGTCGTTCCCGTTGCAAATATCCCAGCACCTCACCCACATCCGTGTAGCGATAATGCAGGGTGGGATTGAACACCACGGTGGGGGCCGTTGCCAACAGAAGGTTCAAGGCAGAATCCTCCGTTGACTTTCCATCAAACGTTGCAGCCGAGGCACCATCTCGATGGCACTGGCTTGCTCCCAAAACCGATCACGAAGACTTGGCTCCAACTCCAACAGGCGCGTATGGGTGTATAAACGTCGGCGCATCAGGGGGCGATCTCTGGCCAGGGTTAGCAGATCTGGCAACCATGCAGGAGGTGTTTCCCGATTGAAGGCCAAACCCATGGCCACCAGGGCATCCTCCGCCGCCACGGTGGGCAATTCGGGTGGAAACCCATCCTTCCTTCCCCACCAGGCAAGATTCCAGCGCAACCAGCCCCCAGGGTCTGCCCCCTTGGTACTACGGGTCAATTGTTTTTCCAGGAGCCGACCACAGACCCGCATCATTGGACAAACCATCTCCTCTCGCCCAGGAGAAGGTGGGGAAAAGGCACCCCCTCCCTGAAAAAACCATGCCGTCCATTCCGGCATCCAGGAAGAATAGCCCGCCAACTTATCGCACCAGTGCAGGGTTTTCAGACCGAGAAGGGCGTTACGCCAGGATTTCCGATCCCGCAAGGTTGCAGCCAGAAAACGGGCACTCCAAGCTGCCCGCAACCCATTGGGATGGGTACGCAATCGCCCAGACCCAAGACTCCACTGACGTTGCAACAAAGCCTTACGTTCGAGGGCTGCTTCCAGGGCATGGTCCAGGTATACCTGCGGGACAGCCAAAACCGACAACAATCGATTCATTTCAACCTTGCTGCCGTGAAGCCATATCACATGGCGCAACCAGGGGTCTGGATGCTCCAGAACCGATTCCCCAAAGGAGGTAACCTGCAAAGGAGGCATCCCCCCCTCCTCTTCCCATACTTGTTCCAACTGCCGTGCCAACTCCCCGTCCGGGTCCCCAACCAGGTAGAGATCCAGGTCGGAATCCGGAAAAAACAGTCCATCGGCTACCGAACCACCCAGGCAGGCACCGACGGAGGTTGGCACCACCTCTCGAAGAATTTTACGAAGCCGGGTCAAGGCGGGCTGCAATACCCTCTCTCCCCTTTCCAGGAGAACACCCGCCAATTCCATCAAAGGCCCTGTCATTGTTGGCTAAGCTCCTGCAAACAGTCCTGAAATAACGCCTCATAGTGCTGAGCTACCAAGGTTAAATCATACCCTGACACCACTACCTGCCGGGCGTGGGTCCGCCCCCGTTCAGAAAAGGATGCCGGATCCTTCAGAATTAATTCCATGGCACGAATCAGTTGGGATGTATTGCGTTCTTCCACCAGCAAACCCGTCTCTGCTCCCTGCACCAGGTCTTCATACCCCGAGGCGCGGCTGACCACCGGGAACAGACCGCTGGACATACCTTCCAGGCACACATTGGAAAGCCCCTCTCTGGAAGTGGGTGCCAACAGGAAGTCACAAGCCTGATACCAACGTGCCAGGTTTTCATCCTTTTGCACTGGAGCCACGATACGGACGTTTTTCAACTCGCGACGAAAGAGATCCAACAGGGGAACATCATAAGCTTTGTGGGGGGCACCAAGAAGTAACAGAAAACCAAAATTTCCCAGACGCCGTTCCAGATCGAACCAGGCTCCGAAAACCATATCCAGGTTTTTTTTCTCCGCAAACCGGCCCGCCACCAAAAACAGGGGCATTTTCTCATCCGGCAAGCCCAGACTTTGACGAATGCGTATTTTTTCCGCAGGGGTTACGGGGTGAAAGCGGTTGGTGTCCACCCCGTTGGGAATGTCAACCAAACGACCGGGAAACAGATTGGCCTCTTCAAAATTGGCGCGTACCCGTTTGGATACGCACACCATACGATGGATGTTTTCCAAAACATAACGCCCCTGCGCTGGAGGCAGGGTTTCTGACAATAAACGCCGGAACTTGCCTTCTGTGGACTCCTTGACCACCAGTGGGGTATCCGGCAGGTGACGCCGCAGCACTTCCAAGATCCCTGGATTCTTGAAACATCCTTTGTCAAAGGTCACCAGGATATCCGGCTTCCAGCCTGCGGCGATCCGTTTGCACAGTATTCTCTCAAGAATTTCTGGTTCCATGGTTTCTGGCAGGGCCACCAGCTCCGGCTGTCCATCCTGGGGTCCGGGATCACAGGGTAGGCTTTGGCCAGGAACCGCCAGGAGCACTTCATGGGTTCTGGCCAACCGCATCATCAAGCGAGCCAGGCTGCGTTCCGCCCCTCCCAGGGCATCTGGTGGACGGCTCCCCAAGGCGAGAATTTTCATGATCAAGGCCCCTGCAATAATCTGATGGCCCTTCACTTTATATACAGCCTTGCCCGGCATATAGTTGCGATTGTCCAAGCTCCAACGGATTGCCTGCGACAGAAGGTATGAAGAGTCAAGAAGATTCAGGAAATTTTGAGGAGAATGCCGATCAGCAGAGCGACCTGCCCCATGGCAAGGCTTACCATCCACTTGATGATGTCGGTGCGGAGTTCGGCAACGGCAAGTTGGAGATCCAGTTTGGTGACAAGATCTGCTTCGCCCTGCGCTTCCTTGAAGGCTTGGGCAATGGCTTCTGCCTGGGCTTCCGAAATGCCAGAAGCTCGGAGTGTGCGGGTAAACTTCAGGGTGTCGAAAGCGATAGTAGCCATGGAAAGATTTTGCGACAGAAAAGGCGATGCTGTCAAGCTGTTTGAGCTGTTTACAGACGAAAGAGACAGGAACTCGTCAAAGCCGTGTCCGAGTGGAGCCTATTCCATCACCATGGATGGCCAGTTCAAGTATAACCTGTTGGTAATTATAGCCAAATACACATCATCTCCTTTTTGCCACCCGTTCATTTTCAATCTGATGGCCCTTCACTTTATATACAGCCTTGCCCGGCTTATAGTTGCGAGAGGCATCCATCTTTTCCAGATCCAGATAGTTGACCACAATGGCATGGTCTTTAATTTTTATTTCTTCCACCTCCCGCCAAAACTTGCCACTGACATGCACAGGATCGGAGGCGGTGAAACCATCCTTTTTCTGCAAAAACAAGGCAAGATAGCCGGAAAATTGGTTACCGCAGGCCCCTGGGGGTTCTTCTCCCGACTCATAACAAGCCCCGGAAATGAGGTAGTGGACGACATAATCCTCGCGACCGTCTTTATTTACATCCCCTTTGACCACTTGCCGCCACTCACAAGCCTCCTCCCCATAGACATCATCGTTGTGCGCCTTGATGGCCGCTTCTACCGATTGGGGCAGGGAAATGCACTCCTCCTCTGCCCCGGCTTCAGACACGCCAACCAGGAGGGTCAGGAGGGTTGAAAATGCCGCAAGCGCAAGGCGTTGGAAACCACGGTCACGCTGGACAAACCCATGGCCGCTGCGGCAAACACGGGAGAAAGAAGAATATGAAACCATGGATACCACACCCCCGCCGCCAATGGAATTAAGATGACATTATAGGCAAAAGCCCAGAATAAATTTTGTCGAATGTTGACCATGGTGGCCCTGGAAAGCTGAATCGCCGTGGCCACACTGCGGGGGTCGCTGGTCATGAGGGTAATGGAGGCCGCTTCCATGGCCACATCCGCACCCCGCCCAATGGCAATCCCCACATCCGCGCGCGCCAAAGCCGGTGCATCGTTGATGCCATCCCCCACCATGGCCACCTTTTTTCCCTCTTGTTGCAACAAGGCCACCTGCTCCGCCTTGTCGGCAGGGGTCGCCTCCGCAATCACCTTTTCGATCCCCAATTGACGAGCAATGGCCTGGGCGGTGCGCTGGTTATCACCGGTCAACAAGACCACCTGCAATCCCATGCTTTGCAGGGTGGTGACCGCCTGGCGACTCTCTGGTCGAATGGCATCCGCAACCGCGATCATTCCCTGCAAGAGACCATCCACTGCCACCAGCATAACGGTTTTACCCTCTTCCTCCAGGGCCTCCACCTGCTGGCGGTTTTCAACAGTTACCTGATTTTCCGCCAAAAAGCGACTGGAACCCACCAACACCCGTCGCCCATCCACACGGGCCTCCACCCCTCGTCCGGTGACCGAACGAAAGGTTTCCGGCTCCACCACCGGCAGACCCAACCCTTGGGCATACTGCACCACCGCCTGGGCCAGGGGATGTTCCGATCTTTTTTCTGCCGATGCCGCCAAGGCCAGGGCCGCATCCTCCCCCAGCCAGTTGGTCACCTCCGGTTTGCCTTTGGTGACCGTACCGGTCTTGTCGAAAACCACCACCGACAGCTTGTGGGCCGTTTCCAAGGCATCGCCACCACGAATGAGGATACCATGTTCCGCCCCCTTGCCAATTCCCACCAGGATGGAAGTGGGGGTGGCCAGACCCAGAGCACAAGGACAGGCAATGATCAATACCGCCACAAAGTTGAGCAAGGCATAGGTCAAGGAGGGTTGTGGTCCCCACAGCCACCAGACCAAAAAGGTCACCGTGGCAATGGCCATGACGGCGGGCACAAACCAGGCGGCAATTTGATCAGCCAAACGGGCAATGGCCGGTTTGGCCCCCTGGGCCTGACGCACCAGATGGACAATACGGGCCAGGACCGTTTCCCGCCCTACCCGGCTGGCGGTCATGACAAAACCGCCCTCCAGGTTGATACTGCCCCCCACCACGCTCTCCCCTGCCCGGCGGGTGACCGGCATGGACTCCCCGGTCATCAACGATTCATCCAGGCTGGACTCTCCCTCTTGGATGACACCGTCCACCGGTACTTTTTCACCCGGACGCACCACCACTTGATCCCCCACCGCCACCAGGGCAATGGGAATATCCACCTCTTTGCCCTTGCGAATCACTCTGGCGGTGCGGGGTTGCAACCCCATGAGCCGTCGAATGGCCTGGGAGGTACGACCCTTGGCACGGGCTTCCAGAAAACGTCCCAGTAAAATTAAAACAATGATCGAGGCTGCGGTTTCAAAATAGACATCCAGCACCACCCCTTTGGCCTGTTGGAAAAAGGAGGGAAAGAGCATCACTGCCAAAGAATAAAGATAGGCCGAGAAGGTTCCCACCGTCACCAGGGTATTCATGTTGGCCGTCCCATGACGTGCAGACAACCAGGTTCCCCGGTGGAACCCCCACCCTACCCAAAATTGCACCGGCGTCACCAACAGCCATTGCAGGAAAAAATTGACCTGTTGACCCAAATGGTGGGTATGGTCCTTCAACATCATATCCCAATGCATCACCACCATGGTCAACCCGGTGAGTACCGCCCCCCACAGCAGGCGGGTGCGCAAGGAGCGGTACTCCCGTTGTCGTTCCACTTCAGCCACATCGGTATCGTCGCTGGCCACCGGCGAGAGGTCATACCCTGCCTGTTGCACCGATTTTTGTAACATTTCAAAGGTGACGGCTTCCGGCACATAGTTGACGGTCGCCTCACCGGCTGCCAGGTTGACCTGCACCGATAAGACCCCATCGATCCCCTGCAAAGCCGTGGCCACCCGTTGGGCGCAGGCTTCTCCCGCCATGCCCTGCACCGGCAGGGTGACGGTCACGGTAGGAACCCGAAAACCCGCATCCTGCACCGCTGCCATGAGTTGGGGAATGGTCAGTCCACCTTCTACCGTGGCCTGGGCTGTTGCAAGATTGACCCCTGCCTGGCGTACACCGGCAACTCCCGCCAAATGGCGTTCCAACTTGCCTGCACAGGAGGCGCAACTCATTCCGAAAACCGGTAATGTCACCTTTTCCATCGACCCGATTCCCCAATTTCACCCATCATTTTCGGGGGGACAAGTCCCCCTTGTTTTTACAGACCACCCATCACCGGCAAACCAGCAAAGGCCATATTGGCCCGTGCTTTTTGCTCATCGTTTAAGCTGTTGTAGAGCTTCTGATAGGCAGACACGGTGGCTTTACGTTTTTCCAGGGCTTTTTCCATGATTTTCAAACGGGCTTCCGCCAACTCCAGGGAGTTCATGGTGGCCATGGCCGCCTTTTGCTGGCGTTTTTCTGCATGAACGGCCATCTGCTCTTTTAAAGCACTGGTATAAGCTTGCCAATCGGCATTTTGACCCTCGGTAATGCCGATCTGCCGTTTCATGTTTTCCATATGCATTTCAGCCATATTTTCGCCCATTTGGGGGGGCTTACCCATCATGGGGGACTGGCCGCCCATCATGGGAGGCTGACCACCCATCATGGGTGGCTGCCCCATCATGGGAGGCATTTGCTGATTGCCACCTTCCATACCAGGGGCTGGGGGGGCTGCATTCTGTCCTGCCATGCCACCTTCGCCCTTTTTCATATGCTGGCACTGACATTGGTGACCGCCCTGTCCACGCTGGGGCATCATCCCACCCATGGAAGCGGGATCACGCATATGCCCCTGGGGATATCCTCCCTGCATTCCACCATAAGGAGGCGCACCATAGCCCATGGGAGCGGGCATGCCACCACCATATCCACCGGGGGCATTGCCTGGCCAGGGTTGGGGCATGGGAACCGGATTGGCCATATTCCCCATGTCATGACCACTGTGATTCATGGCGGCTGGCGGTTCTTCCGCAAACGCCAAACCAGAACAAAACAGGACGGCCATCGCCATCATGACTTTTTTTACCGAGTGAACGCGCATTCTGAAACCCCTCGTTGATTGTGATCATTACCAAAACATGCAGAAATACAGGCAGGGATTAGACCATCCTTCCCGGCCAAGGTTCCCCCTTATCGAAATTTGGAACGATTACCCATTCCCCCACAAAAGCTGATGCTCACCCCCTTTTTTCCACCCTTACCTGCCCGCCATCCAGGAGGAGGAGGCGGAGGAGGCGGTGGTGGTGGTGGATAGAGCATCCATGGCGGTGGTGGCGGAGGCAACCATCCCATAAACGGGGGAGCAAACAACCAGGGTGGCGGACCATAATACCCTGGATTGGCCCATCCCTCCTGTATTCCGGTTCCCCCCATCCCCAACAAGACGACCAACAGTAAAATTCTTAATTTATTTCTGGAACCTTTCATCATATAGTCCACTCCCAGTCAGAATAACCAAACAGGAACCCTACCCCATCATCTTAATTGGGGGTTTACCCCCAGCGAGGAGATTGTTGCATGACCGAGCCACTAGCCCTTGTAAAAAGCGTCTCCACCAGCTACGAAGCCACCATTGAAGCTGCGACCAAGGCCCTGGCGGAGCAGGGATTTGGCATTCTTTCTGAAATTGATGTCTCTGCTGCATTGAAAAAACGGCTCAACGCCGATTATCCCCGCACCATCATTCTGGGAGCCTGCAATCCGCCCTTCGCCCTGCGTACCTTGACCGCAGTCCCGGATATCAGCGTCCTGTTGCCTTGCAATGTGGTGGTGCGTGAGACAGAGAATGGTTCTGTTGAGGTAGCGGCGGTCAATCCCATGACCTTTGCCACCATGATGGACAATGCCACGGTCAATGAGGTGGCCGTAGAGGTCACCGAGCGTTTGCAAAAGGCACTTGCTGCCCTTGTTTGATTAAGAACAATGATGACAACAAACCCTGGTCTGGGCCAGGGTTTGTTGTCGTGCAAGTAAAGATCTAAAGGGCGTTGGCGTCTCGCTCGCCGGTACGAATGCGTACCACCCCTTCCACGTTGGTGACAAAAATTTTACCATCCCCGATACGTCCGGTACGGGCGGCCTGTTCGATGGCCTCCACCGCACGGTCCACCATTTCATCGGGCAGGACCACTTCCACCTTCAATTTGGGCAGGAAATCCACCACATACTCGGCCCCCCGGTAGAGTTCCGTATGCCCTTTTTGCCTTCCAAATCCGCGCACTTCCGAGACGGTGATGCCTTGTATGCCCACTTCCGACAAGGCTTCTTTCACATCGTCCAATTTGAAGGGTTTGATAATCGCTTCAATTTTCTTCATAAGGCAGACGCTCCAGAGGAATGAACCCTACCAGCCGATTGACAAGAACGGGAAGACTGCTCCCCCAACACTTCCACTCCCTATTATAACTACCACCAAACCCTCATTCAGGAAATGGTTTCTCTGCATTTTTCTCACAAGGGTGGATCAAATTGCCAGCAACCTGGTCACTCACACACACTCTTTGACAAAATCCGCCGGGATGACCCCGAAAGTGGGAGCCACCCCACCCAGGGGTGCGATGCCATCTTTGAACAGTTTATAGGTGATGGCATCCAGCATGGCATCATAGGAGGCTTCGATAATATGATCCGAAACCCCTACGGTACTCCAGGAGCGGGAGTGATCCCGCCATCCCACCAGCACTCGCACCTTGGCATCGGTACCTCCTTTGTTGAGAATGCGCACCTTATAATCCATCAACATCATGCGATTACTGGCCAGGGAGGGGTAGTAGCGTTGCAAAACTTTGTGCAGGGCATTGTAGAGGGCGTCCACCGGTCCGGTTCCTTCGGAGACCAGATGTTCCACCACTCCTGCCACCAACAGTTTGACGGTTCCTTCCGAATCCCGCACCCTGAGAAGTCCTGGGCAGCCTTCGGCACTGGTCTCCCGGAAGCGTCGTTCGTCGATGACCCGGAAACCGCGTGGGGCAAAATATTCGGGCATTTTGCCCAGGGCACGGCGGGCCAGCAGTTCAAAGGAGCCTTCCGCGCCATCAAACTGATAGCCTTCCTTTTCCAACTCCTTGATTTTTTGCAAAAGTCCCGCCAACTTGCCATCTTCTTCAACGGTGCCGTTGAACTCGATGCCCATTTCACGAAACTTGTAGATCAGGTTGCTCTTGCCTGATTGTTCCGAGACCAGCACCCGCTGCCGATTGCCCACCAGTTCGGGGACCACATGTTCGTAGGTGGCCGCATCTTTCAACACGGCGGAGACATGGATCCCCCCTTTGTGGGCGAAGGCCGACTGCCCCACATAAGGCTGATTTTTGCGGGGGGAGCGGTTGATCATTTCATCCACAAAACGGGAGAGTGGGGTCAAGCGGGCCAATTGTTCCGGGGTGATATTGGTATTGCACCCCATTTTCAGGCACAGATTGGCAATGATGGAGACCAGATTGGCGTTGCCGCACCTCTCGCCGATACCGTTGATGGTTCCCTGCACATGCATGGCCCCGGAGGTAAGGGCAGACAGGGAGTTGGCCACCGCCAGGTCTGCATCATTGTGGCAATGAATTCCCAGAGGTGCTCCCAAGGCTTGGGCGGTTTGGGTGATTTGGGCAATTTCATGCACCAGGCTGCCACCGTTGGTATCGCAAAGAACCAGGCAGTCGGCCCCGGCATCACGGGCGGTCTCCAACACTTTGAGGGCGTATTCTGGCGCGGCCTTGTAGCCGTCAAAAAAGTGTTCGGCATCAAAGAAGACGGTATCTACCCGTTGTTTGAGGAAACGGATGGAATCATCGATGATGTGGAGATTTTCTTCCAGGGTAATACCGAGGGCGCGGGAGACGTGCAGATCCCAACTTTTGCCAAAGATGGTGACCACACTGGTTTCTGCCCGTAGGAGACCATTCAAGACCGGATCGTTTTCCACCTTGGATTTAGGCTTGCGGGTGGAACCGAAGGCGGTCAGCCGTGAGTGACGCAAGGGAACGGATTTGGCCTGTTGGAAGAAAAGTTCATCTTTGGGATTGGCCCCTGGCCAACCGCCCTCGATGAAGTCTACGCCAAATTCATCCAGGCGTTGCAGGATGCGTAATTTATCCTCAACTGTAAAAAGCACATCTTCCGCCTGGGAACCATCCCGCAGGGTGGTATCGTAGAGGGTAATGCGCCCTTCCTTGGGGTGTACCATGGGAACAACTCCCTATCGGGGACCGGCCCGAAAAGTGGCTGTATGAATGTTAAGGTAAAAAGGGGCGGTTACAGGCTTGGACAGGGGATGCACTGCAAAAAATCCCGTCTGTTGCCAGGAGATTGCCACACCGCCGGAGGGAAATTCCTCCGGCGGCGGCAAGGGATGCCGCGTGGCAATCAGGCACTAATTCGGTCGGCCAGGCTTTTTTCCAGTTCAAACTCTTCGTGGAGGGTGCGGACCGCCAGTTCGGTATATTTTTCGTCGATGACCACGGAGATTTTAATCTCGGAGGTGGAGATCATTTGCAGGTTGATATTTTCTCGTGCCAGGCAGGAGAACATGCGCTGGGCAACGCCGGAGTGGGAGCGCATGCCCACACCCACCACGGAAACTTTGGAAATATTGGGATTACCACCCAGGCTGCGGGCACCGATTTTTTTGACCTGTTCATCCAGCACGTTCATGGCCAGTTGGTATTCCCGTTTGGAGACGGTGAAGCTGACATCGGTTTCACCGTTTTCGGAGACATTTTGAATGATCATGTCCACATTGACATTGGCTTCTGCCAGGGAGCCAAAGATGGCGGCGGCGATACCAGGACGGTCCGGCACCCCTTTGATGGTCAATTTGGCCTCATTTTGATCAGAGGTGATGGCGGACACCACGACTCTTTCCATCTCGCTATCCTCAGTAAGTAAAGTACCTGTGCCTTCTTCCAGGGAGGAGAGTACCCGTAAGGGGACCCGGTATTTTTTGGCCATTTCCACGGAGCGGATTTGCAGGACTTTGGCTCCCATGGAGGCCATTTCCAGCATTTCGTCGTAGGATATACGCTCCAGTTTGGTGGCGCGTGGTTCGATGCGGGGGTCGGTGGTATAGACCCCATCCACATCGGTGTAGATATCGCAGCGGTCGGCTTTCAGGGCGGCGGCCAGGGCGACGGCGGAGGTATCGGAGCCACCACGACCCAGGGTGGTGATGTTGCCCATGTCATCGATACCTTGGAAGCCTGCCACCACCACGATGCATCCTTCATCCAGGTCGCGGCGGATACGGAAGCCTTCGACTTCCCGGATTCGGGCCTTGGAGAAGGTGCTGTCGGTGATAAACTTGACTTGCCATCCCAGATAGGAACGACATTTGATACCCATGTTTTCCACTGCGATGGAGACCAGACCGATGGAGATCTGCTCACCGGCGGAGACCACGGTATCATACTCGCGTAGGTTGGGGAAGCGGCTCAGGCCGTCAACCAGTGCCACCAGTCGGTTGGTTTCTCCCGACATGGCGGAGACCACCACCACCACCTGGTTACCGGCTTTGTGTTCGGCCACTGCCTTGGATGCCACGTTGCGAATGCGATCCAGGTCCCCGACCGAAGTACCACCATACTTCTGTACGATCAACGCCATGGGGTTCCTCGAAATAGGCTGTTATTCCCAACAACTGTTGAAGTGTCGCCCATTGATGGAGCGACAAGTTTTCAATCACCGGCCAACCGTTTATTTTTTGTTATGGGCAGGGGGATGGCTGGTTTTGTTACCTTGATCGGTGGTTGTGGCGGTATTTTCGTTCTCATGTGGCTCTGGACGATGTCGTCTCTCACTGGGAGTTTTGAGTTGCACATGGCTTTGGAACCGCCGTTTAAGGATAAACTTTTCCTGAATATAATAGCCTGCGATCATGAAGGCCAAAAAAAGCAGGAAGGCCACCAGGATCCAGGCCCCTGGACTGTGTTGGACTGCTTCCGTGAAAGAGACGGAGATGGATTCGACTCTATTCATTCAGATGGCCTCCTGGTTGGTGTGGTCGCAGAAAAACCAGCAGTTCTCACCCCATGCTTGCCAATCTGGATAACGCCCTTGATTAAATTTCAAAGGGTGTTTCGGGCTGCCAACCTGGAAGATAGGGAGCCATGGTTTCAAACATGTAGTCTGGTCGGTCGCCGCCAGCGATTCCCACCATGAGCAGTGCGCGCATGAGGGGTTGGTTGGGGACGTGGACGATGGCGGCCAGACGCCCTTTTTTGCCCAACTGACCGATGGCTTTATTGGGGACACGGGCCACGCCACCGGCGATCAGGACACCGTCGAAGGGGGATTCTTCCGGCCAACCATTACTGATATCACCTTGTTTCCATTGCACTTCTGGCGGGGTGAGGGATTTACCTTCTGCCACCAGATCGGCGTTTTCTTCCACTGCGAAGACTTGCATGCCCATGCCTGCCAACACGGCGGCTTCGTAGCCACGCCCGGCTCCCAGGACCATGACTCTATTGCCGGGGGAGAGGTTGAGGGCTTCGATCAGGCGGGCGGATTGCAGGGGTTTTAGCATACTGCGTTGATGCTTGGGTAAGGGGATGACCATATCCGAGTAGGCGAAGTCCCGATAGGAATCATCGACGAAGCTTTCCCGTGGGGTTTGCATCAAACTGGCCAGCAGATGTTCCCCGTTGACTTTATTGGGCAGCACCTGGGATTTGACCATATTGGTACGAGCCAATTCAAAGTTCATTCCTCTTCCCCTTATTTTGTACATCTTTACCTTGTGGTTCCATCCATCACTACTTGAACTAAACGGTCTATTATTATCTCATTTCAGCTTGTAATGCAATGTCACCTCGCAAGTTTGCCGTCCCTGTTTGGAGTGGGGGGGATTCATGAGATTGATAGGGTGGGATTTTATTTCTGTCATTGTCTTGACGCTTTCTTTTCCCGGTTCCCTTACTGGCAAAAAAGGGTTGTCACTTATGGGAAATTTGTTGTAAAGTAGCTTAATTTCAATATTTTATCAACGGATTTTTCCTGAACCATCCTGACCGCGCCCCATTATTAATAATTGGCGCGAAAGTTGCATTTATCCTTATTACCGTGGCCCTTTCACCGCCATCCCAACCCGTGGGACCAAGTGCCAAGCAATAAGGAAAAATATCATGACCATCGTATCCAGACTCATCCTTAAATTTCGCCGTTCCATGAACTCCTTCTGGGACAACGATCCCCTTAAAAAACGCCCCCTCGCCGGACTGGCCGTCCAAGAACACCGGGTGCGCTCAAAACATTTTCTGCACCAACTGAGAATGGCTTGACTTGAAAACTTGCCATCACCAGCTATAATCACCCAACCCTGGCAAACAAATTTAGACCAGATTCGGCTATTTACAAAACAACAAACTCAACTTCCGGGGCTTTTCTCCATGCGGCGTCTTGGCAACATACTGTTTTCCTGGGTGAGCCTGGTCAGCATGCTGGGAGGGTGCCAGTCCGTACCCCAACAGGACGCCCCCTCCCCAGAGTCCCAACTGGAAAAAAGCTCCTCCCTGTTGGCCAAAGAAAGCCAGGAAAGTGCCCGCCATGTGGATGAGCTGCGACAAAAACTGGAACGTACCCCCACCAGTAACGCCCCCGCTATCCACCCCGATGACCGAGACGCCCGCCGTCGCAGCCGTATCGAAAACGATATCCTGCAACTGATCGATCCCAGTCGGGACTTTGACAAAACTGCCGGCGAAAAATTTCGCCAGGAATCCATGGATACCCAGGACCGCCAACAGGAAATCCTCCGCGACGGCCAGAAAATCAAGGGTAAAGACAACCGCCCAGTGGTCTTTCAACCCACCTATAACCCCCTGGACGATATCCTGATCTCCCTGGAGATGGATAATGCCGACGTGCGCCACATCCTGTCGGTCCTCTCCAAAGAAGCCAAAATTAACCTACTGTTGCACCCGGATTTATTGACCAATCCCCGCTATGTCAGCGTCAGTTTTCATGAAGTTCCCCTCTCCCGCGCCTTCACCGAAATCATGCAGTTGACCGATCTGTACGGAGAAATCAAAGGCAATCTGCTACGGGTAGACCCCCAGCAAGAAGCGGTGATCCATCTGGATATGCTGGAAACCAACCTCACATCCTCCTTTGAGGTGGGCGGCGATGTACTAGGCTCCAGCAATCGGGGATTGGGCAGCAACAAAGGCGGCAATACCGCTTCCACCACCTCCATCAAAGGGGGTTTCCAAATTCGCGGAACCGGTCCCGCCAAAACCAACCCCTATGATTATGTTGAAGATATGCTGCGCCATGTCTTCAAAGATCCCGATCAATACCACATCAACCGACAAACCGGCACCCTCTTCTTGCGCGCCAGACCCTCAGCTGTGCGCAATGCCACCAAGTTGATTGAAAATTATCGGCAAATCCTGGCCAGACAAATCCTGATTGAAGCCCGTATCATGGAAATCCGCCTGGATAATAGCCATCAAGCCGGTATCGACTGGAACATGTTGTCCAACCAGCTTTCCGTGGGAAGAGGCATCAGTCAATCCCTGGCCGGGGTAACCAATGCCCTGCCCCCCTTTGACTCCGCCAATGTCACCCGTCAATTGTTGACCACCGGAACCCTGGCTGCCGCCAATACCCAATCCACCGCCAAGGCCCTCTCCATCGCCTACGCCAGCGACCATGGCAAGGCCATTTTAAGCCTGCTGAAAACCTTCGGCGATGTCAAAATTGTCTCCAATCCCACCATTCGGGCCAAACATGCCCAACCAGCCATGATCAGTGTTGGTCAGTCCAGTGCCTACGTCAAAGAGGTCAAGACTACCAATACCACCTCCACCGTCAATTCCACGGAAACTCAGGTGGAAGTTGACTCGGTCTTCAATGGTCTGTTGATTGGCGTGGTTCCCTTTATCACCGAAGGACAACGGGTTTCTTTAACCATCAATCCGGTCAAAAGCGAAGTGGACATGTCCAACATGCAAGAGACCGGAACCACCCAAATTACCCTGCCCCGGGTGGAACTAAAAGAACTCTCCACCGTCCTGGATGTGAACAATGGTGATACGGTCTTTCTGGGTGGCTTAATTGACAAAGACCGACGACAATCCAAACAAGGGGTGCCGGTTCTTTCGGATATTCCCCTCTTGGGCGGACTGTTTACCACTACCGATAACCAGGATGCCCTCCGTGAGTTGGTCATCATGCTCCACGTGACGGTGTTATAAGACCATGAGCGTCATCTATCGGGCACTGAACAAGGTTAAATCCACCGCTTCCGGCGAACCACCCACCCCGGCAAGCGAAGGCGGGGCCATGCCCCCATCGCCACCTTCTTCATCCGCCCCATCCTCCCTCTGGGAACGCCATAAAAAACCCATGATTCTGTCCGGGGTTGCCCTGCTGTTGTCGGTGGTGGGTGCCCTGTTGATTACCTGGACCGCCCCCAAACCGGAAAAACCCGCCCAGCCCCCGACACCACCAGCTCCCACCAAGCCAGAAGTACAAAGCCGTCCCGCCCTGCCTAAAACCATGGGAAGTTCTGAAGGTGCCAAAGGGTTACCCTTGCCAACCACCAGTCGGGTTGGCCTGTCTCCCACCGCTGTCTCATCTTCTCAACCCCAACAGCCTTCTGTCGGTGGTTCGGCCCCCCTGCCGCCAGCGATCACCGCTGTTGAATCCGCAGGCTTGCCCCCACCCCTTTCTTCCCCTGCCCCCGCGCCTTCCCCCACGGCAGAAGAAGAACATGACAAAATGCCCACAGTGGATCCCATCATCAAAAAATCAAATGATCCACTCATTATTCAATCAGGCGAGCGTCCCAGACGGGATGATCGTAGAAACGAAATCCGTGGGGGTGAACCTCCCCGCAAAAATCCCCAAGTGGTGCGGGAAACCATTGCTGATTTGAAAACAGCCATGGCACAAAATGATGCCGCACAGGTGGAAAAACAGTTCAACCAGTTGGAAAAAGCCCAAGGAAAAGATGGACTTTTCCTCCTGAAAATGAGAGGCTTCTGGGCTATCCAAAAAGGCGATTATCTGCAAGCCGAACGCTATCTGGAACGCATTCTGGCCATCATTCCCGACGATGCCGACGCCAACCTCAACTTGGCCGTGGTGGAAGCCACCACCCAAAGGATTGATCAGGCAGAAGCCCGTCTCAAAGATATCATTCGCCTCCATCCCGAAGATCCGCGCCCTCGTCTTCTCCTGGACAGATTGCGCTGATTCACCGCAAATGGATATTCTGCCATGTCGGAGCCAGTGCGTCGCAAACCCATAGGGGAACTGCTGCAAGAAAAAGGGCTGATTACCCCTGGCCATATCCAATTGGCACTGCAAGATCAGAAAATTACCCAGGAACGTCTGGGTGAAGTTCTGGAAAGGTTGGGCTTTGTCTCCCAATTTGACGTGGCCACCACCATCTCCCTGCAAGATGGACGCCCCTACCTGGATGTGGACCACGTGCTGCCCGACGCCAAATCCATGCGTCTGTTCAACATGAACTTTTGCTTGAGCAACCGCTTTCTCCCCATTAAACACGATGCCAACGCCATCGAAGTGGTGACCGCCAGCGACGATGTGGATGCCCTGGAGCGATTGATCACCCGCAACACCTCCCTGCGCCCCATCTTTTTCCAAGGGGAAAAGAGTAAAGTACAAAACGCCATCCAGTATTATTTCTACTTCCTGGACAACCCGGTAGAAAAATTGCTGGACAGGGAGATGCAACTGTTGGCCAGCGACGTGGACAATGTGCGCTCCCTGGATATCTTTCTGGGCTATCTCCTGCAATTGGCCGTGAAAAACCGGGCCTCCGACATCCATATCCGTCCCATGGACCGCACCATCAGCATCGCCTTCCGGGTGGACGGGGTCTTGCGGGCCATGTTTGCCATGCCTTTGTCCTTCAAACGCCTCACCACCGCCATCAAGATGAAGGCGGAAATGGACATCGCCGAGCAACGTTTGCCCCAGGATGGCAGCTTTTCCGAAACCATCCTCAATAACCGTTATGATTTCCGGGTCTCTTCCACCGTCTGCCCCTTTGGCGAAAACCTGGTGTTGCGCCTGCTGCCCGCCAAGGGCGACTTCATGAGCCTGCAACAGTTGGGATTTTTTGACGAAGATATCCAGACCCTGCGGGAAATATTCAACGAACCCTTCGGTATCGCCCTGTTGACCGGCCCCACCGGTTCCGGCAAGACCACCACCCTCTACGCCGCCGTGCGTGCCCTCAATCTGACGGAAAAAAATGTTTTGACGGTGGAAAACCCCATTGAATATCGCATTCCCCTGGTGCGTCAGACCCAGATTAATGTCAAAGCTGGTTATACCTTTGCCAACGCCATCCGCTTTTTCCTGCGTCATGACCCGGACGTGATTCTGGTGGGTGAAATCCGCGACAAGGAAACCGCCGAAACCGCCATCTCCGCCTCGGAAACCGGTCACATGGTGCTCTCCACCCTGCACACCAATACCGCCCTGGGTGCCATCCCCCGTCTGCGCTCCCTGGGCATTCCCCCCTTCATGCTGGCTGATGCCATGGTGGGATTGGTGAGTCAACGACTGGTGCGTCGCATCTGCCACGCCTGCAAGGAAGAATACACCCCCAGCCAGGCTGAGCTGGATTATCTGAAAACCCCTGAACTCACCACCCTCTATCGGGGCAAGGGTTGCGATTTATGTACCGGTACCGGCTATCTTGGTCGTACCCTGGTTTATGAGGTGGTGCGCAACGATCAAACCCTATCCAAAATGATCTATAGCGATGCCTCGGTGGACATGTTGGAAGAACATGCCCGCAGCCGGGGATTCCGCAATATTTTTCAGAATGGGGTTCGTAAGGTGCACATGGGCATTACCACGGTGGATGAACTGGTGCGGGTATTGGGACATTAACCATGGGCTACTTCCGCTACAAACAGATCGATGCCAAAGGCAAGGTGCAAGGAGGATTGATCCAACTCCCCTTCACCAATCCCGCCTCTGCCATTACCTATCTGGAAGGACAAGGTGGAACAGTCATCTATGCCTATCCCCTGAATCCCCAATTGGGAACCATTCTCTCCACCTTGCAGGAGTTCACCTCCGAAAGGGTCACCCGTGATCAACTGGCAGAAGGGTTGAACAATCTGGCCGTGATGCTCAAAGCAGGCATGCCCCTCTTGACCGCCTTGCGAGACAGCCTGGCTAAACATGACAACCCCACCCTGGCACGGGTCGGTCGCGAGTTGGTGCAGCGGATTGAAAACGGCTCCAGCCTGTCAGAAGCCTTTTCCCAATATCCCACTCTTTTTCCTGAAACCTTGATCTATCTCACCCGACTGGGCGAAGAGAGCGGTGCCCTGGATCGCACCATTCGAGATGCGGCCAACCATGAAAAACGCTCCAGCCGCATCATGCAGGAGGCACGGAGTGCCCTGATCTATCCCGCCTTCATGTTGACCGCCATCCTGGCGGCGGCTGTCTTCTGGCTGGTCTATGTCATTCCCCAAATCTCTGCCATCTTTGTGCAAATGAAGATGAAGCTGCCTGCTTTCACCCTGTTTGTCATGTCCGTTGCCACCACCATTCAAAACTGGTTATTTCCTATTGTGATAGCTCTGGCTTTATCGATTTTTGCCCTGGTGATCAGCTTGCGTGAATCTCCCCAGGTGCGCTGGGTGATTCACTCCCTGTTATTGAAACTTCCGGTGGTGGGCGTCATCGTCTCCACCGCCAATATTGCCTTTATCGCCGAATATTTTGCCTTGATGCTGAATGCGGGCGTTGATGTATTACGCAGTCTGGATATTTTGAGCCAATCCCTCACCAATGAGGTCTACCGGCAAAAATTGGCTTCCGTGCGCAGCCATCTGATACAGGGGACCGGTCTCCACCACGCCTTTGCCCAAGCAGATATTTTCCCCCCTTTTGTGGTGCGCATGGTGGGTGTGGGCGAGCAGAGCGGCTCCCTGGCAGAACAGTTGAGCTATGTGGCGGATGACTTTCGCATTCGCCTGGAACAACTGGTGACCACCATCAGCAAAAGCATTGAACCCATTGCCCTTACCATTGGCGGTCTGCTCTTTGCTCTCTTGGCAGCGGCTCTCTTCATGCCCATCTACTCGCTCCTGAGCAACTTGAGTGGCGGAAGGGGGGGTGGTCTGTAGGTTACGGCTACCCCAGCAGCCAGGACCACCCCAAAGCCCCCCAAGATCATCAACAATTGTCCCAGAATCACCATCAGAGTGCCGTCGCCAAAACGCATGCGCACTTCACTCACCCCAGGAGGGACAACCACCCCCTTGAATCCCCCATTGGCCCGTACCAGAGGGGCGGTTTGACCATTAACCCATACCCGCCAGTCAGGATGCCAGCCATCGGCATAATAGAGCAATTGCGGAAATGGGGAGGTATTGTGAACCCGTGCCACCAGTTGATTGGCTGAAAAACGTACCACCTCCACCCGACTCCCCTCTTGTGGGAGATGATTTTCCCATTGTATGGGCTGGGTTGCATAGATAACGGGTCGAGAAAAGGGATCCAACGCTTTCGTTAGAAGCTCTTTTTCCGCCCCAGGATCACCTGCCACCTCCACTTCAGATACCAATCGTAACTTATCCGCCCCGCACCCCATGCTTTTCTGCCATAGCACATCCTTTTGTGGCAGAAAATAGGGAGTCCCTGTTTGCAATGGGGTATTTTTGGTAATGGCAATGTACTGATAGCGGTAGATAAAATCATCTATTTTCACCCCCAGCAAGGCTGCCCCATGTTCCAATCGCCGACTGGCCATGGCATCGCCTCCTCGTGCAGCAATGGCATCCAAGACCCAAGGCAGGAAATACTCCAAACGCACCTGGGGAAAACAGGGGTCCAAATGGGCGAAGGTGTAAGAAAGGATGGGCGTTCCCGGAAAATAAACTCCCCGCTCCCGCAGAAAGGTAAACACCTGGTTGGGTCTACCCGGCGGAACCAACAGAATATCAGAAGAATAGGGTGGACGTTGCACCCAATACGGCATGGGAGAGGTCAGAAAAATGGCTGGTGCCTGTTTAAGATGGTTCCGCTGATTCTCCAGGTAAGCTTGCCATTGAAAGCTGGCTAAATCCAGTAACAGACCTACTGCCAGCGCACAACTGGCCAATAATCGTCTTTGCCACAACCACAACCCTGCTGCCAATAAAATGGCTAGCCAAGAAGATACCGCACGGAAGGTAACCCATCCCAACCAATCCCTCTCAATTTCCACTTCCATGGAACCATCCAGCTCACCCCATCCCCACCAGGTATCGAGAGCCAGCAGAAAGAGGCCCAACAGAAGCAGAATTAAACGCTTTTTCCAGGCAACAGGCTGCCTGTCACCCTTCTCTGCCAAAGAATCCACGACCATGCCCGCAGCAAGAATTACCATGAGATGGACAATCATCATCAGGTAGCCGATATGACGAAATCGATCCATACCTGGCAGGTGATAAACGAATAGGCTGCCCATCTCACCGATGGCATTCCAGCTCCAAAGCACTGCCACCAACACCATTCCCCAATAGAGGGGATGGCGCATGAACAACATCCCCACCAAAAACAAAAAGAGTGGAACGACACCTGTATAACTGACCAGCTCCCCATAAGCCGTACCACCCAGGATGAAGGAGACAAAAATGGTCCAGAACCCCAGACTACCATATTCCCGGTAGTGATTCAGGGTAACCTTTTGACTGACTTGATCACGGCCATGGGTAAGATTGACAGCCCCACCATCCACATGGGTAACAAACCAGATCATGGACAATAGCAGTAACAAAAACAGCAATAGCCAAGGAAGATGGTCTTTTTTCCAAAGGCACTTCAACAAACTTGGCCGCACCACCAAAAGGGGAATCACCCACACCAACAGGCTCCAGAAGTAGACCGGGGCGATGTAAGGAACATTGCCAATAAACGAAAGGGCCGCCACTATCCCCGCCATCCAAAGGTATCGCCCCTCCTGCTGCTGGAAAAACCACACAAGAGCCAGCATCATCCATGGCAACCCATAAATGACATAAAGGTTAAAATAGGGCTGAAACCACCAGGAGAGAGTCAATAGAGCGGTTAGTACAACCAGAATGCGGGCATACCAGCTTTGCATCAGAGTGGCACAGAGTAGAGCTACCCCTGTTAAATAGAGCACGGCATCCACCATCATGGAGAGCCGGAATAAAAATAATATATCATTCTGATGAAAGAGCAGCCCCAACAGAGCTATCAGCAATGACCCAGGTGACAGACCAGCCCACATGAAATAATAGGTAGCTATGCCATAGGAACCATAGGGCATCCAACGGGGAAACTCGCCATTGGTCGCCATTTCATTATAAAAAAAATGAAAAACCTGGTATCGGTATAGGCTGTCATAAATGGGAAGCCAGTTATCCTCCAGCAAGAGACCCTGCAACCAAATAACACTAAATAAAACAATTGAAAACATCATTAACCAACTGAAGCGACCAGAGATTAAACTTTCTTTCACTTTAGTTCACTCCTTAATCTCGCCTTACCCCTGCAGAAACGCCCAGGAAAGAGGATAGCTGTATGGCCAACATATAGCCAATATTGATTTTTTGTCGCGAATATATCAACATCATCGAAACTCTGATTGGGTCCAGTATTCAACGAACAGAAAATTGTCCCAACCCCCGGCCACAGGATAAGTGAGCAATGCCGCCAGATGCCCTTCCCACTCAATACGACAAGATTTTGTCCGACTCCCAAAAGGTGCGCAGCCTGTTGGAAGGCTGTCTTGCAGAGGGAGAAAGGATCGAGTTGGAGTTGGATTCCAAGGTAAGGTTGTTTTACACCGTCTTGTTGGATCACCCGGAAGAAGAGCCAGAAGGGGAAGGAGCAGAAAAAAGTTTCTTACGCAAACATAAGCCAGGATATCTATGGGCTGGAACTCACGTGGTTTTGGCTCCTCTGATACCAACTCTTGGCAATCTGATGCTGAAGAAAATGACCGAGCCGAAGGGGATTTTGCGTTTTTTCAAAGATCTCCGCGCTTATGAAGCCAATGTGGATTTTTTACGTAGCGATGTCATTCGTGACGAACCTGTGCTGATTTTTTCCTATCCCAAAAAATTTGGGATTCTCAATAAGCGACGCCACTACCGCATGCGCATTCCAGACAGCTTTCCCATTACCGCATCGGTGACCATTGCGGACGACCCGGATGTCAACCACCTGCCGGTTCAGGTGTATGACGTGAGTGCCGGTGGCTTGGGATTTATCCACAAAATTGCCGAGGAAAAATTTGAACCAGAGATGAAAATTGCCCTGACCATTCGCATTCCAGGGATCATCTATCTCAAAATTCCAGCCTTTGTGAGAAGTCAAGCCCAGTTAAATTTGCGGGAAGTCAAGGTGGAAGGGATTGCTACCCGCATGCTGGTTGGGGTCCAATTTGATATCTGTTCGTTGGAGATTGAGGGAAAAGTTAGCGGTCTCGTGGCCCATCTGCAACAGTCCCAATTGGCCCAACGCAACGATTATGATGACGATGCCGCTGGACCGTCTGGCGTACTACAATTCAAGGATACCAAGTCACAACCGGCCCCCACCCCTCCTCCTACCGAAAAGCCAGAACGTCCCAAACTGCCGGAAAGAGAAGTCAAAACCGAACCGCCGAAAGAGAAAAAGGAGGGCGGCTGGCTGAAAGGTTTACTGGGAGGCGACAACGAAACCACCCCACCCCCGGATACCCAGAAAAAACAGCCTCTTGATCAGATCATGGATCTCAAGAAAAAAAACATTCACAAAATTCAATAAGAAAGAGGTGTAATCTCCATGAGTTACTTGGAACCTGCCCAGGAAGATGCCATCAAGGAGCTGTTTAACATTAGCATCGGGCAGGTGATTGCCACCTTAAGCAGCATGCTGGATGCGGAGATCTCCTTTTCTGTACCTGAATTTCAGATGGTGGATACGGTTGCGCTGCAACAATGGCTGATGGAGTGTACCACCGGTGAGAGGGATGTGGTGGTCATGCCTTATGGTTTGCGTTTTGCCGATGACCAGAACACCCTCGGCGGCTTGGCCATGTTGGTGGTACCCAAACCCTCCCTGTCCCCCTTATTAAATTTATTATGGGGAGAGGAGGCTACCAGGGAAAACTTTCTTGCACGACAAAGAGAAACCTTCCAAGAGGTCAGTGACCTGTTGCTCTACACCTGTGCCTCCAACATGAGTCGCTTTCTCTCCACAGAGATCGAGAGTGGGGAGGCCCATACCCTTTCCGGTTGCAATGATGAAATCCGTAACTTGGCGGATGGATTAAACCCGGTCCTGGCCGAGTTACAGGTACAATTTCATCTCGCCCAGCATGGGGAGGTGAAGGGAACCCTGGTGTTTTTCCTTGATTTGGGCAAATCCCCCTCCTTGCAGCAAGAGTTGCATCGCCTGTTGACCGGCATGAACAACTCTGACGCAGAGGACGGCAGCCAACCCCTGGCCGACTGGCAAGGGTGAGCCATGAATACTTCTTCTCTTCCCGTGGTCTGGTTGGAACCAGGTGAATTGTTTATAGGTACGCGCCCGGCCCAGGTGCAAACGGTTTTGGGATCTTGTGTGTCGGTGGCCCTGTTTGATCGTCGCCAGGGCATCGGAGCCATCTGCCACAGCCGTCTGGCCAGCCGTGCGTGTTCCCAAGTGATATGCGGCATGAAAGTGTGCCGCAATTTATCCGATTATGTCTCCTGCTCCCTGCATTTTATGTTGGGTTATTTTGATCAACATGGCTCCCAGCGTCGGGAGTTGGAGGTCAAGCTGTTTGGCGGGGCCAACATGTTTCGGCAAATTCAGAGCGAAGAGCGGGCAGAACGGGGAATTGGCAAGCAGAACGTGGATACGGCCATGGCCATTATCCGTCGTGAAAAGCTTCACCTGGTAGCCACAGATGTGGGTGGCGTTGCCAGCCGAGTGATCACCTTCAATACGGCCAGCGGGGAAGTATTCCTCAAACGCGGTAAAGGTTCTGAAGTAGACGTGGATTCTAATTGACCGGTCTATGGGATAAATAAACATTTTCTGAGAAAACGTTCCTCCCCTACACTTTGTCCTTGATTTTTTTCCCCCAAGAAGAGGATCATTTGCCCGCGTGTGACAGTGTTGGAGCAAATTTTTCTCGCCCTATATCGATGGTGTCTCGTCCATGATCTCGTTCAGCGAAGCCAGAAGCCGCATTCTGGAGCAGGTCAACCCCATCAGCCAAATGGAAAACATCCCGGTGCAAAAAGCGGCTGGGCGCATTTTGGCCAAATCCGTGGTGGCAGCCCATGCGGTCCCCAACCATGACAACTCTGGCATGGACGGCTATGCAGTGCGCTTTGCCGACCTTGCCAAAGAAATCCCTACCACCCTGCGGGTCACCGCTGATTTACCCGCTGGCAGTCGGCTAGAGCGAACCGTCGGTCCTGGTGAAGCCATTCGCATCATGACGGGTGCCCCCATTCCCGATGGCTGCGACTGCGTGGTCATGCAAGAGGTGGTCACCCGCCAGGGGGCTGAGGTTACTATTCCTCCCGGACAAAAAATCAAACAAAATGTGCGCCCGGCAGGGGAAGATATGCAGGAAGGCCAGGAGGTCATGCACCCCGGTCGCCGCCTCTCTCCCGCCGATGTGGGTCTGCTCACCACCCTTGGATTCAATGAAATCATCGTCTACCGCCGAATCAAGGTGGGTGTCCTCTCAACAGGCAACGAAGTGGTGGAACCCCCTACCCCTTTACTGCCCGGCCAGGTCTATGACAGCAACCGCATGGCCCTGTTGGCCGCCTTGCAAAGCATGGGCGTGGAAACCCTCAATATGGGATTGGTGGGCGACGATCGTAACGCCATCGCCGGTGCCTTGCGACGGGGTGCCCAAGAGTGCGATGCCATCCTCACCAGCGGCGGCGTTTCCGTAGGAGATTTCGATCTGGTCAAGGAAGTGTTACAGGATATCGGCAGTATTCACTTCTGGAAGGTGGCCATGAAACCTGGCAAACCCCAAGCCTATGGCCAACTGGGACAAGCCACCTTCTTCGGCCTGCCCGGTAATCCGGTCTCCAGCCTGGCAGTTTTTCTCCTCATGGTGCGCCCTGCCCTCTTCCGCCTTATGGGGGCCGAACCGCAACCTGAAAAACGCCTCATGCTGCCCTTCCGGGGCACCCATCACAAAAAACATGATCGCATGGACTTTTTGCGCGGCGTGGTCTATTTCCAGCCGGAGGGGGCCTGGGTTACCCTTAGCGGTGGACAAGGCTCCGGTATTCTGTCGGGGATGGCCAATGCCAACGCCCTGATTGCCCTGCCCGAATCCCCCCTCTCCATCGCCGATGGCGATTTGGTTCCCGTTTGGCTTATCGACTATGCCTGATACCCTTACCCACTTCGACACCCATGGGGCCTCCCATATGGTGGATGTCTCCGCCAAAGAGATCACCCATCGCTTGGCTGTGGCCGAAGGCTGGGTTGCCATGCAACCGACCACCTTGCGCTTGATTCTCAATCGCCAGTTGGCCAAGGGGGATGTGCTGGAAGTGGCGCGCCTGGCAGGCATCATGGCCTCCAAACGGGTGGATATGCTGATTCCCCTCTGCCATGCCATCGCCCTGGACTCTGCCGCCATCGCCTTCCAGACCGATGAAGAACACGGGCGCGTCCATATTCAAGCCACAGTCAAAACCTCCGGGCGCACCGGCGTGGAAATGGAAGCCCTCACCGCCGTGGCTGTTACCGGCCTGACCATCTATGATATGTGTAAGGCTGTGGATCGTGCCATGGAAATCGGCCCCATTCGGTTGGTGGAAAAAGCAGGTGGCCGCAGCGGTCACTTTATCCGCCAACAAACCGATTGATCTTGTATACCTTCTGCCCTCAACAGGGAGTTTCACCACCATGGAACTGCTCCATAAACTGGAACGCCAACACGAAAAATTGGTCACCCTCTCCCAAGACCTGGAATCCGCCTTGGCCGCCTCGGAAGAAAATAAAAAATCTCTGGCGGACAGCCACAAAATATTTTCCCAGCTCCTGAAAAAAACCAGGAAACATTTGGGTCAGGTGGATCAAATTCTCTACCCACAAATTTTATTGATCCACAATCGCAAACTGCGTCGCAATCTGGGACGCATCCTCACCCGTACCGGCCATGTACGTACCGAAGTGGGTTTTCTCTTGCAGTCCTGGACCTTGAAAAATGCCCGCAAGCGTCCTTCGGTCTTTCAATCGGTGGGGTGGCATTTTCTGACTATTCTCAATATGCGCCTAACCGGTGAGCGAAAAATTTATGCCATCCTCAATCGCTGCACCATTCCCATTCCCCCATCGGTGGAGCTGGCTGCCCCTGGGAGCTGCCCCCCCTCTGACCCCTGATCCAGCCGATGACCACCACCTTGCAGGATGCCTTTGGTCGGGAAATGCGCTATCTGCGCCTGTCGGTTACCGAACGGTGCAACTTGCGCTGTGATTATTGTCGTCCCGCCCATACCATTCCTCAAGAGATGGATGATACGGTTTTGACCTTTGCCGAAACCGTGCGCCTTGCCCATATTTTCGTCTCCCTTGGGGTGCAACGCATTCGCTTAACCGGTGGCGAACCCCTGGTTCGACAAGATATTGTGCAACTGGCAACCGCCATCCGCACCAACCCGGACCTGCAAGATCTCAGCCTTTCCACCAACGCCGTTCAGTTGAACCGCTTGGCCCAACCCTTGAAAGATGCGGGCATTCGGCGGGTCAATATCTCCCTGGATTCTCTGGACCCGGCCATTTTCAGCCGCATCACCCGTGGAGGTCACCTGGACAAGGTTTTGGCAGGAATTGATGCAGCCTTGGCAGCGGGTTTCAAACCGGTCAAAGTCAATATGGTGGTCATGAAGGATGTCAACCACCATGAAATTGCCAACATGACCCGTTTTGCCCAAGAAAAAGGGGTGGTGTTGCGTTTTATCGAAACCATGCCGGTGGGAGAGTCGGGGGAATCCTGCTTTGATCGCTTTCTGCCCGCCGAAGAGATTATCCATATTCTGGAAAATCAATTTGGCACCAGTCTGGTTCCCTTTGAACCAGAACACAAAGGAGGCGGTCCTGCCCGCTATTTTCGACTTGGTTCTTCCCGTACCAATATTGGCATCATTTCCGCCCTCTCCCAACACTTTTGCGATACCTGCAACCGCATGCGTCTAACCTCCCGTGGCACCCTTGTCCTCTGCCTGGGACGCACCGACCGTCAGGAGCTGCTACCGGCCCTGCGCCAGGGGGCCGATGACCAGGAGATGGCCAACCTGATTCGGCAGGCGGTTGCCCGTAAACCCATGCGCCATGGTTTCAACCAACCGGAAAAACCCGCTCCCACCTTGCGCATGTTCGCCTTGGGAGGTTAAACCCCATGTCACCCACCCCACCCGTCTTCGCCTTTGCCGCTGCCAGTGGAACCGGCAAGACCACCCTCATGACATCGGTTATTGAAATTTTGAGTCAACAAGGCTTGCGGGTGGCCGCCCTTAAACATGGCCACCATCCAGGAGAACCAGATATTCCCGGCAAAGACTCCTATCGCTTTCGCCAGGCAGGAGCCGCCACCGTCCTCTTTGCCTGCCCCCAACGATGGTTTATGATTCAAGAGTTATCTCATCTTACAGAGCCAAGCCTGGAAGAACATTTGACTCGTTTGGCTCCCAACCATGATCTTATCCTGGTGGAAGGATTCCATGGTGGTGGACTTCCAAAGATACTCATTCACCGTCAACAAGTCTCCCCACCCTTGGCTGATGAACTTACAAGACTTGCCCCGGTCATTGCCATTGCCAGCGATGTGGAAGCACTACCAACAGAACTGCCTGTCCTGCCATTGAATGATCCTCTTCAGATCGCCCGTTTTATCCTCTCCCGGCTTACTCCTCTTCCTGCTCTGGCGTCACACTGTGAATAATTTCTAAAATCCGGTCCTTTTTCACTGGCTTGGTATAGCATTGATCAAATCCCGCATGGAAACTTTTTTCCATATATTCATTGGAGACAAAAGCGGTGACGGCGACAATCTGAACAGGTTTGGATCCCCGTTGTTTTTCCAGGGTACGCATGACCCTGCAGGCCTCCAGGCCATCCATACCAGGCATTTGCAAATCCATGAGAATCAGGTCAAAGGTATGGTGGCGGAATTTTTCCACCGCCTCTTCCCCGTTGCGGGCCGTGTCAATGTAATGGGGTGAAGATTTTAAATAGGCTTTGATCAACAGAATATTATCTTCCGAGTCATCCACCAGCAGAATGTCCAAGGGACGATAGGTATAACGCCGTTCTTCTACCGGAAGAGCAGCCGATGCTTTTACCAACGATGCCTGGACAGGAAGTTCGGATTCCATGGTGGCGGTGGGCAAGGTGAAGAAAAAGGTACTCCCTTTTCCCTCCTGGCTGTTTAACTTGAGCCGTCCTCCCATGAGTTGCACCAGCCGATTGCAAATGGCCAGTCCCAAGCCGGTTCCGCCATAGTTGCGGGCGATGGAGGCATCGGCCTGGGTGAAGGGGTCGAAGATCATCTCCTGTTTTTCTGCCGGGATACCGATACCGGTATCATTGACCACAAAAACCAGCATTCCCTCCTCGCCTGCCCGATTGGCCCGTTTAACCTTGAGCTGAACCTGCCCCTCTTTGGTAAAACGAATGGCATTGTTGAGCAGATTGAATAAAATTTGTTTGAGGCGCAACTTGTCGGCCAGCAACATTTTGGGCAAATAGGGAGCTGTCTCCAATTGCAAGAGTAAGCCCTTCTGTTTGGCTTGCATCTGAAAGAGACCCGTTACCTCTTCCAACAGGGGGAGCAACTCGAATTGGCCATATTCCAGGCTTAACCGCCCGGCATCGATCTTGGAAAGATCCAGAATGTTGTTGATCAATTCCAAAAGCGACTCACTGGCACTGCTTAACAACTGGGCATGTTCCAGTATTTCCGCCTGACCGGTAGCCTCCATCAACAATTCGGCACGCCCGATGATAATGTTGAGGGGAGTACGAATTTCATGGCTCATGGAGGCCAGAAATTCCGATTTGGCCAGACTGGCCTTTTCCGCCACCGACAAAACCTCTTCCAAGGATTGCAGCAATTGGCGACGTTCGGAAACATCCCGCAGCACCCATTGGGTAAAGGAGTGGCTCCCTTGCTGAAAAGTTGCCGTGGTTAAGGTAACGGGCACCAGTTCCTTGTCGGCCCGTTGGATGAAACTGTTTTCATCCCTGGGATCCAGTTTGGACAAAGCCAGTTTAAAAATACTGCGATAGCGATCACGGGCCTCAGGAGGAAAGAGGTCGCTGTGATGCATCCCCAACAGGATTTCCCGTGGCAGGGCCATGAGTCGGCAGGCCGCATTGTTACAATCGATGATCTCCCCGGTTTCGGTATCGGAGAGAAAGACGGCATCGTTGGAATGTTCAAAGAGTTTACGATATTTTTCTTCCGCCTTCTGACGACGCAAGGTATTGAAATAGGAGTGAGAGTGATACCTGATACGGGCGATCATCTCCTCCCGATCCGGCAATTTGACCAGATAGTCGTTGGCCCCCTCGGCAAAGGCAAGGGCTTTGCGCTCCGGCTGCTCCTCCACCGAGAGCATAATGATGGGAATTTCAGAAAAAGCGTAATGATTGCGAAAGTTACGCAATAACTCCAGGCCGCTCACCCCTCCCAAATAATAGTCCATGAGAATCAGGGTTGGCTGACAGGCCTCTGCCACCCGCATGGCATCGTTGGCACTGGCACAAAAGTAGAGTTCCAGATTATTGACACCAGCAAGCATCTTACGCAGCAAAAAATCGGTGAGAGACTGGTCGTCGATCAACAAGACCCGAATGGTTTCCTGAAGCTCTGTCGGCGTAAGATTCATGCAGCCCACCTCTTGGCTGTCGGGTTCCTGGCATGGTTAAACCTCTCTCGGTAAAGTCTATCATATTCCCTCCTGTTGTGCTATCAATTCATTTTTATTAAGAAGATGAATGAAGCAGGTCCGATTCCATCCTTGAGGCGTTATCATGTCCCCGACTTCTCCTGTCCTCCTCTCTGTTGTCACCACCGCCTACAATGAAGAAGAGGTGATCGAATCCTTTTGCCAACAAGTCACCGCAGTCTTGGCAGAATTGTCTGATCCTTTTGAAATTATAGTGGTGGACAATGGCAGTCATGACCGGACCCTCTCCCTGTTAAAGGCATGGCGGGCCAAGGATGAGCGTTTGCACTATGTGAGCTTGAGCCGCAATTTTGGTCACCAGGGCGGGTTGGTTGCCGGCCTTGAGCAGGCGCGGGGCCAGGTGGTGATCTCCATGGATGCAGATTTGCAACACCCGCCCCACCTGATTCCCGCCTTATTGGCCAAATGGCAGGAGGGTTACCAGGTGGTGAATACCCTGCGTCAGAACAATGAGGATCACTCTTGGTGGCGGCAGTGGGTCAATCGTCATTTTTACCGTCTGCTTTCCCGGTTGTCTGGTTTGCAACTGGCGGATGGTCAATCGGATTTTCGCCTGCTGGACCGTCAAGCCCTGAATGCCTTGGTCCAATTGCCGGAAAAAAACAAATTTTTGCGTGGTTTGGCTGTGTGGATCGGCTACACCACCACCAGCATTCCTTATAAGGCGCAGGCTCGTTCCCTGGGGGTTTCCAAATTTCGCTTTGGCCATTTATTGCGTTTTGGCATGGATGGTATTTTTTCTTTTTCGGTCCTGCCATTACGCCTGTTTGCCGTGGGTGGGTTTATCATTGCCATGGTTTCCATGCTCAATGTCCTCTACACGGTGGGATTGTGGGGTTATGCCACTCTATTTCATAAGGAGATGTATCCTTCCGGCTGGCCCACCTTGACCAGCGGGATATTCTTTTTGGGTGGGGTGCAATTGATGGGCATCGGTTTATTGGGAGAATATTTGGGACGTATTTTTGATGAGGTCCGTAGTCGTCCTGCCTATCTCATTCGGGAGTCTTCCCTGGTAGAGCGCAAGGTCGATTCATAAACAGGAGAATACCCCATGGAAATGGTGCATCTGCTTAAACAACTTCCCGTATTCCGCGCTCTTTCCGAGCAGGAACGCCAGCAGATTGCGGATATGGCAGCCATTTTCCATCGCTACAACGAAGGAGAGATGGTCATTCGTCAGGGGGATACGGGAACATCGTTTTTTATATTGATTAAAGGCTTCGTCTATGTAGCCTTTGCCAGTCAGTTTTTTCTCAAGTTAAAGGCGGGAGCCGTATTTGGCGAGGTGGCCTTCATCTCCCAAACCTCCCGTCGCATCAGTTCGGTGGTCTGTGGCATCGACGGCACCATTGCCATGGAGGTCAATCAGCATACCTTCGACAAGTTTGCACCAGCAGTTCGGGAAAAAATTCGGGACATCATGTTGCAGGTCTTGGTGCGCAAACTTGACCTGATGAATCAGGAAACCTTTTCCTATCAAAAAATACTCTCTCTTTTGTCGGCCAGCCAGGTGGATCATCCATCGGAGGTGGACGATGGTTGGGGGTGTCCACAAAACTATAGCCAGTGTCGCCGCTCCCGCAAGCGGTTTTATTTTTCCATTCCTGTTGCCTTGCGTTTGGAAAGTGGCGAGTCGGTAACAGGTGAGATCAGCAACATCAGCACCTCTGGAGCCTTTGTCACCACCGTCAACCCTCCTGCCATCCGTTCCAATCAAAAGGGGGACCTGCTTTTATTGCGCCATTGGGAACTGCCGGAGGAAGACCAATTGCTCTTTCCCTGTGAAACCGTCTGGATCTCTAAAGGAGGTTTTGGTCTGCGCTGGCGGTTCACCGAAGGGCAACCCCCTGTTGATTAAAAGATGAGAGTTGCCATGGAAATGGATTTGGATGCACTTCGCGAAAGCTGGGATTTTGAGGCAAAAACAGCCACCGGACGGGATGGTCGTGGACAGGTGCCTGCCAACCTTTGGGAAACCTACAGTGCCATGGCCAATACCGAAGGCGGCATTATCCTGCTTGGTGCACGGGAAGGACGAGATGGTTGTCTTCATCCTGTGGGAATTCCCGATATTGAACGGGTGGAACACCATTTCTGGACCCAGATTAACGATCATGACAAGGTCAGCCACAATCTTCTGCAACCAAAAGATGTGGAACATATTCATATCGGAGATCATGCCCTCCTTTTGATCCATATCCCACGCGCCGACAGACGCCAACGCCCTGTTTTCTTGAACGGCAACCCCTTGAAAGGCACCTTTCTGCGTCGTCACGACAGTGATCAACGTGCCTCACAGGACGAAATTCGCCGCATGTTGGCCGATGCCCAGGAAACCCCACGAGATGGTGAAATCCTCTCTGATTGTTCCATGGAAGATTTGGATTCCGACAGTCTGACCGCCTACCGCAATCTTTTTAGCAGCCACTCACCCGGACATCCCTTTCTGGCCGGTGATAACCGGGAAATGTTGCGGCAGTTGGGTGGTTGGCGACAACACCACACCTCACAACAATCTGGCCCCACCCTGGCTGGTCTGCTCATGTTTGGCAAACAACGCAGCATTTTGGACAGACTGCCCCACTTTCATCTTGATTACCAACATCTACCAGACAGCACCCAACCCACCAGCTTACGTTGGCTTGACCGTATTACCCTGGATGGACTCTGGCCAGGCAACCTGTTTGAATTCTACCGCAAGGTCATACCCAAATTACGGGATGGTCTGCGTCTGCCTTTCCAACTGGATGGCAATCTTATGCGCATCGACGACACCCCCCAGCACCAAGCCTTGCGGGAGGCCGTGGTCAATACCTTGATCCATGCCGATTATTCCGGCCATGGCGGAATTCGCATTCGTCGTTCCACCAACAGCTATGAATTTATCAATCCTGGCACCCTGCGTCTGCCAAAAGAACAAATTCTTCAGGGCGGTCGCAGTGATTGTCGCAATCCTGCCCTGCAAACCCTGTTTCAAATGATTGGCGCGGGCGAAAAAGCCGGGTCCGGTTTTCCACGCATCCTGCTGGCGTGGCGGGAACAGCATTGGCGAATTCCCATTTTGGAAGAAAACCACCAACTCTACGAAACACGCCTCACCCTCACCTCCCTAAGTCTCTTCCCGGAAGATGTCAACGAGGCTCTGCATCAACGCTTTGCCCCCCAGCTTGTCAAACTTGGACATGACGGTCGCCTGGCCATTGCCACCGCCTTGCAGGAGGGACGTATCACCAACAAACGCATGCAGGAACTCACGGATTTGCATCCAAGCGACTTGACCGGATTGTTGCGCCAACTGGTAACCGAGGGAATACTGGAATCCCATGGTGTCAAACGTGGAACTTGGTATTCTCTACCAGAACCCAAACCCACCACCCCACCAACCACAGAACATGAAATAAATAATACAGACGGGGACAGCTCTGCAACTTTACCGGATGGCAGCTCTGCATATTTGGACCCGAGCTCTGCATATTTGCCGGATAACAGCTCTGCATATTTGGACCCGAGCTCTGCATATTTGGACCCGAGATCTGCATATTTGGACCCGAGCTCTGCATATTTGCCGGAAGAGCTGCTTAAACAGGCCGATATGATTCGTTCACAGGGAAGAACAGAAAGACGAGAAATCCAACGGTTGATCCTTGCAGCCTGCCAAGGACAGTTTCTTTCCCTGCGAACCCTTTCTACATTGTTGGGACGGGCACCCGCCTATGTTCGCTTCTATTATTTGCGCGAAATGATTGCCCAAGGGGAGTTGGAGATGCAACACCCGGATAAACCCAACCATCCCAACCAATCCTATCGCACCGCCTCTTCAGGACAAGAGAATCCCCCCTGACCCAAATGCTCCGCCACCGCCACAGCAAGGGCCTTTTGCCCATGGGCATCATAATGGCCGTCATAGGGTAACACGGGCAATCGTCCCAACTGTTTGCTCTGCTGGCGCATGACGGGTAAGGGATCGGCATAATGCCAGTTCAACCGCTCTGCCCACTCCCGGAAGAAGGATTGATAAAGTTCATTGGGAAAATCCCTTACCAACTGGGGAGCGGCAGGAACAGGGATGACCGTTACCGGTAACCCATAGGCATCACTCCAACGCGCCAGTTCCTGCAAATGACCACCCACCTTTTGTCTGATAGCGACCACCTCTTCGTCTTTCACGCCCTGCAAGATACGATTTTCCAAATGATCACGACTGCGATACAGTTCAACCATGTCATGCCCCCACATTAACAGGGCACTGTGACGAAATATCTGTCGCCATTGCCATTTCGCCAGGGCATCACCTTCAGCTTTATCTGTCAGATCAAAAACATACCTATCAAAATAATGGTGATACCGAAAACGACGACCAATATCAACCGGGTCAAAATCATTTAAGTAGGGAAAAAACAATACGCGTTGGCCTGCCAGTCGGGGGGCCAAATTTTTTATCAAGGCCGCTTCCTGATTAATACTGTACCCTCGCACACCCAAGTTGATCACCCGGATTCGGCAAGAAGGATTGGCCTGTTGCAGGAGAGATTCCAATCGGGTAGTCATGAGGTCTTCATCGGCCACCCCCTGACCATAAACATGGGAATCCCCCAAAGCCAACAGCCGCACCTCGCCAACAGGTTTTTCAGCAGACACCTGGGGACCGCGAAAACCAAGATCATTCAACTGCACCGGTACCTGATAGGTGTAATGGAAGCTTCCCGGCACCATGAAAAAGCCCAATTCGCGATCAGGGACCACCTCCAGCAAGGGGAACTGTTCTTGCATTGGGGCACCGATCACCAGACGAATCACAACTTCAGCAATAGCCAGGGAGAAAAGCAGGGAAAGCAGGACGGCGGCAAGAGGTAGAGTCCAAACACGCATGGCTCACCGGGAGGTCAACTGATAGTCGGCAACCACCTTGCGATCAAAGGTGGCCTGCCTGGCACGAATCCGTAGGGGCACCGATTGTCTGAACAGGGGTATTTCTTTCAAAAGAGTATTCTCTCCCTTGGGTATTCCTTTAACTTCCAGGCGACTTAGGTTGAAATCGATGCCTGCCATTTTTTGCCAACTCCAGGGGGTGCTCTCCCCCACCATTACCACCGATTGCCCCTTAGGCCCGTTGAGGGTCAGTTGCAGCGGTTTTTTACTGCCTGGTTGCCAACCCAACTGGCCGTCCAGTTGCCAACCTGCCAGCATCAATGCATCGAAGGTACTGTCAAAACGGCTTTTTTCCAAACGGGAGGAAAAGGTTCCCGTCAACTGGCCCGTGCCGCCACCGCTGGTCAGGAAAAGGCGTGCCTGTTCCAACCCCAAACCTTCCCCTTCACCACGCAGTTGCCCTTTCAAGGTGGTGATGCGGATTTTTTCCTCTTTGCCCGCCCCGGCTGCCAGCAGGGTGATCCCCTCATCGGCAAGAGACAAAGCCCCCTTGCCCTTCAAGTCGCCCACCTGTTGACGCACAGGTTCATACCCCCCTTGAAAATCCGGATTTTGGAGCAATAATCGCCCACTGGGACGCAAGGTGTCCACCCCCAACATATGGGAGATATCCTGACGAAATTTCACCACCTGCGGCAATTCAGAAGTCCAGCTCCACAAGGGGGCTAAGTCCACCACCACCTTGTTTGCCCTTCCACTCCAGGGCAACAGGGGGGTGGGTGCAGAGCCATTATAAGAACCGCTGCCCTGCTCCAGTTGCATCCCGCCGCCGCGCCAGGATTTCAACTCCCAGCGCAACGATTTTTCATCGCCGGAAGCGGACAACCGTTCTCCGTGCACCTCCCCCAACTGGGGAACACCGGGCCAGGCAGGTATGCGTTGCAAATCGGCCTGGCGCACCGACAATTGCCAGGTGCCTTCAGGGGATTTGGCATAGGAAAGATTTTTAAACTCGCCTTCCGGGATGGAAAGTCGTTGGCTTTCCATGGTCCAGCCGCCCGCCTTGTAAATCATCAAGGTTTGATGCAAGGTCATTTGCTTGATGGGAAAATCCTGGCTCATCTCCGGCGGCAATTGCATCCAGCGGGATAACAAGCGAACCAGACGGGGACCTTCACCCGTGGCTTCATCCAGTTGGATTTCCACATGGGGAGGGGAAAGAGAACGGACGGTCACCCTTCCTTTGGCCTGCAACCCTTCCTGCTGAATATTCAGCAATTGGGAGAGCAGCTCTTCCCGCCGCTCTCCCCAGGCCCATGAGATGGACAAGGAGCAAAGGAGCAGCAGGCCAACTCTGGCAGCTTTGCCTGTCACCCCTCTTCCTCCGCATGCCTTTTGCGCTTTTCCCGATACACACCGGGAATAATGTCCATGCCAGCCGCCTGGCGCAACAGATTGGCCTCCCAACGCTCCAGGATGCGCCAGTGGGCGGTGGGCATCTCTCCCAGGGTCACCCCACCGTAGGAGATGCGGATTAAGCGGGAGACCTCCATGCCAAAAAATTCAAAAATACGACGGACCAGACGATTGCGCCCCTCCCGCAGGGTGATGGTCACCCAGCTATTGGAGCCTTCCGGCACCCGATCCAGGGCGACTTCCAAGGGACCGGTATGACCATCATCCAGGGCCACGCCGGCACGAATTCTTTCCATCATGGCCTCATCCAAACGCCCCCGGACCCTTGCCCGATAGATGCGGGCCACTTGGCGGCTGGGATGGGTAAGTTGATGCACCAGTTGGCCATCTTTGGTAAGAAGAAGCAAACCTTCCGAATTGAGGTCCAGGCGACCCACGGAAATCAAACCGTTGCCCGCTTCTCCCATAAGATCAAAAATGGTTTTGCGCCCTTGGGGATCCTTGCGGGAACAAAGCACCCCCACCGGTTTGTTGAAAGCCAGAACGGCACTGCCACTTTGGGTTTCACCGGCCACCGAACGCCCATCCACCGCCACCTTATCACCAGGGACCACCCGTGTTCCCAGTTGCTGCACCACTTGGCCATTGACGGTTACGCGACCGGCCACAATCCATTGTTCTCCCTGGCGACGCGAGCACAAACCCGCTTCTGCCAGCCATTTTTGCAGACGGATACCTTGTGTGGTTCCGTTATCTTCCTCCTTGGTCATCAGGAATCCCCACCCGGTAGAGGGGGCAGTCCCACCACCCGATAGGCATCTGCCAGGGTACGACCAGCCCGCTGTCTGGCCTGGAGGGCACCTTGCCGCAAAATGCTGTCCAGATACCCCTCCTCCCGCCGCAAACGGGCGAACTCCTCCCGAACCGGGGAGAGGGCGGCAGCCACCACTTCACCGGTTTCCATTTTGAGGCGTCCATACTGGTTATGGGAAAAATGGGCCAGGGCCTCCTCTTTGCTGTGGCCGGTGACCACGCACCAGATATCCAATAGATTGGTCACCCCCGGTTGATTTTCTTCATCAAAACAAATTTGGTTGAGACCGTCGGTCACCGCCTTTTTGAATTTTTTCACCACCTCTTTGGGATCGTCCAGGATCATCACCCGTGCCAGCTCCGACTCGGCACTTTTGGACATTTTTTTACTGGGTTCCTGCAAATCCTTCACCCTGGCTCCATCGGCGGCAATCATGGGTTCGGGAATCTTGAAAATTTGACCGTAGAGGCCATTGAAGCGAACGGCAATGTCACGGGTCAGTTCCAGATGTTGTTTTTGATCCTCACCCACCGGCACTTTTTCTGTCTGGTAGAGGAGGATATCGGCGGCCATGAGGACTGGGTAGGTAAAGAGACCGGCGTTGACATTTTGCCGATGGCGTTGGGCCTTATCCTTGAACTGGGTCATGCGCTCCAGTTCGCCCATTTGGGTAAAGGTGGAGAGTAACCAGGCCAGTTCGGCGTGGGCGGGTACATGGCTTTGGATAAAGACGGTGCTCTTGGCAGGATCGATGCCACAGGCCAGGTAGAGGGCGGCCAACTCCAGGCTGCGCTCCCGCAACTCTTTGGGATCCTGGCGCACGGTGAGAGCGTGCAGATCAACGATACAGAAGATACAGTCGTGGCTGGCTTGCATGGCCACCCAGTTGCGCAAAGCTCCCAGAAAATTGCCCAGCGTGAGCTGTCCTGTGGGCTGCGCACCGCTAAATACCACCGGCCCCATGATTTGGTTACTCCTTCTTTTTAAGACCCACCGATCACCCCAAGGTAAAATCGGAACAAGTGATTGACAACGGGATGGATAACTTGCCCCAGCACTCCAGAAAACATCAAGAGAACCAAGAGGGGCAGCCCCAACGGTTCCAATCGTCCATACAGTTTTCCCAAGCCTTCCGGCAACAAGGCGGCGATGGCCCGTCCACCATCCAGGGGTAGCAGGGGAAACAGGTTGAAGACGGCCAGGAAAACATTCATTTGGATGAACGCCAAAAAGAAATATTGCAGGGGTATGCCAAAAAATGCTGGCAAATGCAATGCTCCGGCAAGAGAAAAAGCAGCCAGCAAGGCCAACAGGAGGTTCATCCCTGCCCCAGCGATGGCAATCAAAAACATGGGAAGCCGCCAGGAGGCGCGAAAATAACTGGGATTGATGGGAACCGGCTTGGCCCCACCAAAGACAAAAGGTTGCCCTGTGGTGGATAAGGAGACCACCAACAGGATCACCGGAATAAGAAAACTCCAGGTAAAATCCAGGTGCGGCCAGGGATTGAGGGTAAGGCGTCCTGCCCGTTTGGGAGTGGGGTCCCCAAACAAATGGGCCACAAAGCCGTGTGCCCATTCATGAAAGGTAACCGCCAGCAGGATGGCCGGGATCCAAACGATCAGTTTGGGGAGCAGTTCATTGAGCACAACCCATCCTCCGGCAGATCATCCAGGGATTAACCCTTTTTGTTGGTTGCAGCATGCAACCGTTCTTCCACGATGGCATCCAAGGTTTCCATAAACAGGTGGACATCCAGGGGTTTGGTCAGATAGCGACGAAAGCCCATGGACAATCCCTTGGCTACATCCTGGGGCATGGCATTGGCACTGATGGCCACCACCGGGATAGAAGAGACTTCTGGGTCATCTTTCAATCGTTTCAGGACTTCATAACCGTTCATGCCCGGCAGATTGATATCCAGAAGAATGAGGTCGGGACGACGCGCCCTTGCCAGGTCCAGCCCCAAAACGGGTGAGGGGGCGGCCAACAGTTGAAAATCATTGCGTCGCTGGATCAGGCGTTCCACCAATTTGAGATTGGCTGGATTATCTTCCACATAGAGCAATTGGAAAATTTTTCTTTCCTGGCTGACCCCGCAACTGACCTCTTCATCGATGACAGTGGTTCCATCCTCTCTGTTGGAGGTGACTTTTCGCACTGCCCGTAAAATAAGGTGAAAAGTGCTGCCAACCCCCAGTTGACTGGACACACCAATGGAGCCGCCCATGTTTTCCACCAACCGTTTGGTGATGACCAGACCAATTCCGGTTCCCTCAACAGAACTGTGTTCTGCTCCCAAGCGATTGAAGGGTTCAAAAACCGATCCCAAATGCTCCGTGGCAATTCCCTTACCTGTATCCACCACCAAAACCTGTACTTGCTCCTCATCCAGCAGGATGCAGCGAATCATTACGCGCCCATTATCCCGATTGTACTTGATGGCATTGGAGAGCAGGTTGAGAAAGACCTGTTTTAAGCGCATACGATCCGCATTGACCAGAATATCCACGCATTGGCACTGCATCTCTTCCAGCTCCACCAGGATACCCTTTTGCAAGGCAAGGGCGGAGACCAGACTTAGGCACTCCTCCAACACCTCCCGCAAGGAGACCTCTTCCATGGTCAACTGCACCCGTCCAGCTTCAATCTTGGCCAGGTCCAACACCTCGTTGATCAATTCCAACAAATGTTGACCGGCACTGATAATCTCTTGCACGCTATCTTGCTGGGATTCGCTCAAGGGTTCGGTGGGATCGGACTGCATCAATTGGGAGAAGCCCAGCACCGCATTCATGGGGGTACGCAGTTCATGGCTCATGCTGGAGAGAAATTCCGACTTGGCGCGACTGGCTTTTTCTGCGGCCTCTTTGGCGGCACGTAAATCCATTTCTGCCTGTTTACGGGCGGTGATATCGCTGACTACCCCGGTAAACATGCGTTTTTCACCCAGTCGAAATTCACTGACCGACAAGAAGAGGGGAACGGTTTGCCCGGTTTTGCGTCGTCCTTCCACCTCTCTACCCACACCAATAATTTTGGCTATCCCAGAGGAAAGATAGTTTTGCAAGTAGGCATCGTGTTCGCTGGCATAGGGTTCGGGCATGAGCATGTTGAGATTTTGCCCCATGACCTCTTCGGCGGCGTAGCCAAAAATACGTTCGGCGGAGGAGTTATAGAGTTCGACGATGCCTTTTTCATCGGCCACGATAATGCCATCCACCGTACTTTCCAGGATGGCACGAATGCGTTGCTCGTTCTCGCGCAGCACCTCTTCCGCCATTTTCAGTTCGGTGATATCCCTTGAGATACCCATATAGCCAATGCGACGACCACTTTTATCGTATAAAGGTGAGGAGGAGAGGAAGCAGTAGAAAAACTCCCCATTCTTGCGACGGCTGCGAATTTCCCCTTTGAATTGACCGTTGACCCAGGTAATGGAACGCAACTTTTCCACTTCATCGGGGTCGGCATAGAGAAAATCGGTGGTCCTGCCCAGAACCTCGTCTTGTCGGTACCCAAAACATCTTTCGGCAGCCGGATTGAACTGGCTGATGCGGCGGTTGATATCCACTGAAATGATCATATCCAGGGAGCTGTTGATCAAACTTTCGGCGTACTCTTTGGCCTCCTGCAATTCACCACGAGCATTTTCCAGATCGGTGACATCAAAGCCATAGGCGTGGCAAACCCCCAAATCCGCCACCCCATGAAGGACGAACTGGTAATAATGATCTTCCAGTTGCAGGGCAAGGGCGATGGTTTCGTTGTCGCGGATGCAGGCATCCACATCCAAATGTTCTGCGTTGGGTAGCAGGGTGGAGAGTTTTTCCCCGAGCTTGTCACCGATACCCAATATTTGCACTGCTGCCGGGTTGGCTTCCAGAATGTGACCAGAGCGATCAAGACGAAAGACTGGCGAGGGATTCATTTCCGCAAACAGGGCCATGCTGCGGGCTTCTTCTTCGGTTTTTTTCTGATGGGTAATTTCGGTACGGATGGAGATAAATTCCCGAGGATAGCCATGTTCATCCATAAACGGAACGATGGTGGCTTCCACCCAATAGAAGGTACCATCCTTGCGGCGATTTTTGACCTGACCGTGCCACACCTGACCTGAGAGAATGGTTTCCCACATCCCCTGAAAAAAGGAGGATGGATGAAAGCCGCTGTTGACAATCCGGTGGGTAGCACCAATCAATTCATGGGGGGAGTATTCGCTGATTTCGCAAAATTTATCATTTACATAAGTAATACGCCCCAAATGGTCGGTGGCACTGACGATGGCATGTTGATTGAGGGCAAATTGGAAGTTTTCCAACTCCTGCAGGGCGGAGCGCAGGTGTTCTTCCATAAGGGAGCGCGCCCTGGCCTGTTTGATGCGGGCGGAGACGGCACGTATCAGGGCTGTGGGATAGACAGGTTTGAGCAGGTGGTCCATGTGGGCCAGGTGTTGATCGGACAATCGCCGTCCCAAATTTTCTTCGGCGGAGAGAAAGAGTATGGGGGTGGTGATAAACATTTCCGACTGGCGGATCACTGAAGCCAGCTCGATGCCGTTGCAACCGGGCAGATAGAGATCCAAGACCACCACTTCCGGGTTGAAGGAGTGCATCACGTCCAACAAACGAAAGGGGTCCTGAATGGCTTCCACCTGGAATCCGGCACTGGCCAGGACGATCTGGTAATATTGGATGAGAAGATCGTCATCGTCCACCAACAGGACCCGGTAGGGTTCCAGGGGGGCGGTTTTCAGCCAGGGGGTGAGGAGCAAAGAGAGTTTGAAGACGTTGACTGGTTTATGGGAAAAATGGTTACCACCCATGCGCACGGCCCGCAGGCGGGCATTCAATCCGTCCTGGGAGGAGAGGATGATCACGGGAACAGGGGTTTGCATATTGCGATATTTGCTTTCAAAATAGATACGTACATCTGCATCCACTTGTGGCAGCATATCCATATCGATGACCAGTCCGGCAGGCATTCCCCCGTCCTGCATGGCCAGGATCATCTCTTCCAGGGTGTTGAAGCGGCAAATTTGGTGATCTCGTTTGGAAATTTCCCATTGGAACTGTTGGATGAGATCTTCATCCTGGCAGAGGATGAAGACTTGCCGTTCGGTGGGCCAGTAGGGAACACTTCTGGTATCGGATTTCTGACAGGATTGTTGTTGAAATGACTCCTGCAAATGCACAGAATAACTTTTTAATTCCACCAGATGGCTGGCAACCCAACCAATGATCTCTTGATCGGGTGAATTTTTCCGATTCAGGAGGCGTTTGACCAGGTTGGAGAAGGGGCGCACCTTTTCGCTTAATTCCAGAAAGTCAAAGGTGGCGGAACTGCCGATCAAGCGTTGCAGAAAGAGGTGTAGTTCATCCAGGTGATGCCACTCTCCTTTGCTGGCCTGCCAGTTTTGGAAGGAGTGCTCCATATCGGCAATTCGGTCGGGCAACTGGGCCAAAAAGGCTGCCCGCAAACGTCCGATACCATCTTCCAATTCATTGATGGACATGATCTTTACCTGCCAGGGATGGTTTGAATAGGGATAAGAGCATTGGACTAATGCAATTCCGGATCGGCAAACCTTTGTTTAACACTAAGAATTTCCGGCAACACCCTTTCAAATACTTCAACGATACGACCGTCGAATTGGCGTCCATTTTGGGAGCGAATTTCTTGCACGGCTTGTTCCACGGACCATGCGACTTTGTAGGGACGGGCACTGGTGAGGGCGTCGAAGACATCGGCCAGGGTAGCGATACGTCCGACCAGTGGGATTTGTTCTCCGGCCAACCCCTGGGGGTAGCCTGAACCGTCCCAGCGTTCGTGGTGGGTGAGGGCAATATTACGGGCCATTTCCAGCAAGGGGGCTTCGCAGCCGGCCAGGAGTTCGGCACCAATGGCGGCGTGGGTTTTCATGATTTCCCATTCGGTGGGGTCTAGTTTGCCTGGTTTGAGCAGGATACTGTCCGGGATGCCGATTTTGCCCAGGTCGTGCATGGGGCTGGCGTCCAGGATCATTTCGCAAAATTTATCATCCATGCCCAGTCGGCGGGCGATGATTTCGGAGTAATGGCTCATGCGGGAGATATGCATACCGGTTTCGTTATCCCGGTATTCGGAGGCGCGTCCTAAGCGGCGGATGATTTCCAGACGGGTATCGTGCAATTCACGGGTGCGTTGGCGCACCCTTATTTCCAGCTCACAATTATAACTTTTAATTTCTTTTTGTAATAAATGTACTTCCAACAGGTTGCGGATCCGGCAGAGGGCTTCGATGCGGTCGAAGGGTTTGGTGAGGAAGTCGCGTGCCCCTTTTTCCAGGGCTTGTTTGCGGGTATCCATATCGGTTTGGGCGGTGAGCACCAGGACGGGGATATAGGAATTATTTTCGAGGTCTTGCATTTTTTCCATGACCTGGAAGCCATTGAGAATGGGCATGCGGATATCCAGGAGGACCAGGTCGTGGCGTTTTTCAGAGTAGAGTTCCAGGCCGAGTTGGGGATCGGTGACGCCTTCCACGAATTGAAAGCCTTCGCTGATGAGGGTTTTTTCCAATAGTTTCACGTTGGCTAATTGATCATCGATAATCAGTATCTTGGCAGAACAGATGTCTACATGCGTGGCCATGGTAATATGCGATCCCAGTTTTTCTAACGGCGTTCTTGCTGTTACGTCAATAATCAGGCTCTTCCCCAAGAGCTTATCCATGAATGTAATAGATCTCCAATACTTCCACAAGCTGCCAACATTTGTCTTGATGAAAACATTTTTATTGTCTGTGTGGTGGTATGGAGGAAGGGAGGAAAGTTGTCAAGAGATTGACAAGATTCTAGATCAGAAGGTTTATGGTAGAAGTGAAATTTTACGGTGAGGGCGTCTGTCAAATGGGAATAGGGGAGCCTGTCAACCCGTTAATAATAATATGGCATGCATATTGCTAGATTTTTATTGCTAGATTTTGATAGGAAATGAGTGACTCTTTAACCCCAGGTCTCAGCACCTTGCAATGCAGGAAACAAGAGATGAGCGGCCCTACCAAAGATTCCCCCGCTGGAAAAAACAGCGCAGGACGCCTGCCAGAGGAGCCGTATGACCTGATTAAAGATACCACCCAAGTCGTCCGCTACATTGAAAAAGCCCTGGCTGATGGTGAAAATGTGGAAGTTACCATCAACGACCGTACTCGTATCTATTTTTCTTATTTTCTCGACCATTTACCCGAAGCCATCCCAGCCACTCCCGCAGCCGGTGCCGATACACCCCCTACCCCTGCCAGCGAAGGGACGCAAGCCAACTATCCACCCTATCAACCCTACTCTTATCTCAGGGAAAAAAACCACCTGCTCATCGCCCCCCTCTCCCCCGCCATGGGCAATGCCTTGATCCGCTCCAGCAAAGAGGTGGATCTGCGCTTTTTCCAAGGAGTCAAATCCCTGGAATTCAGTGTGCGGTTTGAGGGCACTCTGATCTTGCGGGAAGAACCTGTCCTCAAACTTTCCTTCCCCAGGGAAATGCGCATGATCCGCAAACGACGGCACTATCGCGCCCCCTGTACCGAAGGTGCCAATTTGCAGGTCTTCCTCAAAAAGATTAAGGAAAACATCCCCATAAGAATTGTGGATATGAGCGTGGGCGGTCTGGGATTTTGCTATAATGTACAAGACCCGGAGGAGTTTCCCATTGGCAGCCTCCTCAACCTGGAACTCACCTGCCCCCTGTTTGAAAAATTAAAAATCAGCGCGTTCGTTCGCAATGTGGGCCGGGCTGGAACCAAGGATGGCTGTGAGAAAAACAGTGGCAAAGTGGGAGTCCAGTTTGACATACCCAACGAAACCATTGCCATGCACATTGAAGAAACTGTGGCCTTTATGCAGCGGGAATATTTGCAATCCCTGCAAGCCCGTCGCCCTGCTCCCCGTCAGCAACAACTCCCGCAACCGGAGGAAGAAAAGACGGATCTAAAAGGGGAACTGGCCAAACTGCTCAATCTGAAAAAAAAGTGGGGATTACCCTGATTCCGGTCATCACCCCTGTTTTTTCCATCCTGTCTCGCTCTGCACCCAATATTCCATGGTACATCCCGCCTTCCGGTAGTGAAGATAACGGTTGCGACTTTCTTGCAAGGCTTGGGGATTGTTCACAAAAGCAAAATCTATGATCATGTCAAACGGGTCATGGGGTTCCAATAGAATACCATTGGCCACCATAACCACCGTAGCCCCATTGATATCCACCGGCTGCTGACAGAGCAATACCGGCTGACGATGGGGTTGGGAATCCTGGCATCGCCCGTGGGGGAGAAACCCCTGCACGGGCACCTGCCAAAGATAATCATCCAAATAGGTCTCCCACTCGCCCCCACCGGTCACCACGCAAACCAGCAACCCCCGCTCCAATGCCTTTTCCGCCAAACGGCGGATACACTCGTGCAAGGGCAAGGCTGCCAACTGATAAAAACGAACCAGCGGTGGGCCGCTGTTTTGTCTGGCCATCAGGAAAAGTTTTCCAGGACAAAACGGCACAAGAGCCGAACGCCTATACCGGTCGCCCCTTTGGGAGAGTAAGAACGCTTACCCTCCAGGTCGAAGGAGGTGGCAGCAATATCCAAATGTGCCCAGCGACGATTTTCCCCCACAAAGCGGCTTAAGAAACAGGCCCCAATAATGGCCCCCGCCTGACCATCCCCAATGTTGCGCAAATCTGCTGCCGGGGTTTTGAGGACGGCCTGGTATTCATCAAACATGGGAAGCTGCCAAAGTCTTTCACCGGTATGGCGACCAGCTTCCAACAAGGCATCACACAGCCGTTGATTGTTGACAAACAGACCGCTGGCATGGCTGCCCAGGGCAATGCCACACGCCCCGGTCAAAGTGGCCAGGTCGATGATGGTGTGGGGATTAAAATGTTCCGCATAGTGGATGGCGTCACAGAGAATCAAACGGCCTTCTGCATCGGTGTTTTGAATTTCCACAAACAAACCTTTGGCAGTTTTGACAATATCCCCAGGGCGTTGGGCGGTACCAGAGGGAAGATTTTCCGCTGCCGGAATGATTCCCACCACATTGACCGGGGCTTTGAGATCGGCAATGGCCTGCATGAAGCCCAATACCGCCGCGCCGCCACACATGTCATACTTCATTTCATGCATCTTGCCCGCTGGTTTCAGGGAGATGCCCCCGGCATCAAAGGTGACCGCTTTGCCCACCACGGCCAGGGGGGCCTTGTCCCCTGCTCCCCGATATTCCAGAATGATCAAACGGGGCGGATGACAACTGCCCTGCCCCACTCCCAGCAAGGCGTGCATGCCCTTTTCTGCCAGTTTTTCCTCATCCAGAACAGTCACATGCAGGGAGTGTTTATGGGCCACCTCCCGCGCCACTTGCGCCAAATCTTCCGGTGTCATGCGATTGGCAGGCTGATTGGCCACATCACGGGTAAGATAAACCCCGTTGACCACCCGCCGGGTATGATCCAGTACGGTGGCCGCCTGCTGGGAAATTTTATCCCGCACCGGCAGGACAACCAGATTAAGGATCCGTTGGGTTAATTCGGATTTGTCGCTGCGATAGTGGTCAAAACGATAATCGGCCAGCCACACCCCTTCCGCCATGGCTTCCAGAATATCGACACCTTTGACCTCCTTGAATTTTTCCAAAGCTGGCAACATTAACAGGGAGGTGATATTGCTGCGATTGCACACATCCACCATACGACCCGCCAGGGAGCGCAAGGATTCGGCTGTTATTTTTTCCGGCTTACCCAATCCCACCAGCACAATTCGTCCTACTTGCAAGGGAGCATCGGCAGGAACGGGCAACAACAGAATTTCATCGGACTTGCCCTTGAACCAGCCCCCCTTCAACGCCTGCTCCACCAGGGCGACCAGCCGCTCTCCCAATTGGGCCAGAGCCTTCTGGGCCACGCCACCGTCATAAATTCCCACCGCCACGGCATCGCCTTGCCATTCGATAGGTTGATGAGAAGACAATTCCACATGCATCGCAAGTCGGCTCATGGCCAATCACCTGATAACAAAGGTTAGTTACCCTCAACGGGTGGGAGAAGGGTTATCCTCCGAGGTCAGTTCCTCTTGCAAAGAGGGCACGCCCTGTAAGGGGGTACTCTCACCGGCATCACGGGTCAAAAGGTAGATCAACCCGCCACTCATGGGCACCCAGATGGCAGAAAACAAAAAGAGGATGGCAAAAGCCAAGGCATCCTCCACCTCCACCCCCACGTACCCCAAAAGCAGAATAAACATACCTTCCCGTACTCCATAACCACCAATGGAAATCGGCAGGGAAGATACCAGATTGACGGTGGGAACGAGAAAGACATAGTAGGCCACCGGCAAAGTAAACCCCATGGCGGTTCCCAACATCAACCCACTGGTGCCATGGATCAAATGCATCCCCATGGAAAGAAGGATGGTAGGCCACCACGGCCCCCGCAAGTGCCAAAAGACCAACACTTCATGGCTTAAGAAGCGCGTTACCCGTGGCCAACGATTCTGGATGAAACGAATGAGCAGGGGTAGGATGAACCAAACCAGCAACGCACTGCCGCAAAAAAAGGTTAGTCCCCCGACCCAGGCCATGGGCAGTACATCCACCACCAACCAGGCCGCCACCGATGAGACCAAAGCCATACCAAAAATGCTGTTGATCCGTTCGGCCACCACACTATATCCGGCAGATAAAAGGGTACCTTTTCCTAAACGGCGAGAGAAAAACCAGATGCGAAAGGCATCGACCCCCACCCCACCCGGTAAAAACTGACCAAAAAAGGCCGCTGAAAACAGATGACGCACCATGGAAAAATAGTCTGCCCGCAAAGATAATCCCTCGGCCAGTAGTTTCCAGCGATAGGCAGAGAGCAACTGGCTGGAAACCAATAAAAAGACGCATCCAGCCACCGGCCCCCATTGAATACGGGCGAACACCGCCTTGAAGGCTTGCCAGTCCAAATGGGAGAGGATCAGATAAAGAACCCCACCGGTTATGACAACCTTGAAGAACAGCATCAAATGTTTTTTCAAGCAGGGGTCTCCAACGATGAAATCTTGTTTTTATTTCCAGCATAAGGCGAGAAATGAGGATAATCCCGCCTTGCCCTAAAATCAACTTTCCCCTACAGCTTCTTCCATTCTGACTTGCGGCCATTTTCCTCCTTTCCCCGTGGCAGGTTCGGGAGGATAATATTGAGTTTGGCCCTGCTAATTCTCAATTTTCCTTTCTTTTCATGACGGGCATGATACGCATAACACGTTATCTTTTCATGGAATGTGGCCAAACCACCGGGGTCTCCCTGCTGGTATTGACCTTTCTTTTGCTGTTACCCCAAGTGTTGGACTTGGTGGATTTGTGGGTCAACAAGGATGCTCCGATTTCGGTTTTGCTGGACATGATTCTTTTGATGGTGCCCCGCCTTTTACTCATTACCCTGCCCATGTCCCTGCTGTTGGGAATTCTTCTGGCCATGGGACGCCTCTCCGATGACAGCGAAATCGTGGTGATGAAAGCGGCAGGCATGAGCTTGTGGCAAATTTCCACCCCCATCCTGCCGTTGGCCATTTTTACCACCCTGTTTTCCTTTTGGCTCACTTGGCAGGTGGTCCCGGAGAGCAGACACACCTTCGTCCGCCTCAAGGAAACCCTGCTCACCTCCACCCTGCTCTCCCTCAAACCACAATTTTTCAACCATCCGGCCTCTGGCTTGACCATCCATATTCAGGAAAAGGATGGAGAAAGCGGTGTACTTCGTGGATTGTTCATCCATGACCATCGCCGTCCCAACCAACAAATGACGGTCACCGCCCGTGAAGGGATGATCTATCGCAAGCCCGATGGACGGGGAGCCATTTTGCTGAAAGAGGGCAGTCAACATCAAATTTTGGAAAAACAAGCCATCCGGCAAATGACCTTTGCCACCTATGATCTGGATTTGGGAATTACCATGGATATGGCCAGCGGAGGCCAGAGCAACCGCCCGGAACTTATGAGCCATCCAGAGTTGATGATGGCCATGACCACAACCGATGCCAAACAAAACCTGGCCGCTCGTATGGAATGGCATCGGCGATTGGCCATTCCCCTGGCTACCCTGATTCTGGGAATGACCGCCATCCCCTTGGGAGTCCACCACCACCGTTCGGGTCGTGGTTATAACCTGGTTCTGGCCATTGCCCTCATGCTCATTCATATGCTGCTTTTGACCATGGGAGAGGGATTGGCCAAACGTCAACTGGTAACGCCATTGCTGGGATTCTGGCTGCCCAACATCCTCATGATCATGGTGGCCGCCTATCTGCTCATACAAGCCAATCGGGAACGCACCCCTGCCTTTTCCCTGTGGCTGGACCGCCTGCTTACCCTGCTGCCCCAACGGCTGCTGGGACGCAGTGAGAATGGTTCTTCCTGACAAAACGGAGTTTTTTGGGCATGCCCATTTTGTTTCGTTATCTTTTAACCTTGTTTCTCGACGGCCTGTTGCAGGTGGGCCTGGTCTTTGTTGGCCTGTTTTTGTTGGGCGATGGCATTGAGCAAACCCGGCGGCATGTTCACCATGCCAATTTTCAATGGCAGGATATGGCTCTGTTTCTTCTTTACCGTCTGCCCGGTTTTATCACCCAATTACTGCCCGCCTTCGCCCTCTTGGCCACCTTATTAATCCTCACCCGCCTGACCCGCCAGAATGAAATTTCTGTCCTGCGCACCAGCGGCATTTCCATCTACCGCATCTTGGTGCCCTTTCTCATCGGCGGAATGCTCCTTTCTGGTATTCAATATTTTTTGCAGGATCAAGTCGTCCCCAATTCTGGTCGCCTGGCCGATGCCCTGCATGAAAAAATGGGCCAGCAAAAACCTCAACAAGCTGCCATCAGCCTCAACCTGTGGTTGCGGGATGGGGATTACCATGTCTCCATCAAACAGGCCATGTTGCAGGATAATGTCCTGTTGGACCTCTCCCTGTTTCGCTTCCAGGACAAAGAGTTGGTAGAACGCCTGGATGCCCGTAAGGCTATTCTGGTCAATGGTCAATGGCAATTGCAGGATGGGCGCATCATCCGCTTTGGCGAATCCCCCAGCCTGGAACCCTTCGGACAAAAAACCATCGATCTCCACTTGGACACCCAACAACTGGACCAGGTTAACCCGGACCCAAGCTATTTGACCACCCGCGAATTGCTGGAAATATCAGAAAATTTACGGCGGGAAGGGTATGATGATGCCTCCTATCGGCTCATGTTTCATCGCAAGCTGGCCGACCCCATGACCACCCTGGCCGCCATCATCCTGGCCTTTCCCTTTGCCCTGCGCTTGCCCCGGGCGGGATCCGGACGCCGCTCCCTGCTGGTGGGTTTACTGGCCGGTTTTGCCCTCTTCGTGGTCATGGACCTCTCCCGCGCTTTGGGCATGGGCGGACGTTTACCACCGGAGGTGGCCGCTTGGTGGCCTCCACTGTTTTTTGTCAGTCTGGGAATCTTTCTACTCATCCACCTGGAAGAAAATCTTGCTTTGGCCCAAAATTTTCCTTCCTTGCTGGCAAGAAAAGAACCAAAAACCATATGAACTTTCCCTGGCCATGAATATCTGACATAATTCCCGTCAGAAAATTCTTCAGAATTGTTCAGGTGATCCATGAGTGTCTTACCCTTAGATCAACTTACGGCAGGGATGGTGGTGGCAACCAATGTTTGCGACGCCAGCGGACGCATTTTACTGTCCAAAGGAAGTGCCATTACCGACCGCCATTTGCGCATATTCAAGACCTGGGGGGTGGCCGATGTGGATGTGGTCGTCACTTCCTCACCCAACCCTGCCAGCGAGACCGATCCCAACGCCTCCAGCATGCCCATTTTTCCCAAAAGCATGGAGCCTTTTTGTAAAAAGGCTGAAGTACTCTTTCGTCATGCCGACATGAGCCATCCGGCGGTTCAACAGCTTTTTGCCATTTGTGTACAACGGGTTGCCCAAGAAAAGCCTGAGGAGAAAAAACGTGGCATCTAACCGGGTTCTGGATCGTATGATCGAGGCCAGTGCCAATCTGGTCTCCCTGCCCGATGTCTTTCATCGCATCAATGCTGCGGTGGAACACCCTTTTTCCACCCTGGATCAAATTGCTGCCATCATCATGGAAGATCCGGGACTGACCGCCCGCCTGTTAAAAATTGCCAACAGCTCCTTTTACGGCCTGCCCCATCCGGTGGAAACCATCTCCCGCGCCTTGACCGTGGTGGGAACCCGCCAATTGCGCGACTTGGTGATGGCTACTGTGGCCGTGAATCAATTTAATGGGGTTCCTGACAATCTGCTCAATATTTCCGACTTCTGGCGACACTCCATCACCTGCGGTCTGGCGGCAAGGGTCATTGCCACCTACCGGCGGGAGGCCAACGTGGAATCCTTCTATGTGGCAGGATTGCTCCACGATGTGGGGCGACTGCTCTTCTTCATGATTCGCCCGGAAGTGTCCGCCAAACTCATGGAAGATGCCAAATCCCAGGGATTGTTGCTCCACCAGGTGGAAAAACAGTCGGTGGGATTCGACCATGCAGAGATTGGCGGTGCTTTGCTGGCCAAATGGAAACTGCCAGACAGGCTCTGTCAAATGGTGCGTTGGCATCACCAACCCAGCCTGGCAGAAAGCCATATGGAGGCGGCAACCGTCATCCACATTGCAGATATCCTGGCCCAAAGTCTGCGACGTGGCTTTAGTGGCGAATGGTTTGTCCCACCCTTGGATGTCAAAGCCTGGGAAAGCAGTGGCCTCTCCCCCAACATGATTCCCACCATCGCCAAACAGGTGGAAAAACAGTATGGGGTAGCTGTCCATCTCTTTGCATAGCTCTCCTTGCATCTTCCAAAAGCCTTGAGTCACTTCCATGACAAAAGAGATAAATTCCGATCCCTATCAAAACCGTATTGCTCATCTGGAAGAGGAGGTTCGTTGGCACTCCCTGGCCCTGGATGTGGTCTCTTCCATGGTGCGTATCCATGGTCGTGCAGGCTCAGAGGGGGGTGTCAGCTCCATTCTGCATGCCACACGGGAAGCTTTGCGGCAATTGATCTTTTTCCATACTACCGCTTTTTTCATGGAGGTGGACTTTGACTTTAATCTGGTGAGTTGCGATCCGCCAGAAGCAAGCGACACGGTTCGGCAACTGACAGAAAGCTTGATCGATAATGGGGATGTGGCCTGGGCCTTACAACAAAGCCGGGCGGTGATGATCCCTGGTGTGGGCGATGGCAAGGAACGCATTCTCTTGCATGCCCTGGCCACCCATAACGGAGTGAATGGATTTTTCATCGGATTTCATCGGGAAGATAACCTGCCCCCCAACAGCATGCGGCTGGAGGTGGTCTCCATCATTCTCCACAACTGCGCCTATGCCCTGGAGAGCGTGGAACAAACCCAAACCCTCTCTCAACAGGTGGAAACCCTGCAACGGGCGGAAGCCAATCTGAAACATGCCAAAGAGGTGGCGGAAGAGGCCAGCCGGGCCAAGAGCGAATTTCTCGCCAACATGAGCCATGAAATTCGCACCCCCATGAATGCCATTATCGGCATGTCCAATCTGGTCCTGGAAAGTCAGCTCACCGCCAAACAGCGACAGCTTCTCACCATTGTTCAGCAATCGGCGGACGGTCTGTTGGATTTACTCAACAGCATACTGGATCTTTCCAAAATTGAAGCCGGTCGCCTGGAGTTGGAAAACATTCCCTTTGATTCGGTGGGCAGGATTGAGCAGGTGTGTGACAATCTGGCCCTGCGCGCCCATCAAAAGGGGATTGAGCTGTTCTGCCATATCACCGAGCGGGTTCCCCAGACCCTGGTGGGAGACCCTTTGCGCACCACCCAAATTCTGGTCAACCTGATCAACAATGCCATCAAGTTTACCTCCAATGGCGAGGTGGTGTTGCGGGTGGAGATGCTGGAAGAAGAGGTTCCGGCGGGTCAGGTGATGATGCACTTTTCCGTGCAGGATTCGGGTATCGGCATTCCCCCGGACAAGGTGGATGCCATTTTTGAAAGTTTCACCCAGGTGGATGGCTCCACCACCCGTAAGTATGGGGGGACGGGTTTGGGTCTGACCATCTCCAAACATTTGGTGGAGATGATGCAGGGACGCATCTGGGTGGACAGCCAGGTTGGCAAGGGCAGCACCTTTCATTTTTCCGCCCTTTTTGGCATTGGCAAGGATCGCAACTCGGGGCAGGCGGTGGGAGAGCGGCGTTCAGACGCCCCAATCCATCCCACGGATTTACGTGGTGTGCATATTTTATTGGCGGACTCCATGACGACCCAGCGTATTTTGCTGGCGGAAGCCTTGCGTCATTGGCAAGCCACGGTGGAAACGGTGACCGACACCCCTGCCCTGACAAGCTGGCTGACCGAGCATGCCACCCGCTTGGAGGAGCATCTTTTGATCATCAACCATGTTCTATTGGAAGATGCGGAGGGTCCTGCCCTGGCTGGCGTGCTGGCTCCCGCCTTGCAGAAAAAAAGGTGTATCCTGCTCACCGCCTCCCACCAGACTTCCGACAGTCAATTGGCGGAAGGATTGGAACCTTTGATTCCCTTGTTGCAGGAGGTCGCGGTTCTCAACCGCCCGGTCAAACGTTTTCGCATGCTGCGCACCATCAATCAGCTTTTGGGACGCACCCCGGCTGATGGCCCGGTGGTAGCCAAGGCGGATCGTCCAAGAGTGCCAGCTTTACGTATTCTGCTGGTGGAGGATACCCCTTATAATCAACTTTTGGCTACCGAGTTGTTGGGCAAGGAGGGGCATCATATTACGGTGGTCAACAATGGACGTGAGGCCTTGGATAAACTGGCCAAGCAATCCTTTGATCTGGTTCTCATGGATTTGCAGATGCCGGTTATGGGTGGCTATGAAGCGGCGGCCAAAATTCGCCAGGCGGATGCGGCCTCCGGCATTGACAGTCAGATTCCCATCATTGCGGTAACCGCCCATGCCTTGACGGGTGAACGGGAGCGGTGTCTTGGCATTGGCATGAACGAATACATGACCAAGCCTTACAAACCGGAGGCCTTGCTCAATATGGTCTCCCGTTTCAGCGTGCGCAAACCCCCTGTTCGCCCCCCCATAATCGACAAAAACAAGCCATCGGAAGTACTGCTGCCCGACGTGGAGCGCAACGAGGCCTGGCAGCATACACGCAAGCAGTTTTTAGAGGAGATTGCCCCTCTGCTTCAGGAGTTGCGTCGGGTCATTTTGCAAAAACAGCAAAACCGTTTAGACGCCATCGTCCAAAGAATGAAAGAGATGGCGGTGGCTTTGGGGGCAGATCGTCTGAAGTTAAAAATTGTCCGTCTCGCCATCGCCGCCCGCAAGGATGACAACAGCAAAGCCTTGGACATATTGACGGAAACCATTGAAGAGGTACGGTTGGTGGTGGAAGCCTTGGGATAGAGGAAAACCACCTTCAGCCCATTTGAAAGAGTTTGAATGATGGCAACCCAGAGACGCATAACCCGCCTGACCTTGAGAAATTTCAAAAATATCAAGGAACAGGTCTACGACTTCGGTCAGTTTGATTTGCTGGTTGGTCGCAACAACAGCGGCAAAAGCACCGTGTTGCAGGCATTGGCCATTTGGCAGTTTTGCGTGGATTTGTTTTCCCAATCCAATAGAGAAGGTTCCAAGGGTATCCAGGTGGTATTGCCCAACTTTACCGCCCTCCCCTTGCCGGAGTTTAATCTGCTTTGGAAGGAGAAGACAGACCGATCCTACCCTATCGTTAACAACAAAAGAACTCAGCAGTTTATCTTGATTCAAATTCTGGTGGAGTGGCAGGACGAAACGGGAGAACAAAACAGGGCATTTGGTATCGACCTGCGTTATCACTCGCCCCAATCTATTTATGCCATTCCCTCTGGGGGGTGGAAGCAATTCCATGAATGTGAATCAAGTGGCATGCCAAAAATCGCCTATATTCCACCTTTTTCTGGTCTGGAACCTGTTGAAAAGCGGCTGGATATCGCCCCCATTCGTCAGCAGGTGGGCAAGGGGCAACCGGGTAGTGTACTGCGCAATTTATTATTGATGGTTTCTGATGAGGCAGATTGGCCGGAACTGGCCAACAGGATTAAAGCTTGGCTTTCTGTGGACATTCATAAACCAAAGTATGATTCATCCAGGGATGTATCTATTCAGGTCGAATACAAACAGAATAATAAAAATTATGACATCATTTCTGGGGGTAGTGGTTTTCACCAAACCCTGACCTTGTTGGCTTTTCTGTACGGTTACAAGCCAACCACCCTGTTGATCGATGAACCGGATGCCCATCTGCATGCCAGCCTACAACGTGAGGTGTTGGATTTCTTCAGAAGAAAATCCTCTGAAAGGGGCATGCAAATGCTCATTGCCACCCATGCAGAAGAATTTATTAAAGGTGTGGAAACCAGTCAAATCATCTCACTGCTCAACCAACACCCCACACGCATTCAGTCCACCCCAAAGATCTTACGGGCTTTGGCAGAGGTTGCCAACGAGGAGATTCATTGGCTTACTCAATACCCATTTATTCTCTATGTGGAGGGTGCGGATGATGAGCGCATCCTGCGGGCCTGGGCTGACCCATGTGGTGCCAGTGAATCACTAGGAAAAGTTTACATTAAAACCTTGGGCGGTGGCAGCAAGAAGGAGATGGTTGCGGCTGCCGATGTTCACTTTGAGGCATTACGTCAGATCATTCCCCATGCATCCCGATTGGTACTCTTGGATTATGATAGCGATAACACCTATCATCCTGACCCCAGCAGCCCCGTCCATGTTGAATGGAAACGTAAGAACATTGAAGGTTACCTGCTGGTGCCGGAAGCTTGGAAACGGGCTGTTGGGAACAAAAAAACAAACGCCTTGCGGGAAACGACCTTATTGTCTGAAATCGATGAATTTTTTACCGAACAAAACTTGACTTTACCCCCCAATAAGACCTGGCACAATGTCACTGCCAACATTTTCAAAATGGTGGATGGCAAGCGTATCCTGTTTGAGGATGATGAATCTCTTTTCCACAAATTAGGAAATATTGATCCCTCAGCCCCCCCTTCTCGCCCGGATATCGCACTATGTATGCTGGCCAACGAAATTCACCAGGATGTGCACCTCTTCTTCAAGAAGCTGTCCACCATGGTGCATCCTCAACACAACCTATTGAAACCATAAGATGGCTCTCCCATCCTCCCTGCAACTCCAACATAAAAGAGGTTTTTATGAATCGTCGGGACTTTATCACCACCACCGGTGCCGCTGCCGCCCTGTTCCTGGCCCAAGCCGCCCAGGCTGAAGAAAAACCCATGGATCATTCCGGTCACCACCATCCAACCCCTCCCAATATGGCCCTGGTGCAGTCCGCCGCCAACTGCCTGGTAACCGGACAAGTCTGCCTGCAACACTGCATGATGCTCCTCTCCATGGGGGATACCTCCCTGGTGGAGTGCGCCAAATCCGTCTCCGATATGCTGGCCGTGTGCACCGCCCTGCAACAACTGGCCGTCGCCAAATCTCCCCACCTGGCTGCCATGGCCAAAGTGGCCGCCGATGTGTGCGACGCCTGCGAAAAAGAGTGCCGTAAACATGAGGCCAAACATTTGCAATGCAAAGCCTGCGCCGATGCCTGCAAAGCCTGCTCTATCGAATGCCGTAAAATCACTGCCTGATGGATATCTGAACAAACCGTGGACATGTCCTTTTCTATGCCACGGTTTGTTCCCTTCATGAAATATTTTTTCTGATTATCTATTGAATATCCTCCCCTATCTGATTATAATTCCCCCCTTGATATATTACTTGACCTATTCAATATTTTCTAAATCAACTGATTGTTTTATATGATAAAGTCACATCAATAGAATTTTTTTTCTACAACAGTTACTATTGAATAGTCGAATTCAAGCTCTTCTTCTATTCAATATCCCTGTTCTTGGTTTAAGCATTATTGTTCATCTTTAACCTTCTTGCATGGAGCTGCCAGTATGAAACGTGCCAGTCGTCTGATTTCCATCCTTGTCGCCCTCACCCTGCCTGTCTTCTTCATGGCCGGTCTCGAGGCCTCTGCTGCCCCCAAACAGCAACAACAGGTTCAGCAGGACCAGGCTGGCCAAAAAGCCACCACCAAAAAAGCCAAAAAAGCTAAAAAAGCTAAAAAAGGTAAAAAAGCCAAGAAAGCAGCTACTTCCGGCATGATGAACTAATTCTTTATCGTCCAGAAGAGCCTCAAACCAGGGAAGTGGTTGTTTGCTGACCATTTCCCCGGTTTGTTTACCCCCATACCCGTTCGACTCCCCCACCTCCCAATGCCCTCACAAATGATCTTGAAATATTCTCATCCCTAAAGGTAGAATCCAGGTTGCACATTCAACCCTAATGGTACAGCAAATTCTACATGGAACTGACGCTTTTGACCTATACCTCTGGTGATATGGGCCAAATGCCCATCGGCCCCCTGGTGTTGGCCCAATTGGCCCGTCAACGGGGGTGGTCAGTACAAGTCCGGGATTTGCCCCCCCTGCAAGAGGAAGAAGAATTAATTCACCAACTGGCCAACTGCCAGGTGGTGGGCTTCTCCACCATTTCCAACACCTTCCACCGCTCCATCCATCTGGCCGAAAAGATTAAATCCTTTCATCCCCATATCACCATCGTCATGGGAGGACCCCAGGCGACAGCAACCGCCCGCCCCCTCATGGAATTCTGCCAGGCCGTGGACGTGGTGTTTCTGGGCGAAGCCGAAGAAAGCTGGCAAGCCTTTCTGGATGGCTCTCCCCTGAATACCATTCCAGGATTATTCTTCCGCCAGGAGGGCCATATCCAGGAAACCCCCTCCTCCCCCCTCCTAAGCGACCTGGACCGCTCCCCCATGCCCGCCTTCGACCTTTATCCCCCCTCCCGCTCCGGGTTGTCCATACCCATTGAAACCGGACGCGGCTGCCCCTTTCTTTGCACCTATTGCTCCACCAATCGCTATTTCTCCCGCCGCTTCCGGGCCAAATCCCCTCAACGCATCCTGGCGGAAATGGACTGGTTGAACCAACTCTACGGCGTCTGGAGCTTTGATCTGATCCAAGATAACTTCAATACCGATCCCAAAAAAATTCTCGCCTTCTGCGATGCCATTCAAGCCCATCCCCGCCGCTATGTCTGGAACATCAGTGCCCGCCCCGATAAAGTGGATGAAACCCTGGCATCCCGCCTGAAAAATGCTGGCTGCGAAGGTATCTACTTCGGAATTGAAACCGGATCCCAACGCATGCAAAAGCTGGTGCGAAAAAATTTACGCATGGATCGCGCCATCCAAAATATCCTAACCGCCAACCAAATGGGATTTGCAACCACCGTCTCCTTTATCGTCGGCTTTCCCCAGGAAACCAGACAGGATCTCTACGAAACCCTGCTCCTCTATACCCAATTTGCCGCTCTGCCCCATAATCTGACCCAGTTGCACCTGCTCTCTCCTTTGCAAGGCTCCCAACTGATGATGATCGATCACACCCCCCTGGCCTTCGATGGCATGCCCACCGATTTTAACGAAAGTGAAGATGGCTGGCAGGATCATGAACTGGTCCTCTTTCAACAACACCCCCAACTCTTTCCCCATATGTCCTACTATCTGGGGGCCGAGGTTGCCAGGGATCGCTATCTTTTCATCGTCTACCTGGCACGACTGGGATTAAACTATTTTCATAATTTTATGAGCATGGTCTCCCGCCATCAAAGCGAGGCCTGGGTGAATTTTCTTCTGGATACCCCTATTCCAGAGAACATGGTCAACGACCGCAACTTTCCCCTACCCCCCAACAAATGGATTCCCATTGCCCATGCCCTGCTGCACCAATTTGCCCTGGGAGTAAGCAAAGACGGTTTACCCTGGCTGGAAGTTCTCGGCTTTGACCATGCCTATTCAGAAGCCAGTCATCTGCCAGATCGTTCCATGACCACCGTCCATTTGCCACGCAAACTGGTGGGTCGTCATATCCATCGCATTTTGCCGGAGACCTTCATTCAATGGAACGATGCGGTTCCCTTTATGATTCAAAAGAACCAGCGCAACCAAGTTATCGTCACCCATGTCCTCACCCAAGAGGAGATCACCTCCCGCATTCTGGAACTGTGCGCCCCCTGCGGTGAATGCTGTCTCGATGAACAAGGCTTTCATTGCAGCTATGAAGAATGGTTATCCATTGCCCGTTTTATGAAAAGTCATGGCCAGGAAATTCCCACCTCCCTGCCAGTGGCCTGGCAAGGCTCCCACACGGTGGCCCACACCCGCTTTTTGGTGCAAACGGGTGAAGGTCATTCCACCTTTCACAACAGCCAACAAGAAGCCCTCCAGGTGGTCGGTCAACAAGGTTGGCTGCGTTCTGTCTGCGCCCATCTGCGGGCCGAATCCCACGGCATGGTCTGCGCCATGGAACAGAACAAACCCCTGGAATGCCTGGCCTTCCCCTTCAGCCTGGTGGCCGACCCCCAGCAACCAGACCACTGGAATCTGGAAGAGGGCAAAATGTTCTACGCCATACAAAGCAAATGCCCCCTGGCCAAAACCCTTAAACGGGATCACGCCTTTAACCATGGCTATCGCCAAAGGGTTAACCATCTCATAGCCATGCACCAGCAACAAAGGCATGGCAAAACCACGGAAGATCAATCCTGTTCCCTGTAATCCCCCCTGCTCATAAGCCCTCAGCCCATGAGCAGGAGGAAGGTTTATTCATCAGGGTGCGGCAGGCATCCAGTTCATCCAGGTTGACGCCTTGCCCACTGTGGTATGCATGTAATAGTTCAAGGACCGCAACTCATCCGAGATTACATTTCCCGCATTGTTGATGATAATGGCCGGCGAAGCATCCATATCGTCCAACCGGTTATCAGGTACACCTGCCTTGATGGACATATGATGAATGGGATACTTGTTGGCCGACATCAGGATAAACCTGCGCATCAAGTCCGAATCCTGCTTGACCCGAGTGATGAGAACCCCGGCATCATGCAACACCCCTTTATCCGACGCCATGGATTTCTGGGCCATTCCCAACATGCCATTCAAACCTTCCACCAGTGGATTCAAATTGGCCAGGAGCTTGTTGATCTCCTTAAAATCCAACTCAATCTGCTTGATAACCTCCGGCAAATTGGCCTGAGCCGGAATACTGGACCAAACCAATCCCCCACCCAATAAAACCGCCATGGCCACACCCGCCAAACCCTTACGCAAGGTTTTTTCCCTACGAACCCGCTCTTCCCGCTCCCGCGCTAAAGCCGTGGTCAAACTTTCCACCGCCTTCACCAACTGCTCAATCTGCCTGGATTGGTCCATGACTCCCCCCCTCTTGTGTAGTTTAGTTTTGAGATTTCCCATTTGGTGAGGGTATACAAAATTAAAACTTTGTTAAAGGTGTTTTTTATATAAAATTTTATCTTATATCCATTACTCAATTTTTTGCGGCAAGCCCCCCATTTTTCTTTTAGAATAAAAACACTTCCACACCCGTCTTGGGTGTGTCATTGTTTTCGTTGTCAACACGGGATCAAGAATCCAATCTATCTACCCGTTGAGAAAAACTTGTCGTACCCCTCCCCTCTGCGCTAGTATGCAACATCTTCATTCCACGCGACGGAGCCTTTGGTCATGCAAGATAAATTTCTTCAAGCAATACGCGATGCCATTCAGGAAATCGCCGAAACCATGCTGTTTGTGGAAATCATCCCCGGTGAGTCAGAACATGCCCGTTGCTCCCTGGGAGCCGATGTGAGTGCCGTCATTGGCTACAGCAGCTCTCTGAAAGGAAGCATGCGCCTGGCCGGTCCCCAAAAAACCGTCCTCAAACTGGCCGCTGCCCTCCTGGGCGAAGAACGGGACGTGCTGGACAAAGAGATGGAAGACGCCTTCTCCGAACTGGCCAATATGATCGCCGGTGGCGTACAAACCCGGGTGGAAGGGGAGCTGGGCATGATCCGCATGTCCCCCCCGGTGGTCATCTCCGGTAAAAACCACCAAGTCTCCAGCGACCGC
>JADFXB010000089.1 GCA_015233935.1 Magnetococcales bacterium | reverse complement strand
CCGACTTGTTGGCGCGTATTCGGGTCAAGGCTCCCCGACCAGGAGTGGTGGTGTTCGATGATCCCTCATCCTGGTTGGGTAAACCAGTTTCCCTGGGGGAAAAGGTTATGCTGATAACGGGCATCCATGATACGGAAATGGAAGCATGGGTCGCCATTGGGGATGACATTGAATTTCCCAAACAAGCCAAAATTACCTTTTTCCCCAACGTGGATCCACTCCATCCGGTGGTGGGAGAGGTACGTTATCTGGCCTACGAGGCATTACCACGGCCCAATGGCACCCTGGCCTTCCGCTTGCGTGGAACCATTATGCAAACAGAAAAACCACGTTTGGGGCTCAAAGGCACGGTGCGCGTGGATGGGGATGACGTAACCTTGGCCTACTGGTTGTTTCGCAAGCCATGGGCTTTGTTAAGACAGACCATAGGCCGATGAAGACATTGCCCCCCTTGCGCGAGGAGATCACCCTGCTGCCCGGTCCCATGGCCCAGGATGGCGCACCAACCTGGAATCTGTTTGATCCTTCCCGCAACTGCTTCTTCCGCATCAACTGGCAGGCCTTTGAAATTCTCTCCCGTTGGGATTTGGGGGATGTAGATCAAATTGTCGCCAGAATTCAACAGGAAACCACTCTGCACACCACTGCAGAAGACATTCAACAACTCGTCTATTTCTTTGCGGGCAACCATTTGCTCAGTGTTAGAGGAAAGACGGATTCTGAACGATTGATGAAATCAAGCAAGGCCTATGAACAAAGCCTGGGACAATGGCTGTTGCATAACTATTTGTTTTTCCGAATTCCCCTCTTTCGTCCTGATGGCTGGTTGGCATCGGTGGTTCCTTATTATAATCGATTGTTTTCAAGAAATTTTATTCTTCTGACCTGTTGGGTTGCCTTTATCTCCATCCTCTTGCTGTTGCGGCAATGGGATGTCTTCATCCATTCCCTGGCGGAAACCATCAGTTGGAACGGTTTTCTTCATTATATGCTGGCCATCGTCATCACCAAAGGAGCGCATGAATTGTCTCATGCCTTGATGGCCAAAAAATTTGGCTGTCGGGTTCCCACTATGGGTATTGCCTTTATGGTCCTGTTGCCGGTTCCCTATACCGACACCACCGACAGTTGGAAACTGGTCTCTCGTCGGCAGCGGGTTTTGGTGGGAAGTGCCGGGATTCTGGCAGAACTGACCATTGCGGCCTATGCCACCTTGTTATGGGTTGTGCTGCCAGATGGACATATACGTTCCATCGCCTTTATTTTGGCCACCACCACCTGGATTTCCACCTTGTTGGTTAATTTGAGTCCCTTTATGCGCTTTGACGGCTATTTTATTTTGATGGATTGGTTGGACATGCCCAATTTGCACACCCGATCCTTTGCCATGGCACGTTGGGCCTTGCGTGAATTATTGTTTCGTCCAGCCATTCCACCACCGGAAGAGGCATCTCTTGCAATACGCCGCTGGTTGATTCTGATGGCTGTTGCCACCTGGATCTACCGGTTGATCTTGTTTTTGGGTATTGCAGTATTGGTTTATGAGTTTTCCTTCAAGCTGTTGGGCATTTTTTTGTTTATTGTTGAGATTGCCTGGTTTGTGTTGTTGCCTGTTCAAAAAGAAATTCAGCACTGGTGGAAAATGCGCGAGTCTATTCTATCCCAACCACGCAGCCGTTTTACTTTTATCATGGCAATCTTCCTGCTGATAATATTTTTCGTCCCCTGGTACAGCCGCATCACGGTTCCAGCCATTCTGCAAGCCAGGGAGCATGTGGTGCTTTATACTTTAAAGCCGGGACAAGTGGTGACCTTGCATAAAAAACAGGGGGATTGGGTGCAAGAGGGAGAGTTGGTTGTCACCCTGACCTCTCCTGATTTGGCCTATCAACTGGTTCAAGTGCAGAACCGGATCAAGCTATTGGAATGGGAAATCGCCAATATGGGTTTTGAAACCACCTTTCGGGAAAAGGTGCAATCCCTGGAGCAGGAGTTGCAGGGAGCAGTAGCAGAGCGGATTGGATTGCAGCAAGAAGAGGCCAAACTGAAAATCAAGGCCCCCATTACAGGTCGTTTGACGGATGTCACTCCGGAATTACATGAGAGGCAATGGATTCCTGCCAAAGAGAGACTGGCAACCATCCTTGGCCACACTGGGATAACCGTTACCACCTACCTCACGGAACAGGACATATTCAGAATTCGTCCCGGTGAAATCGCCCACTTTTTTCCACAGGATCCCAGCCATCATGGCTATGAAAGCCATATCATCGAAATGAACACGTTGGCGGCCAGCCTTCTGGAAGAGCCAGCATTGGCCACGGTCTATGGTGGGCATGTTCCAGTTCGTGAGCAACAACACCTGCTGCTCCCGGAAGGGGCTTTTTATCGCATCATCCTTTCAGTCGATGAGAAAATAAGTGAAATTGGCCGGCAATCTACCGGCATGCTGATTCTGCATGGTGAAAAGCAGAGCTTTGGTTTGAATTTGATGAATAATATAGCCTCTACTGTTGTACGTGAGAGTGGATTTTAATTGAATGGGCTGCAAATAATACATCTCGACAGGGGTGAGAAAATTACTCGGCAAACGGGAACAAAACGAGTAGAATGCCCGTCCACAGGCTTTCAGCCCATTCAATTGTGAAATACCTTGTGACATTCTGTTCCATTGTGTTTTTAAGCAGGAGTAAGGAAGCGGTTTGCCCATGGACAGGAGTCTCCAGATACTTGATGACGATTTGCAGGATATCGCATTTCAATATTCGATAATGGATCAAAAGGATAAAAAGTTAACTGTAATATTTTCCGTAATCGTATTTTATTGTGGACTTTAGAGATGACCAATAAGGATAAAATTGCCATTGTTGGCATGGCTTTCCGATTTCCCAGCGATATTGAAGACGAAACCAGCTATTGGAATCTTCTCAAAAATGGCGGAGATGCGGTCACCCGCATCGGCGAGGATCGTTGGTCAACCGAGTTGTTCCAGCATCCGCGACGCTCGGAACCTGGCAAGAGCGTCACCTTTTCAGCAGGGGTTTTATCCCGCATCGATCAATTCGATGCCGCCTTTTTCAAAATTTCCCCCCGTGAAGCCGTCCATGTGGACCCACAGCAACGCCTGTTGTTGGAGTTGGCATGGCAGGCCATGGAAAATGGTGGTCTGCCACCTTCCAAATTGGCTGGTTCCGATTGTTCCGTGTATGTGGGGATTGGCACCAACGATTATGCCATGCGCCGCCTGGATGACCTGTCCAGCATTGCCTCCCACTCTGCCACCGGCAGCACCCTCAGCATTGCCGCCAATCGTATTTCCTATGTATTTGACCTGCGTGGTCCTTCTGTGGCACTGGATACCGCATGCTCCTCCTCCATGGTCGCCCTGCACCTGGGATGCAACGCCTTGCGTTCCGGGGAGTCGTCACTGGCTTTGGTGGGAGGGGTCAACATGCTCTTGCATCCCTACCCGTTCGTCGGTTTCACTAAGGCGGCCATGCTGGCATCCTATGGGCAATGCCGGGTCTTCGACTCCTCGGTGGAAGGATACGTTCGTTCTGAAGGCGGAGCCATTCTGATCCTTAAGACCTTGAAAAAGGCCTTGCAGGATGGGGACAACATCCACGCCGTCATCCTTTCTTCCGGGGTCAATACCGATGGCAGCCGCAAAACCGGGATCACCATTCCCAGTGCCGAAGGCCAGGTTGACATCATGCAGGCGGTGCTGCGCCGTTCCGGTCTGAAGGTGGACGACATCGACTATCTGGAAGCCCATGGCACCGGCACCCCCGTGGGTGACCCCATTGAGGCCATCGCCATCGGCGAGGTTTACGGGCGTCCCCGTTTAAGTCCATCCCCCCTGCTTATCGGTTCGGTCAAAAGCAACCTGGGCCATTTGGAAATTGCCTCCGGGGTGGCCGGTTTGATCAAGGCGATTCTGGTGTTGAAACACCGGGCGGTGCCCCCCTCCATCCATGTCAAGAGTCCCAATCCCCGCATCGATTTTGCTGGCATGAAATTGCAGGTGGCCACCAGCCTGCACCCCCTGACCAACAAACGGAAAAAACTTGCGGTGGGGGTGAATTCCTTTGGATTTGGCGGCTCCAACGCCCATGTATTGTTGCAGGAGTCCCCTACACGGCGGCAAGCCCGTCACAAGGCGGGTGGGGAGATTCCCCCCCTGTTTCTCTCCGCCAACGGCTCAACCCCCTTGCGGGAGTTGGCCCAACGTTATGGCGAACTGCTCCAGGCCCACCCGGATAAATATTACGATATTCTCCATGGCGCGGCCTTTCGCCGCCAGAGGTTGGATCATCGCCTGGCCCTCAAAACCAATGATATTCCAGACATGATCAACCAACTTCAGGCCTTCGGTAGTGGTGAAAATCCACCCTTGGCCATCCAGGAGCAGGGGTTGGGGCAGGCAGGAGGTCTGGCTTTTGTTTATACGGGAAACGGTTGCCAATGGCAGGGCATGGGGGCGCGGCTGTTGGCGGAGTCACCACGCTTTGCGGAAATCATCGCCACCCTGGAGCAACCCATCGGCAACCTGACAGGATTTTCCCTGCTGGCGGAACTCCAAGCCCCGGAGGCGTCCAGCAGGCTGAACAACACCGCTGTTGCCCAACCCTTGTTGTTTGCCATACAAGTTGCGGTAACCCTGCTGTTGCGGGAGCAGGGAATCACTCCCCAGGCCGTGACAGGTCACAGCGTTGGGGAAGTGGCCGCCTCCTGGGCAGCGGGAATTCTCACTCTGGAGCAGGCCATCCTCCTTATCTCTGCCCGCAGCCGTGTTCAACAGGAGACCCAGGGCAACGGGCGCATGGCAGTCGTAGGATTGACCGAAGCCGCCTTGCAGGAAGTGCTGGTTGACAACGGTTTGCAAGATATTGAAATTGCCGGATTCAACAGCCCCAATAATCTCACCCTGGCAGGAGATGTGGCCAGTTTGCAGCGGTTGGACACTCTTTTGCAACCCCGTTCCATCTTCTTTCGTTTGCTTGATCTGGACTACGCCTTCCACAGCCGCTACATGGAGCCGATCCAGCAGCACCTCATGACGGCTCTTGCGGATATCACCCCGCAACCGGCAACCCTCGCCTTTGTCTCCACCGTTACCGGCTGCCTGGAAGAGGGCAGAGGTCAGGACAGGGACTATTGGTGGCGAAATGTCCGCCAACCCATTCGTTTTATGCAGGCCGTCACCACCCTGGTGGAGCAAGGTTGCCGAATTTTTGTGGAAATCGGCCCCCATGCCATTCTGCAACGTTATCTTAATGAATCCCTGGCAGGAAAAGAGATGGATACCAGGGTTCTGCCATCCTTATTAAAAGACAACGATGGCCTTGCCCGTTTGCATGAGGTGGCCATGCGTCTGCATTTGTTATGTGATCCACCCCAATGGCACTTTTTCTTTCCCCAGCCTGGCAATTTCATCCCGTTGCCCTACTATCCCTGGCAACGGGAGGTCTATTGGCTGAATGCCACCAGCGAAGAAAATTGTCTGGTGGAAAGACGATGCTGCCATCCCCTGCTGGGATGGCGACTCAAAACCACGGAAGCGGCCTGGGAAAACCACCTGGATCCGGACCGCTTTCCCTGGATGGCCGACCATAAGGTGGCCAACATGATCGTTCTGCCAGCGGCGGCCTATGTTGAAATGGCCCTGGCCGCCTGCCGTGAATTTTACGATGGGGAATTCTACGAAGTGGAAGAGCTGGAAATTGTCGTCCCCATGATTTTCGATGCCAGCTCCTCCCTGGGGGTACGGTTTGAAATTTATCCACGGGATGGGGGATTTCAAATTCGCAGCCGCAAACGTTTGAGCGATGGCCTGTGGATTTTGCATGCCGTTGGACGGGTGGTGGAAACGGCCACCATCAATAAACCCCTTCCTGCCATCCCCCTGGCTCAAAACAAGACGCTAACCCACCTGATTGACCGTGCCACCCACTATCGGCTGGCCAAAGAGGTGGGTCTGCAATACGGACCCCTGTTTCAGGGGGTATCCAAGACGGAAGTATACAGCCACATCGCCAGAACCTCCTTTGAACCGCCCGTCGAAATCATCACCGCCATGGAGCACTACCGCCTGCATCCCGCTGTGCTGGATCTGGCTTTCCAATCCATTATTGATTTCTTTTCAAACGAAATCAATAACTTTGGCGACACCATGTTTCTGCCGGCAAAGATAGGCCGGGTACGTTATTTTGGCGGCAAGCCGGTGGTGGCAAGCATCACCCACCTCAAACGCTTCAGCCGTCGCGTTCTGGTGGCGGATATTGAACTGCTGGATGAGGATGGCAACCTGGTGGCCTCCATCTTTGAATACCGCGCCCAACCCGCCCCCTATCTCCCTACCGCCACGACGCCCTCCTGCTGGAAAATTCAGACTCGTCTGCATCCCCACGCCAACGAGCAAAAAAGCGACTCTTTCCCCGCCTGCCAACAGTTGGCCCAGCGGCTGGAAAGATGGTTTGTGGAGCAGGAGAGCGAACTGCAACGACAACGCTATTTCAAAGAGGCCCTTCCCCTGTTTGAGGCATTGACCACGGCCATTTTGCGGGATGTATTCCGCGAAACCATGGAACAGAAGGGTGAATGGCTGCGCCAGGCCATGGAACAACCCATGGCGGTGGATGACGACTGCCGCTCCCTCTTTCTCTGGATGGTAGCCATTCTGCGTCAGGAGGGTGTCTTGCAGGAACCCACCCCTGGTCAATGGCTGCTTGATGAGGCATCCCTGCCAGCCGCCCCCGTCATCTGGTACTCCCTGCTGCAAACCTTTCCCGCTTATTTGCCCGAACTGTCTGCCACTGCCCATGCCAGCCGCCGTCTGCGGCAGGCATTGCTGAAAGAGGGACAAGGGGTGGATCTGCCAGCCAGGGAAGGGGGCTTCCATGGCCGGGATATTTTGCTGGATGACTCCCCCGCCTACCAAGGAAGCCATTTGGCGGTGGAGCAGGTTGTACGATGGATCGTCGCCCAGTGGCCGGAAAACCGCCGACTGCGGGTGTTGGAAATTGGTGAAGGGCTGCGTGGCGGTGACTTCAACCTCGCCTCCCTGCTAATACCGCAACGAATTGATCATGTCCTTGCCCATGGCGACCCTGAAGTTCATGGTCGCCTGCTGGCCGAGTTTGGCCAACGCTCCCAGGTGGTGGTGGCCAAGCTGACCGGTGAAGAGGGGGGTGACCTGACCGGGGATGCCGCCATTCCCGACCGCTTTGACCTGATCATCTTGCGCCATTGGTTGCATCGCCAGGCCAAGCCGGAGGTGGTCCTGGCCAAATTACGGCAAAAACTGGTCCGTGGTGGCCTGCTTTTGCTGTGCGACCGCTACCCGGACACTCTGGCCGACCTTTTATTTGGCCTGGATGCCCCCTGGTGGCGGCAAACCCCAACAGGAGAAACAACCTCCCCCCTCCAGCCACCCTTGGCCTGGCAGAAAATGCTCCAGGAACAAGGGTATGATGATATCGTTGCCTTTCGTGAGCCTGCCAGTGCAACCCTGGCAGCGGGTGGTTATGTCATCTTGGCCAAACAACCGGTTGAGGAGGTGGTGCCCCTGCCAGAAGCAAACAACCACTCCTGGTTGCTGCTTTGTGACCAGCAGGGAGCCTCCCACACCCTGGCGGATACCCTTGCTACCCAATTAATGGCACAGGGACAGCAAGTCCAAGGGGTGGCCCTCCCGCTGACCACCCCAGACTGGGAACAGGGTATCACCAGCGCGATCCAGCAAGAGGGCAAGTTGGACCATTTGGTCTACTTTTCACCAGACAAGGAAAGGGTAACGGTTGCCCTGCACCTGGTGCAGGCCCTTTCCCGCCTGACCAACGTACCACGCCTTTGGTTGCTCACCTCCGGTGGGGCCTTGACCGACCCATTGCCTGGTCAGTGGCCCATTTCTCCCTGGCAGGGTGCCCTGTGGGGTTTTGGCCGGGTGGTGGCCAACGAATATGCCCCGTTGAACTGCACCCTGATCGACCTCAATCTGGACACCAGCCGCCAGGAAAATCTGCTGCGTTTGTGCCAGGAGTTGCTGCAACCGGATGGGGAGAAGGAAATTGTCCTTACCCCACAGGGGCGGCATGTCTTGCGCATGCTTCCCGTTAAACCATCCCCCACACCTCCCCAACCGGAACCTGCCCACCGTTTTCGCCTGGACTTCAGCAAGCCGGGACAACTGCGAAACCTCATCTGGATCCCGGTGGCCGAAAAACCCTTGGCCCAGGGTGAAATCGAAGTAAAAGTAGTCGCCGTTGGCCTCAACTTCCGCGATGTCATGTTCACCATGGGATTTCTGACCGAGGAAGCCATGGAAAACGGATTCGCAGGCGCAACCCTGGGACTGGAATTTTCCGGCATCGTCACCCGTCTGGGTCCTGGGGTAAGCTCTGTGGCGGTGGGGGATGGGGTTATGGGATTTGCCCCCTCCTGCTTTGCCAGCCACGTTATCACCCAGGCCGCCACCGTCATCGCCAAACCGGCAGAGTGGAGCTTCGAGGCTGCCGCCACCATTCCGGCGGTCTTTTCCACCGTCTTGTATGCCCTCAAGGGACTGGCGGATCTGCAACCCGGTGAAAAAGTCCTCATTCATGGGGCGGCTGGCGGTGTGGGGCTTGCCGCCGTGCAATTCGCCCTGTATCTGGGGGCGGAGGTCTATGCCACGGCGGGCAGCGAGGAAAAACACGACTTTCTGCGCATGATGGGGGTCCGGCATATTTTTGATTCCCGCTCCCTGGCATTCGCCGAACAAATCCTGGCCCTCACCAACGGCGAGGGGGTGGATGTGGTGCTCAACTCCCTGTCGGGGGAGGCCATTCGCCGCTCCCTGGGTTTATTGAAACCATTCGGACGCTTTCTGGAACTGGGCAAGCGGGACTTTTTTGAAAATACCCCCGTTGGCTTGCGTTACTTCAAGAACAATATCAAATATTTTTCCATCGATGCCGATCAATTGATGGCTGCCCGTGGTGATTTGGCCGGTCAGTTCAATCAGGATGCCATGGCCCTCTTTCAGGATGGAACCATGTTCCCCCTGCCTTACCGGGTTTTTCCCGCCGACCAGATTGTTGCCGCATTTCGTACCATGCAGCAATCCCGTCACATCGGCAAGGTGGTCATTCGCATGACAGGATGCCAGGTTGCCCTGACCCCAACCGTTCATCACAGCCGTCGCACCTTCAAGAAAGAAGATTGCTGGCTGATTACCGGCGGCTTGTCCGGATTTGGTTTGGAATCGGCCCGCTGGTTGGCAGAGCGTGGGGTGGGCCATCTTGTGCTCACCAGTCTGCGGGGGGTAGTCAGACCGGGAGCTGCCGAGGCGGTGGCCAGTCTGGAAGCCGATGGCGTCCGGGTTCTCGCCCTGGCCAGCGATATCTCTGATTGGCAGGCCACCAGTGACCTGCTGCAACGCCTTGACCGGGAGTTTCCCCCCCTCACCGGTGTGTTGCATGCCGCCATGGCCATGGACGATGGTCTGATCGCCAACCTTGACGACCAGCGTCTGAACCGGGTACTGGCTCCCAAAGTCCTGGGGGCATGGCATCTTCATCTTCTGACCCAAAAGTTGCCTCTGAAACACTTCCTGCTTTATTCCTCCATTGCCACCTTCATTGGCAATCCTGGCCAGGCATCCTACGTGGCGGCCAATGGGGCGTTGGAAAGTCTGGCGGCCATGCGCCGTGCCCAGGGATTACCCGCCCGCTGCATCGGTTGGGGGGCCATTGGCGATGTGGGCTATCTGGCGGACAATCCAACGGTGAAAGAGAGTCTCACCGCCCGCATGGGAGCCGAACCACTCCAGGCCCGCGCCGCCCTGGACATGCTGGATCACCTGCCGGAAAACGATGACGGTGTCACCGCCGTGGCCAATTTTTCCTGGAACGCCCTCTCCCGTCTGCTCCCCTCCGCCAAGGATCCCCGTTTTGAATTTTTCCGTCGCAACGCCGATCCGGCAGCAGGACTCAGCAGCGAAGGCAAGGAGTTTCTCGCCTCCCTGGAGGGCAAAAGCCCGGAAGAGGTGCGACAGATCATTCAAACCATGGTCACCACTGAAATTGCCCAGGTACTCTGCGTCAGTGTGGATCGCATCAATCCCCGCCGTTCCCTGCTGGAAATGGGCATGGATTCGCTCATGGGGGTGGAATTGATGGTGGGTCTGGAAAAACGCCTGGGCATCCAAATGCAGGTCATGATGATGAACGAAGCCCCCACCATCGAACGGATCACCACACGGATCACCAACCACCTGCTCGGTACGGAAAACCCGGAAGCCGATGAAAAAGAGGGCAACAAAGGGGAGGCGGTCTCTTCCCTGGTGGCACGCCACGGCGAGAAACTTTCCGAAGAGGAGATGGCCAAGGTTCTCGCCCATGCCCGGCAAATGGTTCCAACACGGTAGGATGGATGTAACCCCATGAGCAGAAGCCATTACGGCAGTTTGGTGGACAAGGTGCGGGAGGAGTTGGTGCATCGCTTTCTGCAAAGCAAACAACTCCCCGGCAGTGAGGAGATCCTGACTGTCCTGGCATCGGAGGGAAAGGGCAAAGGGGAAATCCCCGCTGCTTTTTATCAATTTGACCAGTTTCCCGAACTCCTTCTCTCACGCATGATGGTGGATCACCTGAATGTGGCGGATCCCTTTTTCAAATGCCATGAGGGAGGGGCCGGTGCCATCACCCAAATCCAAGGCCGGCAGCTTATCAACTTTTCCAATTACAACTATCTGGGACTCAACGGTCATCCCAGGGTGAATCAGGCCGCCCTGGAGGCCATGCAACGCTACGGCACCTCCGCGTCCGCCAGTCGCCTGGTGGGAGGGGAACGCCCCGTTCATCGCCAACTGGAAGAGGCCCTGGCAGAATTCTATGGCGTGGACGATTGCGTGGCCATGGTGAGTGGCCATGCCACCAACGTCAACACCATCGGCCATTTGTTTGGTCCCAAGGACCTGATCATTCACGATCATTTAATCCACAACAGCATTCTTGAGGGTATCAAACTGTCTGGAGCGGCACGCCGACGCTTTGCCCATAATGATCTTGTCGCCCTGGATCACATGCTGGGAGAAATACGCGGTCAGTTTGAACGGGTCTTGGTGGTTGCCGAGGGACTTTACAGCATGGATGGGGATGTGGCCGATCTGCCGGGTTTGATCGCCATCAAAAAACAACACAAATGCTTCCTGATGGTGGACGAAGCCCACTCCCTGGGGGTATTGGGGAAGAATGGCGGCGGCATTCGTGACCATTTTAATATGGCCGGGCCGGAGGTGGATATCTGGATGGGCACCTTGAGCAAAAGCCTGGCCGGTTGCGGCGGCTTCATCGCCGGCAGTCGTTCCATGATCCGCTTGCTCAAATATTCCGCTTCGGGTTTTGTCTTCAGTGTCGGCATGGCCCCACCACTGGCCGCAGCCTCCCTGGAGGCGTTGCGTATTCTGCAAGAAGAGCCACAGCGGGTGCAGCGATTGCACACCCTGTCAAACCTGTTCCTGAAACGGGCCAGGGAGAAGGGGATCGATACCGGTTTATCCCAGGGTTTCTCCATTATCCCCACCCTGGTGGGCAACTCCCTCAAAGCGGTGCGCCTTTCCAATCAACTCTTCGAGAGGGGGATTCATGTTCATGCCATCGCCTATCCGGTGGTGGAAGAACAGGCCGCCCGCTTGCGCTTTTTCGTCAGCAGCCAACATGAAGAAAGTCAGATCGAAGCCGCCGTGACCACCTTGGCGGAAGTTTTGGCATGATGATCATGGCCAGATCCACCTTCCCCCCAAACACCACCTTTTTGCCAAACTGTGATCCATGATGATACAATTTTTGCGCAACAATAAATTATTCTTGACCACTGTGGTGCTGACCACCCTGCTGTCGGTGGTCTATTTTGGTTTCGTCGCCTCGGATGTTTACATTTCTGAAAGTCGTTTCGTGGTTCGCACCCCCGACCGACAAAATTTTTCCACCCTTGGCATGATCATCAAGGGCATGACCGGTTTTTCCCGCTCCCAGGATGATTCCTACACGGTGCAGGATTTCATTCTCTCCAGGGATGCCTTGAATTCTTTGGAAAATGTCCTGTTGATCAAAAAGGCTTTTTCCAACCCGGATATAGACCGGGTGAGCCGCTTTGCCGGCCTGGACCTGGACAACAGCCATGAAAATTTCCACCGCTATTATAAAAGAATGGTGGATGTGGACCTTGACCCCATTTCCTCCATCTCCACCCTCACCACCCGCGCCTTCAACGCGGAAGATGCATACAACATGAATATGCATTTGCTGGAGCTTGGGGAAAAACTGGTCAACCAGCTCAATGAACGGGGGCGGCAGGATATGATCCGCTTCGCCTTGCAGGAGGTTCGTGATGCGGAAAATCAGGCCAAGGAGGCTTCCATCGCCCTGGCCCGCTATCGGGATGAAAAAGAGGTGATCGACCCTGAAAAACAATCGGCCATCCCCCTGCAATTGATCTCCAAGCTGCAAGAGGAGTTTATTGCCACCCAAACCCAGGTCCAACAATTGGAAAAGGTGGCCACCACCAATCCCCAGTTGGAGGTCTTGCGCCAGCGGGCCAAATTTCTGAAAAAGCAGATCCAACAGGAAAGCCAGCGTGTGGTGGGCAATTCGGGGACTTCCCTGGCCAGCAAGACGGTGGAATATGAACGTTTGCTGTTGGAAAAAGATTTTTCTGACAAAATGGTAGCCAGTGCCATGAACACCCTGGAACAGGCACGCAACGAAGCCCACCGCAAGCAACTCTATCTGGAACGTATCGTCCATCCCAACAAGCCGGATGTGGCCATGGAACCAAAGCGGTTGCGTGCCATCGCCGCTGTTTTCGCCCTGAGCCTGATGGTCTGGGGTATCTTAAGCATGCTGGTGGCAGGCATTCGCGAACATCAGGATTGACCCTGGAGGCAGGCCCATGGAAACCATACAACACTCCTGCCGGGAAGAAGGTCATCAACAGCCCTCCCTGCGCCGTTCTTTCATCATTCAATGCCGGGTGATCGGGGCCTTGCTGTTGCGGGAGACCATCACCCGTTATGGCAGACATAATATCGGCGTCCTCTGGCTCTTCATTGAACCCATGCTTTTCACTCTGGGGGTTGCCGGACTCTGGTATCTGGGGAAAATGCACACCCTTTCCAACATTCCCATCATCGCCTTCGCCATCACCGGCTACTCCTCGGTTTTGGTATGGCGCAATTCGGCCAATCGTTGTTCCAAGGCGATTCAGCCCAATTTGGCCTTGATGTACCATCGCAATGTCAAGGTGATGGATATTTTCATCTCCCGTGTATTGCTGGAGTTGGTGGGAACCACCTCCTCACTGATTCTGCTGACCCTGTTTTTCACCGCCATCGGGGCCATGAAGGTGCCTTACGACATCGTGCCCATTCTGGGGGGCTGGCTGTTGTTGTGTTGGTTTTCCCTGGCCATGGGTTTTATCGTCGGGGCCATATCCGAACGTTCGGAAACCTTCGAGAGAATTTGGCATGTGTTGACTTACCTGATGTTTCCCCTCTCCGGGGCTGTTTATATGGTCCACTGGCTGCCCAAGACCGCGCAAAAGGTGGTGCTGTGGCTGCCCATGGTGCACGGTGTGGAGATGATTCGTCATGGCTATTTTGGTCGGGTGGTCAAAACCTATGAAGAACCCATCTATTTTGCCATGGCCAATCTATTTCTGACGCTGATTGGTTTGGCACTGGTGCGGGAAAGCGGACGAAGGGTACAACCAGAATGATCGCGGTCGAAAATTTAAGCAAAGTCTATCCCACCCGCCGTGGCTTTCATCGGGTTTTGGATGCCATTGATCTCACCATCCAGCCAGGGGAAAAACTGGGCATTCTCGGTCGCAACGGATCGGGAAAATCCACCTTGATCCGTATCTTAAGCGGTGCGGAACGCCCCACCTCCGGTCGCATATACCGGGGCATGAGCCTCTCCTGGCCTTTGGCCTTTGGTGGTGCCTTCCAGGGCAG
>JADFXB010000088.1 GCA_015233935.1 Magnetococcales bacterium | reverse complement strand
GTCCATGGGATTCCATTTCATCTTTTCCGGCGAGGTAGTGGGAGAGCGTCCCATGAGCCAGCGCAAGGATACCATGCCCCTCATTCAGCGGGAGGCGGGGGTGGAGGGCTGGTTGTTGCGCCCCCTGTGCGCCCATGTGTTGCCGCCCACCCAGCCGGAATTGCGGGGTTGGGTCAATCGCCAGCTTTTGACCGGTATCACTGGGCGTTCCCGCAAGCCGCAAATGGCCATGGCCGCTCAGTTCGGCATTACCGAGTATCCCAGCCCGGCAGGGGGCTGTTGTTTTCTCACCGATGTCTCCTATGCCCATAAATTGAAAGATTTATGGGATCATCGCGGGGATAAACGCTACACATTGGATGATATCTGGCTGCTGAAAGCCGGACGCCACCTGCGTCCCGATCCTCGTTTCAAGGTCATCGTCGGGCGTGATGAGTCGGAAAATCAGTTTCTCGCCGGATTTCGCAATGGACGCATTGCCATCAACGCCCCCGATGTGGCGGGTCCCCTGGCTCTGGTGGAAGGGGAGGTGGATGAAGCGGCCCTCCTGCTGGCTTGCCGACTGGTGGCACGCTTTGGCAAAGGACGCCACTTGCCACAGGTGGATATGGAAGTGGAACGTGAAGGTGCGCTGGAGCGGTTTACCGTGGCACCCTTGCCAGCGGTGGAGATTCCCACCTCCTGGTATATCCTGTAAAATAAACCATGGCCATCCCTCCTGCTGCTAGGGTAGCCAGCAAGGCCAGAATGGCCAGAAAATCCATCGCCAAGCCTGCCGGACCACCGGAAAAATACCAGACCACCTGGTGTTCCCCCGGTGGTAAGGCAATGGCCTTGAATCCCACCTGTGCCCGTCGCACCACAACCGGTGTACCATCCACCCACGCCTGCCAGTGGGGATGCCAACCATCCGCATAATAGAGCCACTGTCTTTGCTCCCCCTGCAAGGTGACGGTCAAAGAGAGCCGGTTGGAAGAAAATCCGTTGATTTGTAAATTCCAGGGGCTGGTATTTTTCAGGGAAGTGGGGGCGTCCTCTCCCAGCAGGATCAACTCCTTGCCCGGATCCGCCAGGGCTGCCAGTTTTTCCACCGCCTCTTGTTCATTTTGGGCGGTTTGCATTTCCCCCACCACCCGCAATTTATAATCACCGCACCCCAAGGCGCGCCAGAAGGGGGCATCCTTGGCTGGCAATAAGTGAAATCCCCCCACCCCAATCTCCTGGCCGGGTGGCAGTATGGGACGATTGAAAACAAACAGGCGTCCCTGTCGCTGCCAACGGTGCACCTCCTCTCCCAAGGCATAACGTTGGGTAAAGGGAATACGGGGTTGACCACCCCGGCTTTCCAGCATGGTGACCACCCTTTTGGGAAAGAGTTCCAGTCGGGTTTGGGGATAACAGGGATCGTGATGGCCGAAGGTGTAGACGATAGGCAGGTTATAGGCAAAATCCCCTCTGGCCGCCAACAGGCGCACCAACTCCGGTGAACGTCCCATGGGGGAGGGAATCACCTTGCCGCTGTAGGGGGATCTTTGGGGCAAAAAGGGCAGCGGGGCGGCCTGGAAAAAGGCGTTGGGATAGGGTGGATTCGCCCGTGGCAGATCCCGCAGGGCCAAGAGTTGATAGGAGGCCACATCCAGCAAAAAGGCCGCCACCAGCATGCCATGCCAGGGAAATTTATTCCGCCACCACCAACCCAGGGTCAACAACACCCCATAAACCAGCAGACGGCCAGCCGCCATGGTCCACGCCTCCATAGGCTGGGGTTGTTGCGGGGTCCAGGTGAGGGGCCACAATTCCACTGCCAGCAGGGCCAGGATGAACAGGGCAAACCAGTGGGAGGATTTCTCCCTGGTGCCATGGGCCAGATATTGGATGGCAAAGCCGCTGGCCAGCAGAATCATCATTTTGGCGGTGGTCATGAGGTAGGTGATATGGCGCACATGGTCCATGCCGGGCAGATAATAGGCCAGTTGGGGCAGTCCGTGTCCCAGGGAGAGGGAGAGCAGAAAAAGAATCACCAGCCCCAATCCCCGCAACCAGGGGGAGGAGACCCGCCAGAGGGCAAAGGGAAACAACAGCAAGGGGGCCAATCCCACATAGTTATCCTGCTCCCAGTGGGGCAGACCGCCGGTGAGTTGATTGAAAAGGAGATCGGCGGCAGGCAGACGGGCATAGCCGAGAAATTCCTGCAGGGAGACCCGTTGGCCAATCTCCTGACGACCAGGGGTGAGATTGACCATCCCGTCCAGGCTGGCCAGGGCCATGGTGAGGAAGGCCGCTGCCAGTAGCAGGAGGAGAAAGAGCCACAATGCCTGACCCTTGCCATGCCAGACAGGCCAGGGTCGTTGGAGGGAAGGCAGCAGGAAGAAAAAGCCGATCCAAAAGTGGAGGATGGCTGCATAGGGAAAGTTGCCCAGCAACGAGAGAATTTCCACCACCCCAGCCAGCCACAAAAAGCCCATCCAACCCTCTTCACGCCAGCGCAGCAAAAAGTAAAAGACCACCGGCAGGGCATAATAAACTTGCAGGTTGAGATAGGGTTGTCCCCACCAGGTAAGGGAAAAGACCGCTCCCAAAACCACCAGCAGGCGGGCAGCGGCGGAGCTGAACAATCTTTCACACAACAACAGCATGCCCAGAATGTAGGTCCAGCTTTCCAAAAAGGTGGCCATATTGAACAGCAGGCGGGTGTCGGTGGTGTTGGCAAGTTTGCCGAGCAAACCCACCAGATAGCTTAACGGGGTCAGGGCACTCCATTGATAATAGGCGGCAGGCATGCCGTAGGTGCCGTAGGGCATCCAGCGGGGCAACTCGCTGGCATACAGAAAATCTGAATAAAACCAGTAAAAAACTTCATAACGATAGAGTCCGTCACCAAAGGGAATCCAGTTGGCAGCAAAAAGAGGCAGGTGTTGCAGGGTCAGCAGCAGGGTGGCCAAAATAAACAGGCCCTTGATGGACTGAAAAAAAGAAATCATGCAGGTTTACCCGACTTCTGGAAGACATACAGGGTTCCCACCAGGTAGGCCAGCAGGGAGATCCAGGCCAGCAGCCTGGCACACCAACCCGCCAAGCCGCCGGTAAATTGCCACACCACCTCATGGGTGCCGGGAGAAAGCAGGATGGCCTTGAAACCTACCTGGCTGCGATAAACAGGGACGGATTCATCATCCACCTTCACCTGCCAGTGGGGATGCCAGCTATCCGCATAGTTCAACCAGCGGGGGATGGAACCTTGCAGGGTGACCTGGCTGGTCAACCGATTGGAAGAAAAATCGCTGACTTGGATGGAACCCACAGGTGGGGACTTTTCATGGGCAGGCAGCGGATCGGCCATGACCAGTAAATGGTTTTGTGGATCGGCAAGGGTTGCCAGGTGTTGTTTGGCCTGCTCTTCATCCCGGACAAACGTGACCTGTTCCATCAGGCGCAATTTGTCACTGCCACACCCCAGGGCAGACCAGAATGAAGAATCATTGGCGGGCAGCATGTGGTAGCCGCCCATGGTAATCTCCTCTGTTCGCTTGTTGGGAAGATAGCGATAGCTCTGCCAACTTTGACCATTCCACCCTTGTTGGATCACGCTGCCTTGGGGATAAAATTGGCTTTGGTGAATGGTGGGTTGTCCACCCCGGCTTTGCAACAGGGCCAGGATGGGTTGGGGAAAGAGCAGCAGACGGCTTTGGGGATAACAGGGATCCAGGTGGCCAAAGGTATAGATCAAGGGAAAATGGTGGGCCAGATCCCCCCGTCGGGTGAGAAAATGCAGCAGTTGCGGATGGCGACCAAAGGGGGAGGGGATCCTCACCCCGCTGTGGGGTGTTCGTTGGGCCAGATAGGGAAGGGGGGTGGCCTGGAACAAGGTACGCTCATAGGGTGGATTGGCCAGGGGCAAGCGTTGGCTGGCATAAAGCTGGTAGCTGGCCACATCCAGGAGAAAAATCCCCACCAGGATCCAGGCTTGCCGGGGAGGCCAGGCCCGCCACCAGAAGAGCAGTAAAAAAAGGCTGAGATAGATAACCAGGCGAAAAGAGAGAAAGTGGAGCCAAGGCCCTTCCTGTAATTGCAAAGGGGGTGGGGAGAGGTGGTGCCAGCCCAGCCAGCCATCCAACAGGAACAGGACCAGAAGAGTGGTCACCCCGGCCCGCCAATATGGGGAAGGAGCGATGGTTTGCCTCTCCTCAAGGGCTTGAATGGCAAACCCTCCTATAAAAATCAAACACAACTTAGCGGTGGGTAACAAATGGCTGATATGGCGAAAATGGTCCATACCCGGCAGGTGGTAGGCCAGATAGGGGGTCACATAGCCGAGAGAAAGACCGGCCAACAGAAAAAACATGGCAGAAAACCCCCATAACCAGGGGGAGCGGACTTGATACAAGGCATAGGGCAACAGCAGCAAAGGGGCGAGACCTGCATAGTTGTCTGATTCCCAATGGGGATAGGCACCGGTCAGTTGATTAAACAGCAACAGATTGGGTTGCAGGCGGCCAAAGGAGAAAAATTCCTGCCAGGAAACCTGTTGACCGGTGGAGTCGCGGCCTGGGCTGAGATTGACCACTCCTTCCAGTCCTGCCAGGGTGAACCAGGAAAACAGCAAGGCCAGCAACAGCATCAAAAGCAACCAGCCCCCATCTTGCCGCTTCTGCCAACGGGGCAGTTGACGATTGCTGAGAAAAGAGGGAAGGAGAAAGACCACCACCAGCCAAAAGTGGAGGATCACCGCATAGATAAAACTGCCTGCCATGGTGATGATTTCGGCAATTCCCGCCAGCCACAGCAACGACCAACGCCCTTCCTGTCGCCAGCGAATCAAAAAATACAAAAGCCAGGGTAGGCCCTGAAAGGCTTGCAGATTAAAATAGGGTTGCCCCAGCCAGGTGAGGGAGAAGAGAGAACCGAACAGGACAAACAGGTGGGCACTGGTACGCTGAAAGAGAAGCCCGGCCAGTAAATGAACTCCCAGGAGAAAACTGAAAGATTCCATCAAGGCGGTGATGGAATAAAGAAAAAGGGTATCGCTTACCTGGAAGAGCTTGCCTGTCACCATCACCAGAAAGGTGGCCGGGGAGAGGGCGGAGAGTTGATGAAAATAGGCCGACATGCCATAGGTGCCATAAGGCATCCACAGGGGAAGTTCATGATGGAAGAGAAAATCTGAATAAAACCAATGAAAAACCTGGTAGCGATAGAAGGTATCCCCGGCAGGAATCCAGGCAGGGGAAAAGGCGGGCAGACTTTGTCCCAACAGGAGCAAGGTTGCCAGCAGTAAGAAGAAGGTGGGGTGCCGGAAGATCATGGCCGGACATAGATTGCCTCCCGTTCAACGAACGGACGCAACTCCTTTCGCAGTGCCTTTTCCGTCACCAAATCCACCGGGCAACCCAGCAGATCCTCCAGATAGAATTGCACACCAAAATATCGGGCGGACGTAGCGGGACCATCGAAGGCCACCAACAAGTCCAGATCGCTGTCCTCCCTGGCTGTATCCCGACCCGTGGAACCAAACAGTGCCAGACGGGTTACACCGAATTCCCCGCGCAGATGCTCTTTGTGCAGGGTAAGGAGTTGTAGGGCCTGGGAGCGTCGCATGCGTTCCTCCTGGCAAGAGAGAAATGATCTTCAATCTCAGTTTCCGATTTGAAAAACTGACTCTAACGATGCGGCATCTAATATTTTTTCAGTCCAGTGTTCCAAGGCTTCTAAATCGGCAGATGCCAGTTTGACCTTGGCCCAATCCGGGGCTGGCCCAAATTTACGCTCTATCAGACGGAGCAAAGTGCGGGCTTCGCCCTCTCGAAGACCTTCCAGCTTGCCTTCCTGCTGACCTTCCCACTTGCCAATTCCATAGGTGGATAGGACCAGACTGGCTTGGTCGCGTAAGCCATCCTGGTAGCGTTCATAGGCTTTCCGTTCTGCTTCCGGCAATTGTAAAATACTCAATTTTTCCTTGGCCTTTTTGATGCCACGGGCCGTAAAATCATCACGTATATCGGAATTTTTCAGGAAATAGATCCACTCGTCCAAGGTATCACGGGCCACATCGTCAAAACTTTTCACCTTGATCAGATAATATTCAGGAAAGATGGCCGCCACCGAATTGCGTTGGAAGAGGGCTTTTTGTCCTTCGCTCAAGTCCAATTCATCGTGGGTGTGCATTCCTTTGAAGGTGGTGTTGCCCAGATAGATATAGTCAGTTCCGCGTCCCAGGTCGAAGTGCAGAATGCTGATGGAGATGATTTTTAGGACGTTGGCGTAATGATCACCTTCGGTCATGTGTTCGATGATGGTTTTTGCAGTGCTGTACAACAGGCGATGCAGATAATCCAACTCTCGTTCGTACTGCAACTCGATGAGAATAATTTCACCACGGGCATTTTTGACTTTGAGATCTACCCGGTTGTATTTGTCCTCTTGCCACTCCTGGTTGCTTTCACTTTCCAAAATCTCCATGATGCACACGTCGTCTCGGAGAAGCTCGCTTAGAAAGCCTTCCAAAATTTCAAAATTGGCCTTGCTACGCAGCAACCGTTTCAAGGCCCAGTCGAAGCTGATGAGTTGGCGTTGCTTCATCTTGGAAAGACTCCATCCAAGGTTTCATGGGACCGTCTCTTTTAAATTGATGTTCAGTATAACTGGAAGTGCCCGTCTTTTCAATTTTTCCGGCAAGCCAGGGGCCACCCTTGCATGGTTTTTCAAGGTGGTGCTGGAGTTTTATGGGAGCCTATTCCATGATCTTTCCCCAACTATGGCAACAGGCAGAGACGGTTTTTCCGTCTCATCAGCCGGTGGTTATTCTCATGGGGGAGGGAAAATCTCTTACCTTGTCTGAGGTGCGACGACGGGTTGCAGGTGTGAGACAGTTTTTGCGCCGTTTCAGCATGGCTGTGGGAAGTCGGGTGATGGTGCAAGGTAATCTGGACGGGGCCTTCCTGTGTTGTGAACACATTGACCCCATTATAATCCCGGCAGCAGCCCACCACCGTGCCATCCCACTGCACCACCAGATATCGCCAGGGAAAGGGGCAGGGCATGAAGGGGGGATTTTGCATATAGTCGCCTAAGGGGGCCATGGCTGGCTCACTCCAGGGAAAAAATGGACGAATTTCCGCCTCCACCCCCAGATTTTGCCAAAAGGCCACCGCCTCTTCCCGTTTTTGTTGATTGGCATGCAAGGCAATCATGCGCACCACAATGTGGGTGGAAACCGCCATTTTCCGAGCCACCACCAACTGACGAATATGGGTTGAAAGTTTTTTTCTCCCCATTCCAGTAAGCGGGGATGAGAAGGAAAAGAGTGGACGCTTTTTTGAAAATGGAGCAAAGCCTTGGCCAAAGGCAGGGAAAAAGTTTGGATGATTTCCCGCCCCAGCAGGGATTCTTCAAGAAGAAATGTTTGGTTATTCAAACCCTTTGCCTGCTCAATGGGATAATTGATACATTTAATAGGGTATGTTTCCAGGGGGTTGAGATTGATTTTTGTTTGCGAGTATGGCAGAAAATTGAATCAGACTGCAACCAAGGGCGACTTAAAACCGTATCTAAGGAGAGTGGCATGTATCAAAAGAGTATTGATTTGCTCAAAACGGCAGTGACCAATGAATTGTCGGCGGTTCACCAGTATATGTATTTTCATTTCCACTGCGATAATCTGGGTTTGGACTTGTTGTCCAACCTGTTTCGTCGCACGGCCATCGAGGAGATGATGCACATTGAGCTGTTGGCGGAGCGGATCCTGTTTTTGGGTGGGGATGTGGACATTGTGGCTTCGGTGCCTGTTACGCGGATTCAGGATGTTCGGCAAATGTTGGCCACGGCCCGTCAGTTGGAAGAGAGCAGCATCCAGGAATACAACGATGCCGCCGTGGCCTGCGGTTCCGATTCCAACTCTCGCAAGCTGTTTGAGTCGCTGGTGAATGATGAGGAACGTCATTATCGCCAGTATGATGATGAAAACAGCAACATTGAAAAATATGGGGATAGCTACCTGGCCCAGCAATCCATGGAGCGCAGCCGCAACGTGGCAACCGCCATCGCCATGGTAACACCCAAGGCCGCCCCGTGATTGGGTAAAGACTAGAGAAGAATGCCCTGGAGGGTACGGGTTGCCTCTCTATCCACCACGAGAGGGGGTGCTTCGGGATGCAGGGTGGCGGCCAGTTGGGCCAGGGTGGTGTGCAGGAGAGGATGGTTGAGATCGGGGGCCAATTGGGCCAGGGCGTGGAGTAAAAAGGGACGTTCCAGGATATCCGGGTCGGGTAACGGGGGGGTGGAGAGGACTGTCTCGCCCATCATGGCAATGTCCAGATCCAGAGGACGGGGGGCGTAAGGATGCCCGCCACGAACACGACCGCATTGGTTCTCGATCTCCCGCAACAGGGGTTTGAGTTGCTGATAAGGCAGTTGGGCCTGGCAGAGGAGTGCCCCGTTCAGGTAGTCGGGCTGGGGAATCTCTCCCAGGGGTGCAGTGCGGTAGACGGTGGAAATGGCCACCACCCCCAGGGAGTCGTGCAGGAGGGTGAGGCCTTTATGGAGATTGACCAGCGGTTCAATGTTGGCCCCGAAGGCAATCAGCAGGGGGGAGGATTTGGTCGCGACCATGGTCTATGTTTGACGGCTGCGATGAATTTCCACCCCGACGGAGTCGGCAAAGCGCAGGGCACCTGGTTTTTCCAGTTGAACCCGCACCTGGAGAGCACCTTGTTGCAGACATAGATTGGCCATAGCCTCAGCCAGGGCTTCCACCAAAAAGAAACGGGAGCTTTCCGCCAGTTGAATGATTTGTTTGGTGAGGGTTTTATAGTTGATGGTTTGGGCGATATCGTCGGAGATCCCGGCGGTTTGTAAAGGAAAATAGAGGTCCAGATCGGAGGTCAATTCCTGGATTACATGTCTTTCCCACTCTTCCACCCCGATGGTGCATCGCAAGCGTAATCCCCGAATGATGATGCGATCGTTCATGATGGTTCTATTCCCTTGCTCATAGTAAATGTTTGCCCCCATCCACATGGATGAGTTGACCGGTGATGTAGTCTTGTTTCAATAAAAACAAGGTGGTATCCAGTATATCCCCGACAGCCCCGGCCCGTGCCAGGGGGGAGGCGGCAGCAATTTGTTGAAAGGCGTGGGGATCTGCCGGATTGGCAGGCAGGATGGCCCCTGGACCGATGGCATTGACCAGGATATGGGGTGCCAACTCTTGGGCGGCCAGGGTGGTGAGGGTGTGAAGGGCACATTTGCTCACTGTGTAGGCCAGATGCCCAGGTTTGGGGTGGGCTACCCGTTGATCCAGCAGGTTGATAATTTTGCCTTGGACGGTTGGCTCTGAGTTTTGCGAATGGGTCAAAATTTCCCTGGCGAAGGTTTGCATAAGAAAGAAGGGGGCGGTCAGGTTGATGGCCAGGTGACGGTGCCATTGATCTGCCGTGGTGTTTAACAAGGAGCCTTCTTCAAAGATGGAGGCATTGTTGATCAAGAGGGTAGGGGCTCCCATGGCAGCGGTTACCCTGGTGGGCAGGGCAATGGCTTCCTCTTCTAGTTGCAGGTCGGCAGGGAAAAGTCGGACACGGCCCCCCATGGCATAAATTTCATCGGCCAGGTATAGGGCTTCATGGCTTGACTGGCGATAGTGGAGGGCGATGTGAGCACCTTCCTGGGCCAGTCCCAGGGCCAATTCTCTGCCGATGCGCCTTGCGGTGCCGGTGATTAAGGCTATTCTGCCGTTAAGCTCCATGGGTTGATCAAACGTGAGAGAAAATATCTTCTTCCCAGCCCAGCAGGTCCAGGGAGACCCGATGGGGAAGGAAGGCCATGGTGGATTGGGCCAGGGACAGCAGGGATTCCCGCTCCAGCATGGCCACCAGTTGATTGCGCAGGGCAATCAGGTGGATGACATCGTTGGCAGCGTAGGAAATTTGTTTATCCGACAGGTTGGGGTTGGCCCAATCGGAGCTTTGTTGTTCTTTGTCCAGTTCAATGTTTAAAAGTTCCTTGGTCAATTCTTTGAGGCCGTGGCGGTCGGTGTAGGTACGCACCATGCGGGAGGCAATTTTGGTGCAGAAGACGGGGGCCACCTGAATGCCCAGCCAGTGGCGCAGAGCGGCCAGGTCGAAGCGGGCGAAATGGAAAATTTTTTCCACCTTGGGGGATTCCAGCACCTCTTGCAGGAGGGGCGCGGAGGATTGGGTGACCCGCACCAGGGTGATTTCACCGTTGGCGTCGCACATTTGCACCAGGCACAGGCGGTCGCGATGGATTTTAAGTCCTCTGGTTTCGGTATCCACCGCCAATTGGCCACCGGCAAGGTAGCGGTCACGCAGTTCGGGGGTGAGATCTCCTTCCAGGAGATGGGTTGTGCGGTTCATGTTCGCTCCTTTGGCCGGAATTTTGAATGTTGGACCCTATTGTAACAACGACGCCGTCGGCAAGCCAGTTGGCATGCACAATTTTAGCAGGAATGGGGGATTTACCTCATAGGCAAGCTTTCCCTTGACCAAGTGGCCTTGGTTGTGACAATTTCCAATGGTATAATTTGGATGATTGGCAACTTGTGAACCTGTGGTAGGCTGTATAGTAGGAAATTGGGTTGGTCATTGGCTGGAAATTTTTGATTCTTGGGTGGAAAAATTTTTTTGGTTAAAACTGACAGATTGGTCTTTTTTTTGCATGCTATAATTTTTAGTGTGCAACGGCGGATTTTTGTGGCAGAATTGACAGATTGTGTTGCAGAAGTCTGTGGCTGGTGCCAGCCCGGATGACCTGGGTGTCGGCAAACGCCTGAAGCGATTCGGGCAAGACAGACTAATCGATTGTTTCGTCAAAGTAAGGAGAGGGAGGAAGATGGCTGGTCCATCCCGTTTTAGTCCAGAACAGCTTGACAAGATACGCGCCACCCTGCAGTTGGGTTTGGGGGACGATTCGGCGGATATTCTGGAGAGTCTGGAAAACCGCTTTGGTGCCAATGCACCTCCAGAACATGCAGCAGAAGCGGAATCAGGCGGCAGCGACGATGGCAAGAGCCATCATCGGGTCCCTGGTCAGGTCAATGTTGCCCGTATTATCCAGGAAGAGAAGGTCGAGAAAATGTTGGAGGCTATCCCTTCGGTACGGGATAATCCAGCCAACTTACGAGCCTTGATCGTCGCAATCCTGCAACATGGCAAGGCCTTCCACATGGTGGATGCCTTGAGCAAGGTGCGTTCGGATGTGGAACTGGTCAACGCTCTGGTGCACGGCATCATCAATAAGACCGGTGTCAACCCTTTGATTGATGCTTTGCGTTATGCGGGAGAAAGCCAACTGGCCATGCAGGCCTTGGCCCATGCCATATGCAAGCAGGGGACCATCCAGCATATTATTCGAGCCATCGCCACCGTTCATAAAAATCCTGAGGTTTCCCAAATTTGGGCCTTGGAAGTTATGGGCAAGGGTAACGTCGAGCAAATGCTGGAAGCCTTGAACCTGATTGACAAAGATTCCAACGGACCCGTCATTTTGGTGACTGGTATCGTCAGCAACAAGGAATCTTCCACCGAGCAGCTCATTCGTGCTCTGCAAGGGTGCAAAGAAAATCCCAAGGCCTTGGCGGTGGTGGCCGTGGAATTGGCCAAACGTGCCGATACCTCCTCCATGGTCACCTTGCTGGATAAGTATGTGAGCGACTCCACCGATGCCGGTGAAATCGTGGTGGCCAAGCTGGTCAACAAGGGCAGACCGCAACAAATTGCCGATGCCTGTAAACATATCACCTCCGATTCCAATGCCGCCCGTATTCTGGCCTGGGGTGTCGCCACCAAGTGTGCCCTGGACCAACTCCTGCGTGCCCATCGCCTGCTCACCACCAGCCCCATGGCGCGTCAAATGGTGGGTCTGGAGATCGTCAAAAAACGTGGCAAACTTATGGCCATGAAAGATTTAGGCAGCGAAGTATGGGATTTGGTGAAAAATCAGGCAGAAATCGAAGCCTTCATGCGCAAATCCCAGAAACGCCTGGAATGGGTGTTGAAGAATCAGTTGGGTGAAGAGGCTTAATTCGTAAAATATACATGGGGAGGAAACGGGATGAATCGCCTGTTTCCTTTCTTTTTTTGCATCTTTATGACTTATATAATTAAAAAGCCCTTTGATTCCGCAAAAGGCAGTATGGTTGATGAAAGGCAAACCGTAAATTGTGCCATCTGTGGGGCGGCTTTGTTTGCTGTCCCTTTTATTTTTTACTTCAATAAGCCAGAATCACCAGGACAGTGAGAAAGATCGGTGCGTGTCGCGCCGGGTCGTTTGGACCTTTTTGCAGGACGAGGCATATTCCCTATGAAACATAAATTGTTCCTTGCCATGGGCATTGCCCTGGCTGTTGCGGTGACGGGCTGCTCCAGCATGAGTTCGCGCAACAAACTGGATGAGCATCCCCTGGCCAAGTTTGGTCGTAAAAAAGAGATCGAGGATGCCCGGGAAAAGAATGATTTTAACTCCGCTGAAGATGCTGGCAAGGAAAGTATTTTAACCTTGGGTGGCGGGGAAGGTGGCGGTTTGTTGGGTGGCGGTGGTGGACGCACCACCAAGGCCGATGTGCGCATGGATAAACTCTTTGCCGGTGCCGTTGATGTGGTGATGGAGCTGCCGGTGATGGTTGCCGACCGCAATGGTGGGTTTGTCTCCACCGATTGGAAGGTCAACCCCAATGATTCCAGCTCCCGCTATCGCCTGAACATTCATGTTACCGGGCGTGAACCCTATGGTGAGGTAGGGGTGGTGGTCCTCAAGCAGCAACGGGTGGGAGATCATTGGGAAGATCGTGCGTCCGATCCTGAACTGGCCAGCCAGATTGAAAAAGCGATTCGCAAGCGTGCCCAAGTGGCGCGTCCTTGATCCTAATGGGTGAACTGTCATGAAGATTCATTTGGAATTGGATTCCGGCATTGCTGGCGACATGTTCATGGCGGCCTGTCTGGATTTGGGGTTGGATCAGGTGGAGTTGGAAACGGCTCTGCGTTCGATTCCCGGTTTGCCCAATTGGTCATTGGAGGTCAAGCGGGATCGACGTGGGGGCATGGAGGGGTTGCATGTGGATGTGGTCACCCCCCGCGAACATGCCCATCGCCTTTTGGGTGATATCACCGCCATGATCGATGCCTCGGCCATGGATGAGGTGGTCAAGAGCAAGGCCAAAGAGATATTTGGTGTGTTGGCGCAGGCGGAGGGCATCGTCCACGGACTTCCTGCCGACGAGGTCCACTTTCATGAAGTGGGTGCGGTGGACGCCATCATCGATATTTGTGCAGCAGCCTTTGCCTGGTGGCGTTTGGGGGTAACAGAGGTATCGGCAACCGCCTTGGTCACGGGAACGGGTACGGTACGTTGCGCCCATGGTGTGATGAATGTACCTGTGCCAGCAGTGGCCGAATTGATTCGCAAATTTCAAATTCCTCTCAAGCCGGATCCGGTGGAAGGGGAGATGGTGACGCCCACTGGGGCGTCCATTTTGGCTTGTCTGGTGAATCGGTTTGGTCCGTCTGGGTTTACTGCCATTGATGCCATTGGTGTGGGATTGGGTGGTCGCCATCTGAAAGGCCGGGCCAACGCCATTCGCATTCTGGGTCAACGTTCGGAAACATCCCAGTCCCAGGGCTTTCAGCGGGATTCGGTGGTATTGCTTTCAACCAACATTGATGACATGCCCCCGGAATGGTATGGCCTGTTGTGGGAGAGATTGTTTGAAATGGGTGCCCTGGATGTGGCTGTCCTGCCCATGACCATGAAGAAGGGTCGTCCGGCGGTACGGGTGGAGGTGATGGTCACCCCAGGGGATGAATACGAAATGGCCAAGGCCTTATTGACCCATTCCACCGCCATTGGCGTGCGGATTGAACGCATGGAGCGGTTGATTCAGGTTCGGCAAAAACAGAGTTGTCAAACCCCTTGGGGCAAGGTTTCCTACAAGGAGAGTGGTGGCATTCGCAAGCCGGAATATGACGACATGGCCCGCATTGCCAGAGAGCAGGAGTGGTCCCTGCCCAAAACCTACCAGGCGATTCTTCCCCATATTCTTTCCCAGGAATAGGGGGAATGGCGGCATAACCTCTGAGCATACCCGACAAAGTTGGTGTTACGTTGGGTGTGTTCAGGGGATTGGTGTTTCAATATGATTTTTATTGTTGAATGATTCAATTAAAGGGAAAAAATCACTCATTGGACAGGTAGGGGGAGCGAAGCTTT
>JADFXB010000087.1 GCA_015233935.1 Magnetococcales bacterium | reverse complement strand
GAGAGCTGGCATCCACTTTTTTCTGTCGCTCGGCAAGAAAGGTGATGGGACGCCGGTCAAAGGTGGATGCCGGGATCTCCCGACTGGCCAAGGGTGTGGTGACCACCACTTGCAGTTGAAAAATGGCCACATCCACAAAGAAGGCCAGCAGCAACCCTGGCAATAATCGTTTGGAATCCCGCCACAACCATACCACCACCAGGCCATACAGAAGCACCCGCAAGGCAGGGGCAATCCACCAGGACGCCCGCATGAATTCGCTCTTTTCATAAACCAATTGATTATCGTAGGGACGCCAGACCCACCAGCCATCCAGCAGGATCGCCGCCACCAATAGCAGCATGGCCACATTGAGCCAGGAGGGACGTTTGGCGATTGTGGATGTCACCATTGCCTGCACCAGCATTCCCACGGCGGGCAATAAAAGCACCTTGACCAAACCATACACCATCCCCACATGGCGAAACAGGTTCATGCCCGGCAAATAAAGATAGACCATCAAAGCCGTTGCTCCCCCCACCGACAGGGCCACCAGCAAGAGGATGAAGAGGGCAAACCCGACAAACAAAGGATGGGTATAAACCAATAATCCATAGAAGAAGAGTACCAGGGGTAACAATCCCATGTAATAGGTATTGTCAAAATGCAAAAAGCCACCGGTCAACAGACCGCTGGCCATATTGGCCAGGGAACCACGCCCATAATTGAGAAAATGCCTGGGGGAGACCTGACCATCGGCAGCGTCCCTTCCGTAGGAGAGGAGGGTTAAATAATCCAGGGAGTGGATGGCAAAATAGGCCAAAGTTCCGGCAACCAGGGCCAGGCCACAAAACATCAGTAAAGAACCCTTGCCAAACAAGGCTCGCAACAGGGAAGGCTGTTTGTAAAGGGTGGGCAGAAAAAGAAGCAGCAAACCCCAAAAGTGCAAAGGGGCAAAATAGGCCACGTTGCCCATAAACGACATCAATTCCACCAGAGCTGCCGCCCAGAAATAGCCCGATTCTTTGCGGCGAATAAAACGTACCAGCAAAAAGATCACCAGGGGCAGGGCGTAATAGACATAAAAATTAAGGTAGGGCTGTTCCATCCAGGAGGAGGTCAAGATGCTGCCCACCAACACCAGACAGCGGGCCAGCCGGGATTCAGGAAGCAACTCTTCCACCAGCAACAGCATGGAAAAGGTAAAAAACAAGGCATCCACCACCATGGAAAGCTTGAAGAGGATGAGAACATTATCCACATTAAACAGCCAACCCAGCCCGGCCATTAAAGCCAGACTGGGTGAGAGGCTATTGAATTGCATATAAAAATAGGTCACCCCATAGTTGACATGGGGAAGCCACAAAGGCAGCTCACCCTGCAAGGTAAGGTGGCTGTAAAGGGGATAAAACATGGCAAACCGGTTCATGTTGTCATGGGTAGGCATGAACTGGGGGGAAAGCAGGGGGATTTGACAAAGCAGGGTGAGGAACACCAGCCACAGAATGAGCAAGGTTCTGTTTACAGGACAAACCAGTCCCTCCCCGGCCTGCGGCTTGGGATGACCGGTCAAGAAAAGGTGCGGCATGGATAAAGAAGTCTCGAATGGTTGGTTGAAGTTGGCTGGCATTTTCGCCAAACTGGTGGAAGCATAACGGGTAATTTAAACTCCGGCAATCTTTTTGGGGAGGTAAAGAGCCATCCATGGCCCAACCCATCATTATTCTTGGTGTCGGCGGCAATTCCATCGATCTTTTGGATATCCTTCACCACATCAACAAGGCGGGAAAAAAAACAAAATTTAACTGCATGGGATTCCTGGACGATTCCTTCCCGTTCCCCCACAACCAGCTTCAAGGTTTACCCATCCTGGGGCCTTTGGCAAAAGCCTTGGACTATCCCTCTTGCCTGTTCATCAATGGCATTGGCAGCATCCACAGCACCCTGCACAAGGAGGCCATTCTGCAACGGACCGGGGTTGGTCTGGATCGATTCGCCATCATTTGCCATCCCAGTGCCGTAGTTTCTCCCTCTGCAACCATTGGACCGGGAAGTGTGATTTTTCCCATGGTGACCCTTTGTTCCAACTCAAAAATCGGTCAGCACGTCCTGGTCTTGCCCCAGTCGGTCCTAAGCCACGACAGCGTGGTTGGTGATTATTCTTCCCTGGCCAGCGGCGTTTGCCTTTCCGGTAACGTCAAAGTGGGCCGCCAATGCTATTTGGGCAGCCGCTGTGTCATCCGCGAGCATGTCCAGATTGGAGACCGGGCATTGATCGGCATGGGAAGCGTGGTATTGCAAAACGTGGAGAACGACATGACGGTCTATGGCAATCCTGCCAAAGTTGGAAAGGGTGGTTGAATGTGACCGATAGTTTCGCCAAACTGGCAACTGCAAAGATTTAGCCTTCCGGCAATCCTTTATTTTGGGGGGGATGATGATGTCCATGCGGGTGGGAGTGGTGGGTTATGGTTATTGGGGGCCTAATCTGGTACGCAATGTGGCCAGCCAACGCGCCATGATCCTGGCCATGGTGGCCGATGGCAAAGAGGAACGGCGACAAAAGGTAAGGGAGGCCTATCCACACCTTAGCGTGGTTGCGGATGGGGAAGAGCTGGTGACCAATCCTTTACTGGATGCGGTGATCATCGCAACCCCGGTGGCCACCCATTATCCGTTGGCCAAACTGGCACTTGAGCATGGCAAGCATGTGCTGGTGGAAAAACCCCTGTGTATCTCCAGCGAGCAGGCACGGGATTTGATTGCCCTGGCCAACAAGGTGGGCAAGACTTTGATGGTGGATCATACCTTTCTTTTTTCCCCGCCGGTCACCGCCATTCATAAAATATTGGGTTCTGGTAACCTGGGGGAGCTGACCTATTATGATTCCACCCGTATCAATCTGGGGCTGTTCCAATCGGACGTGAATGTTTTGTGGGATCTGGCCCCCCATGATCTGGCCATCATGGATTACCTCATTGGGGAGCAGCCGGTGGCGGTGGAGGCCTCCGGTTTTGCCCATTTTCATCCAGAGCGGCTGGATATTGCCTATATGACCTTGCACTTTGCCAGCCGCAAGATGGCCCATTTTAATTTAAGCTGGATGTCTCCCACCAAAGTTCGCCGGGTAATCCTGGGTGGCTCCCGGCAAATGCTGGTGTGGGATGATTTGCAACAGGCGGAAAAGATTAAAATTTACAACAGCGGCGTTGAGTTCATGAACGATGATCAACGCTATGAGCTGACCCCTGGCTATCGCATTGGTGACATTTACTCTCCCCAGGTGGGGCAAAAGGAGGCGTTGGCGGGAGTGATGGACCATTTTGTGCAGGTATCCCGTGGTCAGACTCCCTCCCTGATGGATGGGGAGGCGGCCTTGCGGGTGATCCTTATCCTGGAAGAGGCCCAGCAAAAATTGATGGCAGAGCAGACCCGCTTGAGCCGTCTCTACCGGGGGAACCACCCATGAGCAACAAACGGGTGATGGTTACTGGTGGTGCAGGTTTCATCGGCTCCGAACTGACCCGTCAGTTGGTTGCGGCGGGGGAAGAGGTGGTGGTGGTGGACAATCTGGTCAATGGCAAGGCTGCCAATCTGGCCGGACTTCCCCAGTTGGACTTACAGGTGGTGGACATTCGCCAGCAGGAGAAGATGTCCGTCCTGCTGAAAGGGGTAGAGCGGGTCTACCACCTGGCCTGTCTGGGGGTGCGCCATTCGCTGCATGCCCCCTGGGAAAATCATGAGGTCAACGCCTCCGCCACACTGAACCTGTTGCGCCTGGCCATGGAGGCTCAGGTGGAGCGGTTTATTCAGGTTTCCACCTCCGAGGTCTATGGAACCGCCCGCCGAGTCCCCATGGATGAGGAGCATCCCACTCTGCCCAGCACCGTCTATGGGGCTTCCAAACTGGCGGGGGAAGGGTATGCCAGGGCTTACTGGCATAGTTACGGCTATCCCACGGTGGTGGTGCGCCCGTTCAACGCCTTTGGTCCCCGCTGCCATCATGAAGGGGATAGTGGGGAGGTGATCCCCAAATTTATGCTGCGGGCCATGGCGGGTTTGCCCATGATCATTTTTGGCGATGGTCAACAAACCAGGGATTTCACCCATGTCTCCGATACGGCGCGGGGTATTTTACTGGCTGGTCAACAGGAACAGGCCGTCGGACAGATCATCAATCTGGGTAGTGGCCAGGAGGTGACCATTTTGCAATTGGCGCAACACATCGCCCAGGTGGTGGGGGTGGCAGAGGCGACCATTCAGTTTGATGCCCCCCGTCCAGGGGATGTGTTGCGACTGTTGGCTGATTCTGGCAAGGCAAAAGAATGGTTGGCATTCACTCCCAAAGTCACTTTGGAAGAGGGATTACGGGATCTCCACTCCTGGTATGGTGGGCAAGGGGTAGATGTAGCGACCTTGTTGCAACAGGAGTTCACCCACAATTGGCGGTCTCGTCAGCCTTCCGCGCCAGGCACATGAGGGAGACCCCCAGGGGCAGGCTCACCCCGTGACCGATCATCCAGCTTTCCACCGTCAACAAGTGATAAAGAAACTGATTGAGCCAGACAGGGGGTAAGGTCAACTCGCCGATGGTATCTCCTTCCTGGAGAAGCAGGTTATCCACGAGAGCCAACAGGGCAGCGGGAAAAAAGGCGGGCAGATTCCAGCAGGTGGACCTTTCCACCAGCAACCCGGCCTCCTCCAGCAGGGTCACCATTTGGCGGGGATGAAAACGTCTTGCCCCTGCCGCTTGGCGGTCGTGCTGACGGTAGAGCATGGGAAAGGCGGCTTCGGCGAGCAGCAGGTAACCACCGGGGGCCAGGAGTTGCTGAAGCTGTTGCAATACCTGGAGAGGATCTTGAATATTCTGGTGGTAGAGCACCCCAAACACCCCGATCAGATCAAAAGAGGCGGGTGCAAACAATCGGGCTACCTGGTTGCCATCCCCCTGCACCAGACTGGCCTGTGGGTAAACTCCCTTGGCCAGGGTCAATCCTGTCAAGGAGGGGTCCAAACCCACCACCGGACCAAAGCTTCCCAACAAAGACAAATTACTGCCACTGCCACAGCCAAAGTCCAACACCCTGGTCACCGGCTTGGGAAACAAGGGGTCCAGCCATTGGCACAGCAAGCGTTGGCGATGGCGAAACCACCAATGTTCCTGTTGCACCGCCTGTAATTGGGCGAAGGCCTGGGGCTTCATAACCACTCCTGCACAAAAGTGCTGGGGAGCATGGCCTGCCAACCTTGTTGGCGAAGAATATGCAACAGGTGACCGTAGGCCTTTGGCATACCGGGGCGTGCCAGATAACCTGGTTCGGGATGGGTATTGATCAATACAACCCCACCGGTGCGCCGCAGATAATCCAGCTTGGGGGACCAGTAGCTCACCAATTGTTCCGGTTCCACCCCCCGGAAAAGGGGGGCCTCGAAGGGAAGGGAGCAGGGCAAGACCGCCAACCCGCTGGAGCGTCGGAAGGGGCGGGAGCTACCCACCCCACCGGGCATGGCGGGGCAGCAGAAATCGTTGTCCAACACGGTGAGATCATACTGAAAAAAGTCTGCCAGCACCTTGTCAAGGGTGTGGGTGCGAAACCAGCCCGGACCCCGATATCCCTGGATGGCATAGTCTTCCATGAAGGGCTTAAGGGCGGTGAACTCTTGTTGCAGGCGTTCAGGGGCAAGAAAGGGTTCGGCGTTGGAGTGCCAGATACCGTGCAAACCTATGTGGTGCCCGGCGGTCAGCAATCGTTTTAGGGCTTGGTGGTCAATGGGATAGAGGCGGGGAATCACCATCCATTCCGCCACCCACCCCACCTCTCCTTCCAGGGCCATGATGGGATCGATCCAATCAAAAGCCACCGCCGATTCCATGTCATGGGTGAGGATGACACAAGGACCATGGCGGGAAGCTCCCTGCCATAGGTGAGTGAGCAGTTCGCCACCGATATTGAACGGGGTGAAGAGGGTGGCCCTGGCGGCACGGGAGGGCAACCGCTGGATGATATATTCGGCTCCGGTACGAAAGAGGGCGGGAACCTTTTTATAGTGAAAGGGCAACGAGGCATAAAAGGGTTTGCCATGTACCGGGCGGTAGGTTTCCTGCTGCATTATCGCAAGCCAGGCGGACATATCCAGGGCAAAGTTGAACCCCTCCTTCCCCTGCCAGACAAGGGGCAAAAGTCCTTTGGCAGTTTCTCCATAAAGAAGCACCTGTTCGGGTGCATCTTCTTGCAAAGACTGGCTGAGCAAATCCCTGGAGAGGAGAATTTGGGCGGTCAAAGGAGGCTGCCAGCGTAAAGCGTGGGGCAGGGCCTTCCCCGGCTGTAAGGTGACGGCAAAATAGGGTTGGTGTACATGGGAGAGAACAACCGGCTGTTCGATGCCCATAGGGAAGGTCTCATTGACAGTGGAAGGGGATATCACCACCATGAATTGCAGAGCAGGGCGGATTTTCATTAAGATGTAGCATTTTTTCATCCCTCTTCCAAGCAGGAAGTGATGCCATGGTTCGTTTGCCCCTTCTGGAGGATAGTCCCATTGTTGCCCTTGCCACCCCGGCAGGGGTTTCCGGGGTAGCGGTGTTGCGTTTGAGTGGTGCAGCGGGCATGGTGGACAAACTCCTGCCACTTTTGCAACGGCCTGATGGTTCCCCACTGGGACGCCACCATTTGCCACCTCGCCGGATGCAGCGGGTTTCTTTCATGGATGAGGGAGAAATTTTGGACACCATGCTGGCGGTCTTTTTTCCTGCCCCCCATTCTTTTACTGGGGAGGAGATGGTGGAGTTGCATGGCCATGGGGCACCGGTGGTGGTGAGACGTATTTTGGCGTTGCTCCATCAGCAAGGCATTCGGGCAGCGGGAGCGGGAGAGTTTTCCTTACGCGCCTGTCGAAATGGCAAGATGAATTTGGTGCAGGCGGAAGCCATGATGCAATTGTTGCACAGCTCCAGCCTGGTGGTGGCGCGGGAGGCCAGTCGCCAGATGGGTGGCTCTCTGTCCAATCACATTTTCAAGTTGCGGGATCGTTTACTGGAAGCCCTCATCCACATGGAGGCCATGGTAGATTTTGCCGAGGAGGAGATCGATCCAGCGGATGGTCAACAATTGAATCGTCGCCTGACGGAGGTGGTGAGTGGGTTGCAGCGGTTGCAGGATACCAGCCTGTTGGGACGACAGTTGAGCCAGGGGGTGCACTTGGTGATTGCCGGGCGACCCAATGTGGGCAAGTCCAGCCTGTTCAACCGCCTGGTAGGGGAGGAAAAGGCCATTGTCACCCCCATTGCCGGTACCACCCGCGACATGAACGACGCCCAGTTGACCATTCGGGGCATCCCGGTCTGCCTGGTGGATACGGCGGGTTTGCGGGAGAGCGTTGATATGGTGGAGCAGATAGGCGTTTCCCGCAGCAGGCAGCGGTTGACCACGGCGGATGGCATTCTCTGGTTGCTGGATGCCAGCCAGGGGATAAGCCAGGAAGATATGGAAGAGCTGTCCAAACATGGGCAAGAACCCGGCCTGTTGGTATGGAACAAGCGGGATTGTCAACCCGCCCAATGGACGCCACCACCTCTTGCGCATATCCCTTGGCCGGTGGTGACTCTTTCCTGCCGAACCGGGGAAGGGGTGGAGGATTTATTGCATGCCATCGCCACCCTGTTGGCTCCTTTGCCCCGCGAGGGAGGGGGCATCTTGATGGCGGAGCGGCATCGGCAGGCGGTGGAGCTGGCGTTGCAGGAGACCCGTCTGGCTCAGGAGATGTTGGTCCGTTCCGGTCCTTTGGAAATCGCCAGCCTGCACTGTCGGGCCGCCTTGGCTGCTTTGGAGGAGATGGTGGGTGTGGTGAGCAATGAGGATATCTTGCAAGGAATTTTTTCCCAATTTTGTATTGGAAAATAAGAGGCTCGCTCTTGGAATAAAACTTAGTTTAAAGTAAAACTGCATATGTAACATTTTTTATTAGTAATACAGTTTTTTCTTGCTTTCCTTATTCCTATTTATTACAAGGACTGGGGTGAAATCATTCTCTGGAATAGGGGGCCTTCGTTGAAACTATCAGAACATTTTTCATTGGAAGAGCTGACTGTTACCAACCAACAGGGTTTAGATAACACGCCTGACCAGGAGATTATTGAAAATTTAACCCGTTTGGCAGCTTTTCTGGAGGATGTAAGGAAAGTCTTGGGAAATCGCCCCATTATGATCAACAGTGGCTATCGGTCACCAGGGGTAAACAAGGCCGTAGGGGGGTCCATCAAGAGCAAGCACATGTTTGGTTTGGCTGCGGACATCCACGTGAAGGATATGACCCCTGATGAGGTGGTCAAGGCTATTCGTGACAGTTCACTGGAGTATGATCAGGTAATCCGTGAGTATGACCGTTGGACCCATATTGGGATTGCGGAACTGGAGGATTCACCCCGCAAAATGGCCTTGATTATAGATGATCAGGGCACCCGTTCATACGCATGAGTAATCACTAAACAATAGCAAGGGAAAGCAACACCATGAAAATTAATCTTATGATCCTTTCATCCTTGGTGGGTTTGCTGGTGGCAGGCTGCGGCAATGCCATCTTTGTGGGGACGGGTACTTCCATTGGTTTGGATGTGGAGGGAACACCGGAAGTCGGGGTTAAGGCAAGCCTTGGTTACAGCAGAACGGAAGTGGTCGTCTCTCCCCCGGTAGGGGATGAAACCATCAACTCGCTGGGTACAGTTCACTTCTTCAATGATTTCCACAACGTTAACCTCAACCAGACCCTTGCAACCGGGGATGCGGCTCTAAATATGGTATCGCCCACACCTTCACCAATAGACCTTAACGCTGCAGGAAAAGATTGTTTTGATGAATATGGACAAAAAGTACGAAAGCGTATCCAACTTTACACTGGAACAGATGTGGGCTTTAACCTCAGCCTGAACGCACCTGCAAAACTTGTGTTTGGATATAAAAGATTTGAGGCCCTGGCTCTCCCACTGTGCAGAGACAAGGCTGGGCAGCCAGATATCAATTCGGTTCTGACAACCATGAATTTTTCTTCTGAAGGTATAAAACATGGGGTGACGCAAAGCTTTGCCACAGGCAATGCAGCTAAATTATTAGCGTCTAACTCACAGCTAAAAACCGCTTTCGCAAATTTAATAAAAGCTGACATTGATTCTCAAACGACGCAAATACAGAAGGGGAAGGATGCCATTATTCCACCAGGAACTAAATAGAAATGAATGCTAACCAATCAGGATTTACCCCCCCCCTGATCCTGGCTCTTCTTCTGGCCAGCCTTTCAGGTTGCAGCTTACGCTATGTGGATGAAAACCAAGTGGTCAACCAGGTTGGTTTTCTGCATGTGCGATACAAGCCTGGAAGTGAGGTGCAGATCGTCAACATTAAGGATTTGGGAGTGGCGGCTGATTTTTGTTGGGAGGGGGCAGGAATCAGGGTTGGATATCGGGACCGCACCGATATTTCCTATTTGCCTCCATCAGCAGCCCATACGGTGAAGTTTGACTCCTCCGATTCCTTTGCCACAAGTATTTGTGAAGGGTTTGTCGGCTTCTTACCTCCCTCCCCTCCTTGAATCCCTTCCTCTCTTGTGATAATTGGGGAGGTGGCAGCGATGCCGCTCCCCCAATGGTGCGGGAGGAAGGTGTTTCAGGGAGAGAAAACGTGTGGATCATTCCCCGTTCCATTATCAATAAAATGTTTAGCCACGCCCAACGCAGCCTGCCACGGGAGTGTGTGGGATTGCTCTCTGGCAGCGGGCAAACCGTGAGCCATTGGCATCCTTTGGTCAATATAGCCGAGGGTGAACACACCTTTCTGGCAGAACCGGCGGGACAAATTGCGGCTTTTCGCACCATTCGTGAGGAGGGGCGGCAACTTTTGGCCATTTATCACAGCCATCCCCACGCCTCTACCAATCCTTCCTCTCGTGACCTGGCAGAACTTTATTATCCCGATGCCTTGCAGGTGATCATCGCCATGAACACGGAAGGTCGCATGGAGATGGCATGTTTTCTGTTGGAAGGCGACCGTCTGATACACCCGGAACTACATATTTGCGAGTAGACACTTACCTGATGCGGTTCTGCAACGGTCGGGAGACAATCCCTTGGAATGGTTGATCTTTGCCTTTCTCACCGCCTTGCTGGATGCCAGCAAGGATATGCTGGGCAAAAAACTCTCCCGTCAGGTGGACCCCTCGTTGTTGGCCCTCGCCTTTTTTTGGCCTGCCATTCCCTTTTTGCTGCCCATTCTGTGGTTGGACCATCCTGTCACCACCCCTCTGTTTTGGGGAGCGGCCTGTGGTTCTGCCCTGCTCAACGCCCTGGCCACCACCTTTTATGTTCATGCCATCACCCACTCCCATATCTCCCTGGTGATTCCCATGATCGCCCTTTCGCCAGTGGTTTTGCTCTTCACCTCTCCTTTGATGATCGGTGAAGTGCCTTCGCCAGCGGGCAGCTTTGGGGTTGTGCTCATGGCTCTGGGCACCTGGTGGTTAAAACGGGAGGAGGCCCATCGGGGCTGGCTGGCCCCCTGGCATGCCTTGTTTAACCATCGGGGGGCACGCCTGATGCTGGGGGTGGCCATCATTTGGGGAGTGAGTGCCAACCTGGATAAAATAGCGGTGCAAGAGAGCACCCCTCTTTATTATTCCCTCATGGTGGTACTCATTCAAACCCTGATTCTCACCCTGCCTGTGTGGTCCAAACGTCAGCAAATGGTCACACTCCTCTACAATCATGCACCCTACCTGCTTTTGTTGGGAGCAGTCATGGCGGCCATGATCTATGCCAACATGGCGGCTATCTCTCTTGGCATGGTGGCCTATGTGATTGCCATCAAACGATCTTCCGTTCTCTTTGGGGTGGTGATCGGTCATCTGGTGTTTGGGGAGGAAGGGTTTCGTCACCGGCTTACCGGGGCCGCCTTGATGGTGGCGGGCATGGTGATGGTGGTTCTCCAGGGATGATGGGGGGTTACTCCTTGCTTTGCTTAGTAATTTAGAATATTCTAATATTATTATTTACTAACTCTATCAATGCTGCTATATTTGACAAGAAAAGAGGGGAAGGCGCATTTAGGCCATGGACGAGGTGAAACGATCTCCTTATACTTGGCGGATTAAGCGAGAAGAACCAAGGATGGCAATCAATGCCAACGGCATTGAAAGGATTGATATTCTTGATATAAGATCAGGAATTAATGTAGTGTTATGGGTTTCACACGTATGGGAGGCTTGACAAATGGCAGATTTGTTTTCGGCTGACTGGGCCAATGGTTATGCACAAGAGTGGAACAAGGAACCCGATCTTTCGGACGCTTTGGCCAAGATCGATTTCAATTCCGTGATCGGCTACGGGTTTGACGGCGAGGATTCCCCACGGGCAGTGGTGGTGGTGCAGGGGGGCAAGATTGTCAAACAAGGCGGCTACGACACCATGAAGGGTGAAAAGCTCAACTGGGATCTGCGTGCCAGCAAGGACAACTGGCTGAAGTGGATCAAAGATGAGATTGGCATGTTTGGTCTTGGCAAGGCTTACACCTTTGGTCAATTGAAATTCAAGGTGGGTGACTACGGTGCCATGGTGAAGGATCCGCGTATGGCGGGACCGTTCATCAAGAGCTTTGCCGTTATGGGGCGGGTGAAGTAATCCATTACGGTTTCTCGCCTTGTGAAGAAAGGGTGAACGGGCGTTCCGTAAGGAAAACGCCCGTTCACCATGCTTAATTTCCAGGATTTAGACATCGGCCAGTGGCTGGAGGAGCCTGATTCATGAGCATCATCAAACGACCTTTTCCCCTTTTGAAGGCCGTATTGGCGGCGGTGCTGATTTCATCAGGGGCCATGGCGGCTCCCTTGGAGACTATGCAATCGGGTAACATTATCACAGTTCAGGCTGGTTCCATTGGGTCCACCTCCACCCTGGGTGGAACCGTGGTTCCCTTGAAGGAGGTGTCGTTTTCTGCCCAGTTGCCAGGACGGGTAGTCTTTCTGGCTGGTGTGGAAGGGGACTGGTTTAAGGCGGGGACCGTGTTGCTGGCCTTGAACGATGATGATTTACTGGCCCAGGAAAAAGCGGCTCTCGCCAACTTGCGCAATGCAGAGGCCAATCTGCGCAACTCCCGGGTGCAGTACACCCGTCAGGTGATGACCGGTCCCGATTCTGCGGATGCCATGGGTATGGGCATGCCCAAAATGATGGATGACATGTTTGCCAAACCCATGTCCTCCATGGTAGGGCGGGATAATCCAGAAATTCAGCGACGTGCCCAAATTTATGCCCAAGGCACCCAGATCGATGCGGCCCGTTCCGCCATCACCCAGGCCAAGGCCAAGTTGCAAGAGATTGAGGCCCGTCTGCGGGATACCAAGTCCATCGCCCCCTTTTCCGGGGTGATCGTCCGCAAGAGTGTGGAAAAAGGGGACACGGTGCAACCGGGCATGCCTTTGCTGGCCTTCGCTGACACCCGTAATTTACAGATTCAGGTGGATGTGCCTGCCCGCTTGATGCCAGGTATTCAAAAAGGCATGATTATTCCTGCCAAGCTGGATGTGGGCAATACTCGTATTCAAACCCGTGTGGCCCAAATTTATCCCATGGCCGACGCCCAACGCCATACGGTGACCGTCAAACTGGACCTGCCCCAGGATGCCCCTGGTGGCCCTGGCATGTACGCAGAAGTGATGGTCCCTGACATTACCACCCCGATTCAAAATTTACCCATGGTCCCCAAAAGTGCGGTGGTCTGGCGCGGAAGTTTGCCCGCCATCTACGTAATGACCGCCACCAACGAACCTGAACTGCGCATGGTTCGTCTGGGCAGCTTTGTGGATGATCAAACGGTGGGTGTGCTTTCCGGTATTCAGGTGGGTGAACGTATTTTCACCACCCCGCCCAGCAATGTGCCAGATACCTGGAAAAGCGAACAACCAAGCAAAGAAGGCAGTAAAAAATAGTCGCACAGGGAGGGGTGACAACCCACATCGGGTGGTCACCCTTTACCCTTGGATCAAGCCATTCGTCCCACATTCATGTTGATTCCTTGATTGGGAACATCGCCGAACCATGAGCAACCCTACCCCTTCCAATGCCCAGCCTGGCAGACCTGAACCCGCCCACAAACTGGGCGTTGCGGGTGGCATGGCCCAGGCGTTCATCCACTCTCCCTTGTCACCCCTGTTGCTGCTGGCCTGTCTGGCTCTGGGACTGTTGGGTCTCTTTTTGACACCACGGCAGGAAGATCCGCAAATTTCCGTCCCCATGGTGGATATTTTTGTCCAATATCCGGGGGCCAATTCGGAACAGGTGTCGGTGTTGGTGGTGGATCCCCTGGAACGCATCATGAGTGAAATTTCCGGGGTCAAACATGTCTACTCCGCCTCCATGCGCGGTGCTGCCATGGTGACCGTGGAATTTGACGTGGGACAAAACCTGGAAGTGTCGGTGGTCAAGTTGCGGGACAAGATCATGTCCAATATGGACAAGATTCCACCCGGCGTCCAACAACCATTGATCAAACCCAAAGCGGTGGATGATGTGCCCACCGTGGCCTTCACCCTGTGGTCCAACGATATCAATGACAGCTCCCTGCGAGTACTGGCTCTGGATGTCATGCAACGGCTGAAAGAGGTGGAAAATTCCAGCCAGGGCTTTGTGGTAGGTGGTCGCAACGAACAAATTCGGGTGGAAGTTCTGCCGGAGCGGCTGGCAGGATTTGGCATCTCCATGGATCAAATTGCCCAAACCATCCAGACCGCCAACAGCGAACAAGGGGTGGGTAGTGTGGAAGCCGGGGATACCGGCATGCAAATTTTCACCGGTGCCTTCCTGCGCAATGCCCATGATATCTCCCGTCTGGTGGTGGGAACCCGTCATAATTCCCCGGTCTATGTGAGCGATGTGGCCCGCATTATTGCCGGACCGGAAGATACCGAACGCATGGTCACCTATTACACCGGTCCTTCCTACAAGGAAAACACCCCCAAGGCCAATGGTGCCCAGGCAGTTACTATTGCCATCGCCAAAAAGGTGGGGTCCAACGGGGTGACGGTGGCCAATGATCTTTTGGCCCGCATGGAATCCTTGAAGGGCACCCTGATTCCCAGCAATGTCTTTGTCTCGGTCACCCGCAACTATGGGGAAACCGCCAAGGAAAAGGTCAACGAACTTTTACTGAAACTGGCCATCGCCACCCTGGCGGTGACGATATTGATCATCATCTTTTTGGGG